>JAYVFR010000026.1:0-21709 GCA_043772945.1 Minisyncoccota bacterium | reverse complement strand
TCGGGTGATTTTAACGCAGGACAACCTCACTTTAATTTAGAATTTAAAGACCCGTCTAGGCCTTATAACTCACACATAACTTATCCTAATTTTTAATCTAATAGTAATTATGACTATAAACAGTATTTATCCTAAAGATCATTTAGAACATTTAAAAAGTTTATCTTATTTAGAATTTCGTGATTATATAATAGATTTAATTTTAAAATATTGTAAACATTACAATTTTAGAATAGAAAAGACACTAAATCAAAAAGAATTTTATGATGAAATAAATTTATTCCTTACTAATAAAAGAGAAAAAGCTTTAGAAACAGGAGAGCGAAAATTTATTTTTGATTATGAAATGATGATTGACTTACGAGAAGAGTTAGAATTAATAAGTAATTCAGATGATAAATTCATTCTTAATTACAATAATGACTATTTTATTTACTTTGATAACAGAAAACAAATCAATAAATTTCTTTATGACTTTTTTGAATTTTATTATCAAGGAGTAGAACATGATACTAGCTTTGTTTCAGAAATACAATGCAAATTATGTTATATTTTTAATTTAAATAATAAAAAAGTTATAGATTTTCGTGTGCCTGATTGTGCTGGTATTGAGATTCACTAAGTGTTTTTAAAATGCTCCAAACCCAAACCCAGATAATTCAAATTAGCTTTAATCCTGCTTTTGTCTTTAATGGGGAGAAATTAAAACTCCAAAAGGTCATTAAATTTCTACACTATGCAACGGTATTTCATTCTGAAAACCACTTTTGTAGTTATTTTAAGGCTAATTTTTTAGTAACACCCCCCGTCAATCTACCGATTGACACCCCCTCAAAGCGGGGGAATAATCTTAGTTTTGACAAGTTTTCTTATTTGTTTTAATGTTGACCTATAAAAGAATAAAAAAATTGCTAGAGCTTAAGGTTCTAGTTTTTATTTTAATTCAAGTTAAATAATAATTAGAAAATCATCAAAAAACATTTAAAAATTTCTCAATAATCTCTTAATCTATGGCTATTATAAAATCAGAACTAAAAGAACAAATTGATTCAATCTGCACCGAAAAAGGACTTGAATTAGAAGAAGTTATAGATGCCATAGAGCTTTCTATTGCTAGTGCTTATCGTAGAGAGCTTGGTAAAAGGGAGAATAGCTATGAAGTCAATTTTGATGTGAATCAGAACAGATACAGTCTTTATCAAACTATTGCGATTGTGGATGAAGTTAAAAATCCTTATCAGGAAATTAGCTTACTTGAGGCTCGTCTTTCTAATCCAAACGCTAGGCTCGATGATATAATTAAAACTGAGATTGCAATTGATCAATCAATTGAGTTTGGTAGAATAGCTTCTCTCGTAGCTAAACAAGTTCTGACGCAAACTATTAATAATACAAGGCACACTAAGTTGCTACAAGAATTTAAAGAAAAAATTGGTGATTTAGTTAATGTTGAAATTGATTATTTTAATAAAGGAGGTTATCAAGTTAAGCTTGGTCAAACTTTTGGTTTCTTGAGTAAAGATAATATTCTACCAATTGATAAATTACGTTCTGGAAATGTAGTTAAGGCACTTATCGTGGATATTGTTGAAGATGCTAAGGGTGGGTCAAGAGCACTTTTGTCACGTACTCATCCTGATTTTATTAGAGCACTTTTAAAGCAAGAGATTCCAGAAATTGAAGCGGGAATTGTGCAAATTAATAAAATTGTCCGCGAAGCGGGGAGTCGTACTAAAATTCTGGTTTCAGCTTCAGAGAATGAAAATATTGATCCCGTTGGTTCGATTTTAGGTCGTCGTAATATGCGTATTATTAATATTTTGCGCAATATTACCCCTACGATGCAAGAAAAAATTGATATTATAGAAAATCAACCAAATAGATTAGATGTTATGATTATGGATTCTCTAGAGCCTGCTGAAATTGATGAAGTTCAAATTTCTTTGGACGGTGCTAGTGCTAGAGTCTATCTAAAAAACGAAGAAGCAGCCCTTGCAGTAGGCCGTCGTGGAATTAATATTAAACTTGCCCAAGAATTATTAGGGATGAAGCTTGAAATCGTAACAACCGACGATACTCCAGAAAACAAAAGACCTTCTAGTAACGATAAGCCTTCAATAGTTTTAGAATAATTTTTTGATTAGATGTTAAAAATTCTCACTTATCCAAACTCCCTTTTAGAACAAAAAGCTTCTTTAGTTAAAATCCCTCTAGGTTCCGAGGACAAAAATTTGATCAAAGAAATGTATAAAGTAGTTAAAGGGATAGGTGTTGGTCTTGCTGCTCCTCAAGTTGGCATACTAAAAAAACTATTTATTGTACATTTAAGTGAAGAAAAAGAACTTATCAGAGAGTCAAATGGACAGCCTGACTTTGTAGTAATTAATCCTAAAATTACTTTTTATTCTAATATGGAATCAGAAATGATTGAGGGTTGTCTATCTTTTCCAGATGAATACTATAAAATTTGGAGACCAAGTAGTATCACAATTGAGTTTATTACAATCGGTAATTTAAGTAATTTTTTGTCTGGGAAATATGAACCAGTATTAGTCAAAAAAAAGTTAAATGCTAAGAACTGGTTATCTAGAATTTTGCAACATGAGCATGATCACTTAAATGGGAAAGTTTTTATTAAGATGGGTGGAGTTAAATTAGACTCCAAAGAGTTACACGATGAAGATATTATTGATTAGCACTCTGCCTCAGTAAAAGATACAAAATAGTTTTTGCTGGGTTCTTTAATTAAATAAAAATATTCTAAATTAATATCTTGATTTAATAGAGCTCTTATTTCGTTACTATTGCAAATATTTATAGACAATTCATTTTTCAAAGATTCGTTACTATTAGTTAGATCGCACGAAAAATATTTGAAAATTGGTTTTTTCTAAAACTATTTCTTTAGCCCATTGAAAATTCCGCGAATTACTTCAAGAGTTTCAGTGTTAATGGTAGTGTTATTTTGTGCTTTAAAAATCTTTTGAATTTCCAAAGGATTTGAATTATCAAACAAATTCGTTCCGCGAACACAGTTTTTACCTCCAATTGAAGTAGCCTTGTCAACACTACAATCAATAATTATTTGATAGGACTTGTTTTTAATAATTAATGCCCCTGTATAATTAATGCCGCTGAATCTCAAATAACCTTGATTAGAATCCCAAAAATTTAGCCAAGAATACAAATTAGACCTACTGTTACCATTATCGAGCGGGAGATTTTGCCATTTTGTATCGCTAAAGAGCTTTTTACCCTCATTCATAGCAAGATACATACTAACTAGATCAACCCAACCATCGTTGCGACTTTGAACAAGAGGTTTAAGTAAGAGAGCATCTCTTTGAAGGTATTGTTTATTATATAAATATGTAGAACCAGCTGTAAAAGGCAAATATTGAATTCCATGAATAGCTAGGATATCACTAGAGAAAAAAGTCGCATAGTCGACCTTACCCCCCCAGACAATGCTCGCTATACTATTAGCATACGGCTTAGGAAAAATTGAAGGAGTGTTAGTATGATTTAACCAGTAATAATATGTACTATTGACCTCATTGGAGTAGAGAAATTGCCCTACCTTTTCAAAGTTTTGATTATTACTTACGCGACCCCAAAGCCAAACTGCATACCACGCATTGATAGCTTCAGAGGTGGACTCTTGGTTATTACCATCTCCGAATGGAACTGTTCCACTAGCCCACGAATGTCCTTCAAAAAAATCATAATTACGTAAATAAGGGAACGTTTTAGAATCACGATTGTAATTAGCAAAGTCAGAAGCTATCAAGTCAATAAATTCTTTATTTTTAGAGAGGAATGCGTTGTCATATTTAGCAACTACACTAGCCGCAAAGAGATGATAACCATAATGAAAGTGATGATCATTAATTTCAGTATCAGAATTATAACCAGCTTTCTGCGCTATTAGCGTCCCAACTGTAGAATCGTACTGGAAATATTTACTGGTTTTACCGTTTGTATAATTATACCATTTTTCAAGCTCTGGCTTTAGAATATTAATTGCTTTATCTCGAAGTTCTATATTTTTAAGACTGTCAGCAATTTGAATTAGACGAGCCGCTTTGGCTAAAACTTTACCACCTTCATAACTAGCCTCAGTATCATTTAAGTTCAAAGAATTAATGTCATCTTTCAAAGCACTTTTTAATTTTTCTATGTCTGGGTTTGAGGTATCAATTGGAAGATTTTCAAAAAGAGGAACTTTATCAGCACTGATATTTATACGAGTTCCATAATTGTAAAAACTTTGAGTTCCTCGGATTGAATTTAGTGTAAATAATGGAGTTTGGTTTAAGCGATTTTGGTGAGGAAGTAAACCCCAAATAGTTATCTTGTTACGGGCTTTTTCTGAATATGTAATGTTAAGATTTGTAGTTATACTACTAGAATTAGCACCCATCGTAGCAAAGATTTTATCAATTGGATTAAAACTAGAGTTTTCAAGAAGTTTATAATCTGATTTTTTAGGGAGTCTTGTGATAGTTAAGAAATCGTTAGGATTTTTCTCAAAATTTATCGTGAGGTTTTTAGGGCTGGAGGAATTAATAGCTGAATTTGTGTAAACACCGTAACTATTTTGATTAAAATTAAGAGTGTTAGTAGACTTTTCAAACTCATAAATTCCACTCTTGATCGTCAGTTCTTTGACTTTGGGATAAATGAAAACATGAGGAGATCCTTGAATGAAGTTAGCCTCAAAAAGCGTTTCTTTGTTACTGTCTTTAAAAGCAATTCTAACGGTCAAATCTGAATAATCAACAACTTCGCTATTAGTAACATTGCGTCCTAACCCAGTAAGCCCAAAAGTTTCTCCACCGATGGCTCCACCTATCGAGTTAGCCTTAACTTGAGTTGCGTAATTAGGAACGCCAAATTTAAGTTCATTATTTTCAGTTTTAACTGTTTGCGGAAACATGAAGAGCCCTTGATTCTGCCCACTGAAGGTCACTCCACTCCAAACGCGATTAGTTGGAATAGGTTTATTTTTGACATCAGAACTTGCAAATATATTATATCCTTGGTTTTGACATAGAAGGCTTTCATTGCAAAGATTTTGGTTAGAAAGGTTCGAATCAGCAAGAGTATTAATCATAATAAAATTGAAATTAGATAGTAAAATAGCGAAAATTAAACTCAAATAAATAAAGGCTTTCATAATAAATAAAGGATTTACAATTTATTAAACCTCGTCAAAGACACAGCGATATTTTCTCGCAAAAAAAATCTTATTTACAATTATTAACTTTAAAATAGTCGCAAAGACCAAACTAAACAAGAAGCAGAAATTCTGCAGTCCAAAGATGATTGTTAAGGAAAGAGCGACAGAAGAAAAAATTACCCCTGTAAAAAAAAGAACAACTAATAGGACTCCGAGCGAAATTATATCAAAATGTCTCGGTTTGTTGCTAGTTATTAACCAACTACAATAACTTGTAAACAGAATAGCGAAAACTAGTGTATAACTCACTCCTTTAAAAAATAGCATTATAAATGTTATAACCAATGATAAAGTCAATCCCACCACTAAAGCTATTAGGAATATTAAAAAAATTACCCAGAAATTTGGTTGTTTACTGTTTTTGTTTGACATGAGATTTCCCTCCGCGGAAAATTTTTTATAATGTCTCAGCTCAACCACTCAAGCAAAGTTTTTAAACTTGGTCAAAGCGTTAAGGCTAGATTAGTTTTAAATTAATTCTAAATGTTTTTTGACTAATTCAATTATCAAATCAACTGTTTGTCCCCAAGGAAGGTATTTGCCTAGATCATCAATTTCAATCCACATAACCTTATCAATATCTCCATCAGGATCTTCTATAAATTCATTTATTGTCTCTGCCTTAATTATAAATCTAACGTGAGCAGACTGTTTTTCATACCAAGTTTTTTGTGTTAATTCATCGAACTGTTTGGTTGATACATATTGATAGTATAGATGTTTTAGTTTATTTGGACTAATTATTACGTTAGATTCTTCTAGAACTTCACGTACAGCACACTGTTTAATGCTTTCACCTTCTTCACGCCCCCCTCCTGGTAACTGCCACTCATCGGAAAGTTGATTATGAACTAAAAGAATTTGGGTTTCGGGGTTTAAAACTATAACGCGAGATTGAGTAATCATCTCAATGGGAATATGCTTAAATTGCCCATCAAAAATTTCAAAAACTGCTTCTACGTTAGTCGTAGGGTCTGTGTAAGGAATTAATAAGCGAAACATATATTTTTTATTTTTGGGAAAGGGAGGATTATAAAAATTGTTTTCAATAGAATTCCTGGAATTTTAAAATTAATTAGGTTTTTTTTCAACTTGAATTGGTGTAGTTTTTATTACAAAATACCATTGCTAATTTTAGTTGGTGGAGGTAGGGGGATTTGAACCCCCGTCCAACTGTTTGATTCTAAAAACGTTTTTTCAGACTAGATACATATTTGGTTTATTAAAAGTCAATTAGATTTCATAAACACAAAAAACAAAATCTAATTCTAACTAACCTAAATACTGTAATTAGCGGTTAATAATATAATTACAAGTGTTTACTAATTGGGTTTTTTTGCTACAATTAACTATTTCCATAAACAAGAAAAACAGCTAATTGTGTACCAGCACTGCATTACGCGGTGGGTCAAAAGCTATTGCATACCAAAATTTAGGCAACGATAGCTTCGGGTACGCCTACATTGATTCCAAGTGCAGCAAGAATCTTGTCACAACCGTTATTAATGTAAGCAGAGAACGAGTTATTTTCGTCATTTAATTTGTTGCTTATTTTTTAAGTTAATTAAGCTTAACTACCTAGCACATTATTAGTTCAAAACAGCTGTCAAACCCAGAGATACCCCCGTATTAAACTAATATCTTAAAACCTATCACTTGTCAAAAGCGTAAAAATATTCTACTGTAATTTTAACTGTTTTGCCCCTTTGAGACGTCTCTTTATTAAAAACAAATTCTTCTGAAAATTTTTTAATAGATTGTATAAGGTGGGGTTAAATTAAAATTAGCAAAACACAAAACAGTTTAGAATATTTTTTATAAACTTATTTTTTGAGCTGTTTTATAGTTGTTTTTGTTTTTAGTCACTAGTTACGTTCTTGTTTTTGTCGTTGTTTTCTAAAAAGAGAAAAATCACTTATGTGTGACAAAATTGTTCCAGACCAGTGGATTTTTTATCAAGGATATAAAGCTATTACTAATAGAGATAGAGCCAATGTATTAGCCGCTGCTAGAACCCGACAAAAATGGATTCCTTTTTTTATTGGTGATGAAATGATTATTTTTAAATCTAATGGATCTATTGCGAAATATAAAAAAAATAAAGTATATAAAAATCTATAAAACCTAAAAAGACATCTATTCTAACTATTCCCAGCTTTTCTTTTAAAAGTGTTTGGTTGAGTCTTCAGGATAGGTGGTTTTTCTTTTTATTAGATCTAATTGACAATTTATAATAGTTAAACTCAATATGAGGAATATATATATTATATTAATTTTTAAATTTAAATAGTTATCTTGTGTCTAATTTTATCACCAAGGCAGGTTTAGCCGAATTACAAGCTGAATATAAAGAAATTCTCGATATTAAGGTTCCTGCAGTTTTATCAGGATTAAACGAAGCAATGGCAATGGGAGATTTGTCAGAGAATGCTGCCCGCGATGCTTTGTTGAACGAACAACAGAGTCTAAATGCTCGTAAGCAAGAAATAGAAGATATATTAAACGACTATCAAATTATTGATTCAGATGATAATTCTATAACTTCTAACAAAGTTATCAGAGTGGGTAGCGTTATTAAATTGCAATACACTGAAGAAAAAAAAGACTTTACAGTTCAAATTATGGGTATTTCAGAAGCCGATATTCTTTCAGATGACATTAAAATTAGTAATGAATCACCGCTAGCTTTAGCAATTCTAGGTAAAAGAGCTAATGATACTGTACAAATATATGTTAAACAAGCAAAACACTCAGTTAAAATTTTGAGTGTAACTGACTAATTGCATTAGACAAAAAAAGAATTTGTGTTTTAGATGCTTACAAGCATTCTCTCAGTTTCAAAAAACTAGATAATCACAACCAACAATAAACAATAAACCAATAAATAACATCATTTAATTATGCCTTTTGTAGTAGAATTAGGATCTAAACAATATACAGTAGTTCCAGGACAAAAATTTGTAGTAGACAGAATGGATCAGTACCAAATTGATCAGGTTTTAGATTTGCCGTCTATATATAGCTATGGCAGTGAAGCAGGTAAAAAATTACAGCTAAAAATCGTTACTCACCAAAAGGGGAAGAAAATTCGCGTAGTGAAATACAAAGCTAAGTCAAATTATCATCGTCAGTATGGATATAGACACTATGAAACTATATTGGAAGTTTTAGGAGAGAACGGTGAAAGCGTTAAAATTGCTAAGACCAGTTTAGTAGCTTCAACTCCAACAACAAGTAAATCAAAAACAAGTGCAAAAGCCTCCAAAACCACCAAGAAAGTATTAACAGTCGAAAAAGCAATTACAAAGCCCGCTAGTGCGAGTAGCGAAAAAAATGATTTAACTAAAATTGAAGGAATTGGTCCTAAAATTAACGAGCTATTAAATAACTCTGGGATCAACACATTCAGTGATTTAGCTGAAGCAAGTGTTGAAACTTTAGATCAGATTTTAACTGACGGAGGTTCTCATTTTGCTCAACATAAACCTACTACTTGGGCAGAACAATCGCGTTTAGCAAGAGATGAGAAATGGGAAGAGTTGAAAAAATGGCAAGACGAATTAATGGGAGGTCAGTCCAAGGAGTAAAAAGTACTTAATACATTACTAAATATGCAAAAAGTTGTTCCAATTACAATATTGACAGGATTTTTAGGTGCAGGTAAAACTACTCTTTTGAATAAAATAGTGAGTGAAAATTCAGATCTAAAATTTGGTCTTTTAATTAATGAAAATGGAGATATTCCAATTGATAGTCAAACAATAGTTAGCAGTGATCAAGAAATTATTGAGATGTCTAATGGTTGTGTTTGCTGTGTTGTTCGTGGCGATTTAATTAAAGCTGTAAATACGCTATTAGATAAAGGTAATGTTGATTATATAATAATTGAAGCCTCGGGAATGTCAGAGCCCAAACCTATTGCAAACACTTTTGCGGCTGATGACTTGAAAGGAAGGGTAAGGCTCGATGGAATTCTTTGTGTTCTTGATTCAATTAATTATGAATTAACCCAAACTAACTATCAAACTGCTATTGATCAAGTGCAATACAGCGATATTATTATTTTGAATAAAACTCAAGAAGTCGAAATCACAAAAATTAATAAGCTTCAAAAAATTGTTAAAGAATTAAACCCACTTGCTTCAATTATAATAAATAACCAAGATATTGAGACTAGCTTATTGATTGATACTGGTAAATGGGACGAAAAAAAACTTTTAGAAATTAACCCAAACCAAAAACATGAGTCTCACGACAAACATTCTAATCATACCCATGAACACCACAGTGTAGACGAGGTAGTCTTTACCACTTCTGAAAATGAAATTTTAAATCCTCATAAATTAGATAATTGGTTACAGACTAAATTTCCTCCTAGTTGCATTAGAGCCAAAGGTATATTACGTATTAAAATAGAAAATAAAATTGGAGTATATTTATTCCAAATGGTTGGGGCTAGTAAAACCCTAATACCTTTTGAGACGGCTCGCATCGATGTCAAACTAGATTTTAGTCGTATGGTTCTAATTGGTAAAAAATTAGATAAAAAACAAATTTTAGCTGATTTGACCGATTGTATTGATTAAAAACCAGATATAATGAGCTACATAACGATTTTATATTATAAGTATATCGATTTAATTGATGTTGAAAGTATTTATAAAAATCAAAAAGTGCTGTGTCAGTCACTAAACTTAAAAGGTAGAGTTATTGTTGCTAAGGAAGGGATTAATGGAACTCTGGAAGGATCAAAACAAAATATTGACAGATATATAATTGAAACTCAGAGAATCCTAGAATTCAAAGGCATAATTTTTAAAAAAAGTAATACAGATGGCAAATCATTTCCTAAATTATCTATTAAAATTCGTGATGAAATAGTAACCACAAACTTAGAGTTTAACGACAAATTGGGGCCTCATAGAAATTTGACTGGTAAGTATTTAGACTCTAGGGAGCTTCATGAATGGTTTCAAGCGGGTAAAAAATTCTACATTGTTGATATTCGTAACGATTACGAGCATGCTGTTGGTCATTTTTACAACTCTGTTCTTTTAGATAATTTAAAACATTTTAGAGATTTACCAAAAATTCTTCCCGAAATCCAAGATTTAATTAATGAAACAGTTGTAACGGTTTGCACTGGTGGAGTAAGGTGTGAAAAAGCAAGTGGATTCCTAACTCACAACGGGTTTAAAGATGTTTATCAACTTCAAGGTGGAATTATAACTTACATGGAACAATTTCCTAACCAAGATTTTTTAGGCAAATTATATGTTTTTGATAAAAGAGTTGTGATGGGATTTCATACTAGCAGTCCAGACCATCAAATTATTGGTAAATGTGTTAAGTGTAAAGCTCAGTCAGAAAGCTTAACAGATTATTATGATAACGGTGTCCGCAAACATCAAATTGTATGTTCTAATTGTATAGCCTTGTATAAATTAAATAATAAATCTTTTTAATATGCTATATTTTAAAAGTAGTAAAAACTCTTATTTTTACATAAATTTTGTTATTATTTTATCTTTATTTCTCTTTCAAGGTTAGTTGCTTGTTTTTATTATATTGACTTTAGTGGCGACCAAATTCGTGATCAACTAATTTTGGATCAAATACTTTTGCTTGTTATAATTTGGTATTTTTATCTTTTTGGAAGTTTTAATCAAACAGTGCAACGTTTGGCTAATAAATATGGGCCAAACCCTAAAGCTAATACAAATGACTATATTCAAACAATTAACTCCGCAAATAATAATGACATCATCTGCACTAATAATAACAATCATCAGGCGTTTGAATTTTTGCTGAAATATAGAAACCCAGCCAATAAAAGTCTATTATTAAAAGATTGCTAGATATTCCTAAATTTTTTTAATAAAATTAAATTAAGATTATACGAAGCTTGATAGATTTTTAGTTTTTAAATAACAAGTGAGTAGGGAAAATGATTTTCTTGTGACAAGGCATCAGCGCTTGACCGAACCTAAAACTTATGATTAGTTACCACTTGTTAGGAATGTAATTGTTACAATCAATTATGTTTCTCTCAAACTCAAAACTCAAGGAGAAAATCCCAAATGGAACTTAGTAAAGATCAATGGATTGCAGAAATCCAAAAAATACTGACTGAAAAAAGTCTAACTGATAATCAACGTAAATTTTATGAAGATCAGTTATTAAAAACCAAAAGTCAATTAAAGCAGGAGAAAAAACAACTGCTTGAAAAATTTCGTCGCTAGCCTTTAAATGACCAACACATCTCAACAAATTTAAACTCGTTTATTCGTTTTTAGACTTGTTGGGATTTTTCTTTGTGAAAACATCACGTGGGGGATTATTTTTTGTAGTTTCAATGTATTAAAAAAATAATTCTTAGCAATTTTAATTTAATCCTAATAATTTATTTATTAATTTATATTTCCAAGTTATAATCAATAATATAAGCCACACAAAATAGGAACCAAACAGCAAAAAAGTATCCGATAAACCAATTTTTTCTAGCTCCCAGAAACTTCTAACCGAGGAGGTAGAGTACAGTATTTGGAAGGCGAGTAAAAGGGAAATAACCAAGACGGTAGGTCGCCAATCACGTTTAGTTTTTGCTTCAAAAGCAAAGTATTTACTTGGAGGTGAGGCTAATACTACAATTGTTAATCCTGAATAAACTAAAAATAAAACTAAAATTGTTTGTAATTTAGGAAGGGCTAGGGCAATTGCTTTCTGGAGGTCGGGTAAATTAATTTGTTCAAAGAAATTATAATTTACGGACAGATTATAATATTGATTAAGCGTTAAAACTATAAGCATTATCACAGCAATTAATGAAGTTACGATTGAGGCAGGAAAGACAAAACGTAAAACTGATTGAAAAAGTGATTTAGTCTGGTTAATTCCAGCATGAGACCAAATAGTTAGGCCGATTGCAGGAAGAGCAGTTGTAAAAAGTGCTAAGAGAGAGGATTGTTTAACGGTGAATGGGAAAGGTAGCCCTGCAATGCGAATTGCAATTATTACAAGAGTTAGGTAAGTAATTCTGGTTAAATAAATTTTAAAGACTTCGGTTAATCCATTCCGTATTTTTTGCCCTTCTATAAGTCCCTTAGGGAGAGACTCAAAAGAATCTTTCAAGAGTAGAATATCGGCCACAGCTCTGGTTGCCTCAGATCCGCTCTCCATGGCAATTCCAAGGTTTGCCCTCTTTAGGCCCATTACATCGTTAACTCCATCTCCAATCATGGCGGTGTAATGACCATTTAATCCAATTAGTTTGATGATTCTTTCTTTTTGTTCAGGAGTAATTCTTCCAAAAATATCAACTTCTTCTATTTGCTTAGCGAGCTCTAAATCACTTATTTCGTCAATTTGAGGTCCACTTAAACAATTATAGTTATCAGAAAGGTTTACTTGTTTAGCAAGAGCCTTAACCGTCTCAACATTATCTCCTGAGATAACCTTAATCCTAATTCCCACTTCCCGAAATTTAGCAAGAGTTTCTTTGGCGTGAGGTCTAATTTGATCACTGAAAATTAAAATATTAATTAGTTCAATTTTATTTGGTAGGACAGGGATTTTGTCATTAAAACTAATATCTTGAAAATCTGTAACTCCAAAAAATAAAACTCTTAATCCTTTTTGTTGAGCCTCTAAGAGAATATTGTTTGTGCCCATATCAAAATTTTTTAGATTAGGAATTAAAATTTCGGGTGCTCCTAGAATTAAACTCTGCTTGCTTGTTTGAATAAGACTCCATTTGTAACTTGAATTAAAAGGTATTTCTCTGAGAGATTTTTGATTATTTTCTTGATTATTATTAATATATTTGAGAATTGCTTCAGAAGTAGCATTATGGCTAGTTAACATTCTGGCATAATCACAAACTAAGGGGTTTAAGTTATTTACAAGCTGATCATTTTCATATATTTGCTCTAAAATTAGATTTTTAGTTGTTAATGTCCCCGTCTTATCAATACAGAGAGTATCAACATTGCTTAGTGATTCAACTGCATTTAATTTTTGAATTAAGGCACCACTTTGGAGAATTTTTACACCACCGAGCGCGTAGGATAAATTAATCATTGCAAACAGACTGTTAGGAACAATCCCGAGAATTACGGCGGTAGTTCTAATGCTGTCACTTATTGGAGTAAGGGATAAAAAAGATGCAATGGCTGTCATTACACCTAGAATTACAGCAATCAAAAATAAGATTCTCACAACTAAATTCATTTCTTGTTGTAGAGGAGTCAAAAAATTTGTGTACTGGCGAGCCTTGTTAGCAATTTGAGAAGCGGTAGTGTTTCCTGCAACTTTAGTAACTTTAAAAATAGCCTTCCCAGTAATGACAGTGCTTCCACTGTAAACTTGTGAGAATTTCAGGTTGCCTTTATTTTTTTGCATTAATTCACTTTCACCAGTCAATAGAGATTCGTCACATTCAATATTTCCATTAACAATCACTCCATCCGCAGGAATGATATTTCCACTCTCAAGGATAGCTAAATCATCGAGGACAATTTGGGTACTTTTAATTGTAATAATCTCTCCATTTCTAATTACTTGAATTGATGGACTAATTAAACTGCTAATTGAATCTAATTTGACTTTAGCATTTATTTCTTGGGTGAGTCCAACTAGAATATTTAAAAGGGCAATTGAAAAATAAATTAAAGCATCGCTTCGAGATCCGAAATAAGCAAGGAGTCCTGTAATTAAAGCTAGAATTAGATTGATTAAAGTGAAAGCATTCTCTTGAAAAATTTGCCAGTAAGTCCGTCCGTTATTAAGGTTATATTTATTTGTTTGATTATTTTGAATTCTATCGGTTACTTCAGAAAAACTTAAGCCTTTAAATTCTGATAAATTAAAACTGTTAAAACTATTCATAAAGAAGAAATAAATTAATTCTCATTATTTTGACAAGCCTTTTTTAACAAGAAATTAATTTGACTTAAAAATTATTCACATTTAGCTTAGAGAATATATGCAAAGAATCCAAAAACCTTTTTTTGAGCCTAAAACTAAGTTTGAATTGTTAGAGTATGTTAACACTATTAACCCAAAGCAATATCAAAACACCAGAAACTCTTTAAACGGTAGTGTGACTAAATTATCTCCTTATATTACTTGCGGAAGTTTGTCGCTTAATGAAATTAAAAATTCTATTTTGAGTAAAAATAAATTAGCAGATTCAATGAAGTTAATTCAAGAACTTGCCTGGAGGGATTTTTTTCAATCGGTTTATCTAAGTCTCAGAAAAGACATTTTTAAAAGCATTAAGAGAGAGCAAGAATTCAGTGTTTCTAATATTATGCCAGTTGCTATTTTGGAAGCTAAAACAGGTATTAAGATAATTGATAATGCTATAAATAAACTTTACACAACTGGTTATTTGCACAATCACGAGCGAATGTGGATTGCCATGCTTGTGTGTAATGTTGCTGGGACAAGTTGGGAGGTTGGTTCCAGATGGATGTATTATTATTTAATAGATGGCGATTTAGCTTCTAATACTCTTTCCTGGCAGTGGGTTGCGGGAACTTTCTCGGCTAAAAAATATTTTGCTAATCAAGAAAATCTGAACAAATACGGTTTAACTAACGATCGCCAAAATAAAACTTTTTTAGATAAGACGTATGAGGAAATTGATCACAATTCATCCAACAAAATTATTCCAGATATTTTTAAAGATAGAAAGCCAATAGTTTTAGAAAATAACACTGATTATTTAGCTAGTTTTTTTGACTCTTTAAGTAATAAGGAGATTCAAGAAATTAAAGAGCTTAGTGCAAAGGGTAATCTAGATAATATCTTTACAATTACCACAATTACAGCGGATTTGAGTCAAAAATCTAATCCAGTTTTAGTTTATATTGAGAATTTGGAATGGTTAATTTCCCTTACTAAAATCGATTTTTTAGTTAAACAAATTAAGCTGATAGCCCCAAAAACTAGAATATTAGTGTTGAAAGAAAGAGACATTAGGAGTTCAGAATACAAGCAAATTTTAAATCAATTACCTAAACAAGAGAGAATGTTCCAAGGATTAACAGACTACTACCCTTCTTTCTTTAAGTTCTGGAGTAAAGCTGAGAAATTAGTTTTGCAGTAAATAAATTGTTGTAGTTTTTGGTTATCTTTTTTGACAAAAAATTTTGTTCTTGTTTAGGATTGGGAGTCCCACGTAATTGTTATCGGAGTTAAAAACGAGATGTTACCAACATTCATTAGAAAATTGCTAGAAACAACAATTCCAAATCCGGATTTCACTCTCAGAAAACGGCTAGCAGAGTTTGGAGTTACTGTTGATTCAAACGGATTAATCAATAAACCCAATGGCGTTTACTATACAAATGTTAGTAATATGCTAATTTTTTATGTGATTGATTTAGAGAGAAAGCAGCATGTTTTATTTAGTTTAAACACTACAAATAGAGAGATATCAGTAACATGGCGTCAAAACTTAAACTTTTCTTTGCTTAATATCCCAATTCCAGAAGAATTAGAAAAGCTAAAAATTCGCGTTGCTTTTTACTATCCCCCTGATGATTACTTTGTTAATATTTTACCGCCAAATCTTTTTTGGGAGCTGAGTGCTGACGGTGATAAAATTGTTTTTTACCTGACTTTTCTCAACAAACCCAAAGAAATTCTATTAAAAGTCGATTCTAAGCAAAAATAACTGCAAACACTATAACCTTTTTGAGTTTTACTCAGAGGTTTTTTTTAATGTTTTAGGGAATAATTTTTGCCACCATGGCTCCTTGTCCATGAACAAAATTGGATTTTTTTCGTCAAAATGAGCAATAAATTCATATAGTTTTTTCTCTAAACTGTTTAATTGGTTATTCTCATATTTGGTTTGGGAATGCTTATAATAGTCGCTTGGTGAGTTAAAATTCAGAGCAAGTTCATCAACTAACGCAAGGAAATTCAAATATTCGCTAAAAGTTTTTAGAATTTTTTGATAAAAATGAGTTACAACCGTAAAAGTTCCATACCAACTTAAGTCTTTGTAACTAATCTCAGCACAATTAGGATCTGCATAAATATGATATTTGGAATTAACTAGCCTCAAAATTTCTTGATCAGTTTTAGAGTTGCTGGAGTTGCTATCTGTTTTATTTGTTTGAATTAAAGTTTGAACTACACCATGTCTTAGTAAATTGTGTTTAAAATCTAAAAAGTCTTTATTTTGATTAGATTTAGGCAGGCTCGTGTTAAGCAAATGTATTATATCAAGTTTAAGTTGAATTTGATCTTTCAATTTCAGTTTATTCATGTCAGCACTAATCTGTAAGGACGGCATATTTTGTTTTTATTTTTAAATCTATTTTAAGATTGCTGTACGATTATAATTGCTTTTTGAATCTTTGACAAAAAGTTAAAGGTTGAGGTAGCTAACAAGCTTTTTTAAAACATGTAAATTAGCCTTAATTCTATGTTTATTCCAAAAATTTTTATCAAAGAACTTTGGGTAGGTCTAGTTAGTTTGATATCTGTGGGGTTAATTTTTGCTCCAAATATATCAGTATTTGCTAATGAAACTAAAACTTCAAATAATCCTAACTATTATTACAACAGAGAGACTGCTTTTATCCTAAAAAACGCTTTAGATAGCACTAGTGGTGGAATGTACGTAGCTACTATGAAAGACGGTGCTACGCCAGATCAAACAATCCCTGCTAATGTTTGGGGTGCAGGAAATAATTTAATTAAATACACCGATAAAAGTCACATTGGTCAAGCTACTTGTATTCGTTATTTGATTACCGAGTATCAGCGTACCAGCATTAACGGGATTGAGGGTATAAACGCTCTCCTACCAATTGATCAAAAAATTAAATCTCCAAATGACTTACTAGAGAAGGCTAAAGTTTGTGCTGATTTTGCAATCGATAAAATGACAGTAGGAGATAAGCAATCTACAACTAAAATTCCAAATCGTTTATATTACTGGTCATTTACTGATAAGAGTGGTAATGGAGGTCAGTTCGACGACACTGCTAGTGATTTTAGCATGGGAGTCAGTAGAAGCGAAAGTGCAATTCCCTGGAGCGTTAGTGAGCTTGCTATTGCACTAAAGAAAGCAGGTTTGAATTATTCCAAATATCAAACTAGCTCACTAGATTACTATAAGTGGCGTAAAAATTCTGCAACCGCTTTACCCGATTACACAATTAAAGGATCTCAAGAGCCAGGAAGCGGGAGAGATTTATTCTACCCTGCTCTTAGCATTAATTTATCAGAATTAACTAATGATCCTATTTATCGTGATGGCGATGGTATGAATAAAGATAATACTCCCGCTGGTGCAATTCCATTTTTAAATAAATATCTTGATACTCCTGAGAGTGTGCAGCCTGATCTATTAACACCTCCTAAATCAGCTATGCAAGATGGTTCTTATACGGCAGGGTATGGAAGGGCGGTTGTTTTTAGTAAATATAGAAATAGTGGAATTGGCGGATCTAGCGCTTTAGAAAATATTAATCAAATTTGGGATTTCGGTTTCCAGCCACTTCATTCAGGTGATTATCCTAACTATGTAGTTAGACCTTCTGATGATACTTTTTACAGCGATAAATCTAAAGAGGCTTTTGCTCATTATCGAGGTCGTGAATTAATGGCTGGAGTTCAAAAAACTGCTTGGTTTAATTATACGCAAGGAGTTAATCCAAATTCTTTTTACATAAAGGATAATCCAAATGCAAATGCATTCAATAAAGAAGCTTACCTAAAAGCGGTTACTACATACTGGGACTACATTAATACCAACATGTGGGACACCACTAAAGGAGTTGAGGCTTGGCTTGAGGCCGTTGGAGAGCCTTATAAACCATGTTTTAGTGGGGGTAACGACACACCAATTGGTGATTGGCTTGCTCCAACAATTGGTAATAAAACTCATGTAATAAACGAGGACAATAGCGCAACAATTACTATCAGTGATGTAGTTGATCCAGAAACTCCATATTTAAGTTGGAATTTTATGGGGAGTGGAATCAGTAAAGTTGAAGTACCTTACAGTCTTGATAATGGGATAACTTGGAAAATTTTATTAGCAACGCAAATCAAAGATACAAACAACTACACAGCAAAAATTCCCAAAGTTGATGTGGGAGATAAAGTTCTTTACTATGCTCGTGCTAAAGATAATTTTCAGAATTGGTCTGCTTTTCCAACCAATCAAACTCCAGTTGATAGTGTAAGTGGTCCTCTCGAAAACTCTAATCAAGCGGTTGAAAACTGGAATGAGATTAATAAATCAGTAGTTAACTCTGGAAGGGCTCAAGTTTATACAATTCCCTTTCCTAGAGGAGATGGCGATGTACCTATATCAAGTTCTTCTGCATCGTCAACAGTTACTTCAGAAGTAATTTCTGATAATCCTCAAGTTTTTACTACTAGCTCATCCGTTTCTATCGCCTCTAGCCAATCGAGCTCATCAAGTGTCGGGGGTGTTATGGGACTTGTGCGTTCTGGATACGATAATGGTGGCGCAATAGTTCCAGCAGTTTTTCTCGCTGGTGTTAGCTTAACAACTCTCCTGGGTAGTATTTTTTTCCTTAGAAAGAAACAAGATAATTTCTTTGAACAAGACTCATAGTTTAATTCATTGAGAGTTTTTGAAGCCGCATAACTATTTTTTATAGCTTGTGCGGTTTTTTTACTGATTTAATGCTAAGCAATTTAAAAAGCAATTAAAAATTTTGACCTTTTAAAGAAAACCAATTAAAGTAACGCGTAAAACAAAAATCCACAAAAATAAAAATAAAAAATATGAAAAACTTTATCAATAAAACTTGGGTTTTGAAAAACAAACTACTTTTAGTTACTAGCCCTGTTTTAGTTGTTTGTTTAGCTACAAATCGGGTTTTACTTTGGCTTCTTGCTGTTTTAGTTGCAACATATGGAAGTTACTTGTATTTAAAGAAGCACCCTAAAGTTACGTCTAAGTTTGAAATTATTGGTTCCTTTGCTATTTGTATTTTCGCTACATTTGGGTTTGGGTTTATTAGTGTATTTGCTGAAGCAATTGTTAATCCAAACTTATCAACTAAGCCAAATAATCAAATAAATCAAAATGCAGTAATTCAAAAAAATAAATTATTAGAAGTTAATAAAAGTCTAGAATCTGAAAAAGTGAAACTAGAAAAAGAACTAGCAAAAAAGTCTGTGGAATCCAAAAAGCTTGCAGACGAAAAAAAGCTCCAAGATGAAAAAGTGGAATTACAAGTAAAGGAAAAACTTGAGCAAGAGAATGAAAGAAAATTAAAAGAGAAAAAAGAAAAAGAATTGGCAGACTCTAAAAAAATTGCTCAAGAAACTGAGGTGCAAAAGCAATTGGAAGTAAAAAAATCTGAAGAAATTTCTGTTAAAAATCAACAAGATATTGAAAAAAATAGACAGTTACCAGTTGAAGAACCAATTACTAAAGAAGTTTCCGTTACCACTTCCTCTGTTAATACTAATCAGCCACCAGTTAAAAAATCTACTAGTGGCAATAAATGTCATGTTTTGGGGTCTACTTACTACGATCAAACCAAAAAATTTATTTCATATAATAATATTCAAGAGTGTTTGGATTCAGGTGGTGTTTTGCCAAAGAGATAACTATTTTTTATAACCCCACAGCTTCATTCCTCTTTAATCCCATCTTAAATATCCATTTGGCTAAGAAATAGAGGGCAGCGCACCAGGCAATTCCACCAGTAAAAACCATTAAAGTTTGATTAAAATCGTATTTTCCAAGGTAGACCTGCATCGGGTGATGAAAAAGAAATGCAAAAGGAGTCCAAAAAACTGGATTTAAGAAACCAGAAAACAAAATAAATAGTGGAATAATTTCTCCTGAAAGTAAGCCACTTGCCACTTGAACTGACTCAACTAATGCTCTTGAATTTGCATTGTCATTAACCCAAAAAGCAATTGATCCAGTAATTAACCCTAAAAAGGATTTAATCAAATATGCAATTACAAAATAGAAAATTAAATAAAATATGTTAACCGTAAAGATTAAACTACCATTAAATATTATAAGGGCAAAACCAAGAATTATTATTGAATTAATAATTGATCTAATTAAATTGTATCCGATATTATCAGCAATCATATAAGCGAAGTAGTTAGTTGGAAGCAAGAGAAAACGTGATAGCCCGCCTCTACTAATATACATCTGCAAAATAGTCGGTATTTCTGAAAAAGATAATCTATCAAATACTCGGCCAATCGCTAAATAAGTTATCAAAGACGCTGGCGAATTGTTAATTTTCCAAATATAAATTACTGCTAAAAATTCAATGGTTCTAATAGCTGTTGAAAATATAAATGCATTAAAATTACTATTACTAGCACTATAGGAGTATTTAATTATATACCACCATTTATAATTCCTGCCAAGGAGTGTTTGCATTAAGGTTGGTTTGTAGGTGGCTAGGTTGGTCATAAAATTTAGGCTTCATTAATTACTTCAAATTTGTTATTTTGGTTGTTTATTATTCCATTTGGTGTGCCACTGATTGCTAGGCAGGTTATATTACAATTGTTGGCTATTTACTATTTACTATTGACTGTCAATAGTCAACTTACAACCCCACAGCTTCATTACGCTTAAGCCCCATCTTGAACACCCATTTGGCTAAGAAATAGAGGACAAGGCACCAAGCAATTCCAACGCTATAGCTTTTTAAATATTCATTCCAAGAGAAATTTTGTGATAAATTTACAGGTAGATAAAAAAAATAACTAGTAGGGAGAAACGTAATAAAAGGTATAAATACTGTAAGATAGTTAAGTGGTATTCGTGATCCATCTAAAGCACCAATAACTGATCCGTAAAAACGCATAAATCCCCCATTGTTAATAAACCAAAAGCTCCAACATCCCATAGTGAAGTCTAAAGTATATTTAATCATAAAAGTAAGTGGAACAAAGGAAATTAAACAAATCAAATTAATTAACTCAAAGCTATGGTTTAGAAACGACCAAATAAAAGGCAAGATTAGAAGGTACGGCGTTACAATTAGTAGAGAGGCAACGATAACCCCTCGACCGATCATTTCACAAATTCCAAGTCTAAATATGGAAGTTGGTGCCATTAGATAAGTGCTTAATCCACCACCGTAAATTTTGTAACCAAGCATTTCACTAATCCACATTGGAGTTAGTCCCGAAAAAATATAACCAATACTAAAATAGGTTAAAATATTACCAAAACTGTGATAATTATTATTTTGCCCATTGATAAAAAACCAAGATAATACAAGGATTATAAAAGAAATGATACTAGATAGGGAGTGAAATAAAGAATTGGCATTATAAGTAAGTTGAGCATTTCGGTAATAGAGAATAAAATACCACCATTTGTAATTTTTACCAAGGAGTGTTTGCATGAAGGTTGGTTTGTAGATTGCTGTTGTATGGGTCATATTTTATTATTTGAGTTAGATTATAATCCCACGGCCT
>JAYVFR010000025.1:0-21758 GCA_043772945.1 Minisyncoccota bacterium | reverse complement strand
AATAAAGATAACAAGATAAAAGTGGCTAAGAGGAATTTAGACAATTTAGTTATTCTAAAATAGTGATGTTCGAACTTATTTGTAATTTGTTTTTGTTTAACTGTATGTCTTGCCATATGAAAAATAGTTATGTTCTCAGTATGTACCAATATTAAAGAATGTACAAATAAATTATTAAAAGATGGGTAAACTCTTAAATCAATATTATAAAAAAACTTAATGAAAAATTATCTTAAATATCTATATTACTTAATAATGTAGAAAAAATATTGGAATCAAGCGTAGCAATAGTTCAATTGTTTTTAACCAGAAATAGATATCAAATAGGTTCTATAAGTATTGTATCAAGCCGATAATCATTAATCACAATATTTTTATTATTAACACTATAAATTGACTTGTAAGGGCTAGATTAGTCATAAGTCTCTAGACTCAGATTCAAAAAGTAGATTTTGCAATAGTAAATAATAACCTAACAATTCTTTTATCTAGTTATTTTTTTATTTTGGTTGGTAGGCTATAATTATATTGTTGATTTGGATTGGTTTTTTATCAATCTGCCAAAAGCGGATTTCCAATGGTTGATTTAGGTCTAGGTTAGGATTAGATAAGTTAATAGAAACTGTATTGGATTCGGTATATTCTTTATTAGTAATTTCAAGGTTGATTTCTTGAGACACCTTAGATTTAGCAATAACTTGAAGATTTTTAGTGACGATGTTCCCAATTATTAGACTTTTTGGAATTGTATCCTTTGGTAGGCTTACCTTCGAGAGGTTGAATCCTAGGTAACAACCATTGCCTTTTACTGGGAGTTCTGGGGTTTGACAATTGGTATCATCGATACTAATAAGCTTTGGTCTAATGTCAGTCT
Organism: Minisyncoccota bacterium; assembly: GCA_043772945.1. Taxonomy (GTDB): domain Bacteria; phylum Patescibacteriota; class JACMRA01; order JACMRA01; family JACMRA01; genus JAYVFR01. The sequence continues at coordinate 20,884 of JAYVFR010000025.1, read as the reverse complement.
TGAATCCGTGGTCAACAATTGCTGAAAGGGTTGAATAATTACCGTTAAGTGTTAGCTCATTATTTGTTATTTGTTTAAATGTAAGATCTGTTTCAATTTTTTTTTCGTAGACATCTGCTCGTGGAATCAGCATCTGAGTTACAATTAGAATCATTAAACTAATAAAAGCTACTGAAAAACAGATAATCACTGGCAGCTGGTTAGAAATATGAGGCGACGAGTAAAGCTCTTTTCCATTAATTTTTATTTTTGTTAGAATCCAGAGAATAACATAATAAAGAGTGGCTAAAAGAGCTAAGAAAATAACAACAATTAGACCAGATTTCCATGGGAAGAACCAGACTTTAATTTGGGTTACCTCTTTCTGGTCATTATTAAAATTCCATATTTGCTCCCCTATAATTTTGCCTTCGGTTAGATTTTGCTTGTTAGTTACTTTATCATAATCAAATCTCGGATTAAGTAATTTTTGAATCCACATAGGAAGCTGAATAGGACTCGAGTTACTAATATTAATTGTTCGTGTCCCGAAGGGTAGGATTATTTTTTGTCCAAGACTTTTATCACTCGGAACTTCATTTAGAACGGGATAGACCTTGATAAATTTGGGGGTGGGATTGTAACTTGATAACTTAAATTATAATTATCTAAGAAAGGATCAATAACAGTTAGATCAGCTTTGGAATTGACTACTTGAAACTTAGGAGTGGGATCACCTTCTTTTTGGGGAGTTTGAACGAAGACCAAAATTGAAAGTCGTTGTTTGATATTAACACCATTCACTAAGTCATCTTTAGTTACAGGCTCGAAGACGATGGCTGCTAGATTGCCAACTGGAATACCTTTTGCTTGATTAATGAGGAAGTCGAAGTTCTTAACTTCTTTTGGCTTTAAGGAGATACTTGTACTTGAGAGTAGAATTAGTTGATTAAGCGAATTATCCTCTTCTACTTGTTCTAGGAGTGGATTGTTTTGCTCGTCGATGCTGACCTTGTTAATATAGGCTTTTAATTCTAACGGACTGTTACCATCATTTTCTAATCGTATAGATTCACTAGTTTTTTGGTCTTGGGAGACAGTAGTTTCTACGATTAACGGGCTAACTATCAGTCCGCGGTTGCCATCAGCTAAAACCTGAGTTGGTGAAACTAATTGAACTAATCCTGTAATTAAGAGTGTGCCTAGGGAGATAGTTAAGGTCAAACTTGTTAGGATATTTATGGGATGGTTTTTGTTTTGATTGCTGTGCATAATTGTTTTATTTGCAGTTTTAGCTTTCTAAGAAATTTTACTTGAAATTTAAATTTTAGATCCTATCATCAATATTAGTTCAGAATGTCAAGCATAATTAATATGAATGTATGATTATTGTAGAAGTCCTAACGTTTTATTACTACACTAGATAGGCTATGAATTTCATAGAACATATTAGGAAAAATAGAGGTTTTAAACAAAAAATAATATAAAAAATAATAAATTTAACTAAAACTATTTTGTTGTACGATAAAAGAACTAATTAATAAACGTAGTTGGTTATTAAATACTTGCGTTACTTAACCCTCCACCAATATTGACAGGGGTGATTTACTTACAATAGGCTAATAATACAATTAGGATTACATTAATCATTAACAAGAATTTATACTACTAAAGAAATATAAAATACTGATACTAGAAATTCACCATGATAGTATATGTAACTTTTTGTGTATACTTACCAGCTCGGGTATTTGCACCGATAGCGGCTCTGTGGTTTACTAGGATAGTGTTAGTTGTATCCCCTGATGTAGCTGGGGCGTTAGATGCGATAGCGGTTGCAAGAACATTTGAAGTTGTGTTATTGTATCTCACGATGTTGCCTGCTGTAGTTCCGTAGGCTGTTGGTAATGTAATTCCAGAACCAGTACCAGTGATACTACCAGCTGTTACGTTAACACCATAGATTTCGGTACCTGCGGTAACGCTAGATCCCGTAGCACCAACTGCAGCATTCGCAAAGGTATTACCCCCACTAGTAAAACCACCAGTAGTTTGGACACTTACGACATAACCACTTGTTGAGTTAGTTCCAACTTTTAGTCTGTAATCACAATTCGCATTACTTGTGGTTGAGAGAATTCCCATGTTGCAAGTATTAGTGTCCGCAGTATCGGTATTATTTCTAATTCCGAAGCTTAAATTAGATGGGACAAAAGCACTTACATTGACGGCGTTGGCATCACCAATATACTGAAGAGCAGAGCCATAATCTGTATCGGTGTAAACTGCGAAACTGTAATTGCCAATAACGTTAGGTGTTGTAAGACTAAAGACTGTAGTGATCGCAGTACTAACTGGGATAAGTGCAGCAGTAGTTAAGGTAACTAGAGTATTAGAACCACTGGCTGAGCTAACTACAGCAGATGGGGCCACTCCGTTAATAGTGACGTTAGCAGTTGAGGGTGTACCAGTATACGTGTTGGGATAAAGTACATTAATTTTAGAACCGACGGGAAGCGCGACGGTATTAGTGAATATAACCGAGATTGACCCCGTTGTAGCAACCGTACGAGTAGTAGGAGTAAGCGTAACGGCTACGCCAGCTGCCTGAGCTGATATAATACTGGCCAAACTTGCAAGACTTAGGCCAGCTACTAGCGTAAGTATTGTAATGTTTTTGGTCATATTCTTGAATGTAAGCATATATGTTTATTGGTTTTTGTTTTTTTACTTTGTGTATAATACAAATTATAACTTAGATAATAAACTTGGTCAATAAAAAGTTTTTTAATCCTATAGCTATGTTCTTAGTACATACTAATATTTAAGAATGTACAAATAAATTATTAAAAGCTAGGTAAACTCTTAAATTGCCTTTGACCAAAATAATAAAAACTTATTGCATTTTGATATAATACTTTTTTATGACTAACTTCAACACTACTTTTAAATTTTTTAAAGCATATGATATGCGTGGTACTGTTCCTGAATTAACTTCAGGAGTATATTATTTGTCAGCCAAAGCCCTCGTTAACAAAATTCTTATTCCAGATAATCTACCACTAACTATAAACCTCTGTCATGATTGTCGCTATTCTAGTCCCGAATTCTACCAAGCTTTTTATACTGGCTTAATTGATGCAGGGGCTAAAGTCAATGCAATTGGCGTGGGAGCAACTGAAATTATTTATGCAGCCGCACAATCAAACAACTTCGCTAGTGTAATTATTACTGCAAGTCATAATCCTAAGGATGATAATGGGTTTAAAATCGTAAAGCAATTTCCGCAGATGCTTGGTTTGAGTGCAGGGCTTGATAAAATTCGTGATTATGTAATTTCTGAATTAAAAAACGGCTTTGATATTAAGCAGATTGAGTTAAAAACAGTTATTGAGGATGATAATTTCAAAAAAACAGTTATTGAAAAGTGGCTAAATGTTTATAACAAAATTGGAAAAGTAAACATAATTAATACTACTTTGAAAGAGCAAAATAAAAAATTAAAAATAGTAGTAGACACCGCCAATGGAATGGGTGGATATTTGATGCCATTTATCAAAGATCTTTATCCAAATATTGAATTTGTACCAATGTTTTGGGAGCTTGATGGAACTTTCCCTAATCATGAAGCTAATCCAACATTAGATGAAAATATAATAATGCTACAAGCTAAGGTTAGAGAGTTAAATGCTAATTTAGGAGTAGCTTTTGATGGGGATGCTGATCGGTGCTACTTTGTTGACCAACATGGAGATAGGTTGAATGGAGAATTTTTAGTCCCTGCTTTTGCTAAATATTTATTAAATGAATTAGCAAACGACCCCACAAGTAGTTTTGATAAAGCAATAGTTTTCCCCATTCCTTATTCACGAGCGACCCTTGACACTGTTTTTGAGAATAACGGCGTTCCAATTGTAACTAAGCAAGGACATACTTTTATCAAGGCAGATATGAAAAAATATAATGCAATCTATGGTGGTGAGGCTAGCGGTCATCATTATTTTGGAGAATTTGGTTACATGGACTCAGGAGCTCTAACCCTTGCTTTGATGGTTAGAATTTTAGTTGAAAGTGGCAACCAAGCATCAGAAACCTTAAGCTACTGGAATGCTCGCTATTTCGTAACAGGAGAGCATAACTTTACATTACCAGAAAACATAAATTTGCAGATAATTAAAGAAAAATTAAAAGTCAAATACTTTGATGGGCAAGTGAGTGAACTTGATGGAATTACTTTTTATTATCCTGACTGGAAATTTACAATTAGAGGATCTAACACTGAACCTCTCATTCGTGTGAATGTAGAAACCAAAGGAAATAACAAAGCTTTTGAAAAATTAAATGAAATTAAATTAGCTATTGGAATCTAATTGCCTTTTAACCGATAAGGCTTTTTTTTCGCCTAATACTTCAATTACTGAGCCAAAGTTGTTTTGAATGGCTTCCAACAGTCCTTTTACTGAGCCAAAAGTAGTTAAAATTTTATCTCTAGTCATTTGACCTACCCCTTCTAATTCTTCAATTTTAGATTTAGAGGCTTGTTTTAAGCGTGCTTTTCTGTTGGCACTAATAGCGAAACGATGAGCTTCGTCCCTAATTCTTTGAATTAAAAATAAACTATTCCCCTGCAGCCTAATTCCACCTTGGGAACCCAGCTTAGATTCAAAATATGTGACACTTTCAGTTTTGTCTTTCATATCAACTAGAAAAATCTCTTCTTCTTTTTTGGCAAGTGAAATTATCTCAACTTTATTTTGCAAATTAAAATTAACTAAAATGCTATAATCGCTAGATAGCTGACCTTTTCCACCATCAATAATCATCAAATCTGGAAGTTGCCATTCAAGTTTACTAGGATAATCAATAAATTTTTGAAGTCTTCTTGTCATAACCTCTGCATGATTTTGGTAATCGTTATTTTGCTCTTTAACTTTAAATAATTTATAGAATTTTTTAATCATTCTACCATCAATACAAGTAACCATAGATCCGTAAACGTTTGTTCCACTCAAGTGAGAAATATCATAGCATTCAATTCTTCTTGGAGTTTTAGTTAATTTTAAAGATTTTTGAAGAGAAACAACAGCTCGATACAAACTATTCTCCTCCATTATATTTAATCTTTGTCCTAATTTATGTCGCTCTAAATACTGCTTAGAATTTTCAAAACCCTGCCTATTAAGCTCCAACACTTTTTGGTTATCCTCTCCAAAAGCTAATTGCAAATATATTTTAGTGTTAATAAATTTTTCCAATTCGTGTTTTTTAGTTTGAGAAAAATTAATTTTTTGGTACATATAAATGTTATCTAATTACCATAATAATTCTGGTTCAGTGTTGACTGCGACGAAATTTTTACTTGGTAAATCTAGTATTATTTCAAAGGTTTTTAACATGTCGCTATATTTAAGAGTTTCACCTAAAAGAATTCTGCGATAAATTTGTTCAGTAATTAAAACATCATTTAAACAATAATCTGTTAGCTCAAACCACTTTCCTTCTAAATGATAATTTCTAAATGAAGCGTAGCTGTCAGTTTTTTTAGTCCCAAGTGTGCTTTGAGATATATTATCAAGTTTAACTCTATAGCCAATTTTTTTTTGAACTTCTACTAAAATGTCATAATTGTTTAATCTTTGAAGATTTTTGGTGGTATATTTTTGGAGTACTGCTAAATCAAAACTAATATGATTATATCCAATCACAAAATCTGCATATTCTAAACTATCTATGAAATCTTTTACATCATCTTCATAAAAAGCTAAATATTTATCAAGCCAGCTATAATAAGCCCCTATTACGCTCACTTGCATGCTTCCAGTGTCAAGTCTGCCGCCTCCACTTTTTTCGACGACTCCTTGTGGGATGTAAGTTTCAATATCAAAAGTTATGTAATTCATTTTTTTAATGAGATTTAGCTTTTTGGAATTGTCAAAATGAATAATCTGTTTTACAATTAGTGTTAATTAATTATTACTGTATTTTATATGTTCAATATAACCAAAAAAATCAAAAAATATCAAATTGTTCGCCGAGATGATATAACCAAAAAACTCTTTTTTACAGGCGTTGTAACAGGATTAATTGGTTCAATAAGTGCATTCCTCACTACCCGTAAAAACGGAGAACAGAATCGTAAAGAAATTGTAAAAACAAGTCAAAAACTCGGAAATGAAGCCAAAAAAAACTTAGAGAGATTTGGTGATTTTAGCTCTGGATTAAGAAATACAATATACTCAGAAGCAAGTCATGAACTGAGCAACGTTAAAAACAAAGTTAGAGATGAACTGAGCAGCGTTAAAAACAAAGTTGGAGAAATAGCAGGTAAAACTAGAGAAGTAACTAAAGAAGTAATTAGCAATGTTACAGGTGGGAAAAATCATGGAAAAGAAATTATAGAAGTAGATCTAGAAAAAAATACAAAAGATTAGAAGTTGTTTTGACTTAGTCTTAAAACAGCTCAAGCCAGATAATATTTGACAAAATCACCAAAAACTCTCTGTTTATTAGCCGAACATTAGATTCTCATTATATTTATATTTTTATGACTACTCCCCATAAACTAACCAAGACAGATTTCGTTGATGCTTTATCTATTAAATTAAAAGTTTCAAAAGCACAGGCTGCAACTATGCTTGATGCATTTATCACAGTTGTAGAAGAGAACATGATTAAAGGGAACGAAGTAACTTTAACTGGATTCGGTACTTTTAAAGTAAAAAGACGTGAAGCTCGTAACGGTGTTAACCCAAAAACAGGTGAAAAAATTAAAATCGCCGCAACAAAAACAGTTTCTTTCTCAGTCGGTAAAACTCTAAAAGAGGCCGTTAAAGCGACAACAAACAGTAAGTAATAACCCATTAATTCCTTGCAGAATTTTTTGTTGACAAATTTCTCCTTAGAGTATTCTCTCTTGGGAGTTTTTGTTTGACAATATTTAGAGCTTTTTTTAATTTATGAGCATGAAATATTTATCTCACGTTTTTTTTCGAAAAAATACAGGAAAAATTTTTGTTTTAGTTTTTAGCTTAGCTCTTATTTTACTTGTTCTCAGTATACGTCCAAACACAATTAAAACTAAACAATATCTATCGTCCAACCCCTCAACAAAATTGTCTAGTAATCCAGTAAATCATATAGCCCAAGCTAAAAATACAGAACAAGAAAAAAAGTTGTTGCAGCAATTACCACCAACTCTTTCAACAAATTTTGATCTTTCTACCTGGATTAGTGGAGTTTTTAATTCTGAAAACAACACAAATAGCTCAATTAGACCAATAATTAAAAATAACGCTCTAAACGATAATTATAACATAAGCCATGAAACAAACTTGTTTCCAGAAATTACTAAAGAAAACAACAATTATAAAATAGATTTATCCCGCCCTAATTTTGAAATTTCACAAACTCCAGAGTACAATAACACATTTCAGGCTAAAATTGAATGGCAACCATTAATACCGCAAACAATCTTGTCAGATAAAGTTACGATTGGCAGTGAGCTTAAACTCCAAAACCTTGATAAAAATCTAAATGTTAAAATCACTGATTGGCGAATCTTGGATCCAGAAACGTTAATTATAGTTAGTCGCGACATTTTTGAAAAACTAGGAGGAAATCCTGAAAACCAAAAATATTTAACTATACAAATTACTAAAATTTAATATTCTATGAATTCACAAATACCACACTATCCCTCAACCAGCTCTCAGTCTCAGAAACCTAATTTAAGAAATAATGACCTTAAACCAGAAATGCAGCCACTTCCGTTTTGGAACGTCTACACTTACATTACCTTAGGATCCTTAATTATCTCAATTTTAGCTATTGTCTTGATGTTTTATTTTATTATTAATGGAGCTAATAACGCTGATAAATTACTAAAAACAGAAAGTGATCTCAAATTATTAACTGAAAAAACAGAAAAATTAGTAAAACAAAAGCAAGGTATAGAATTAAGCTTAAACAGTGAAGTTTCTACACACTTAAAATTAGCCAAAAGTATTGAAATATATCAAAAATTATTGACTGAAAATATTATCTTAAATAACCGTGAAGGTAAATTTGAAATAGCACCTAATGCAAATGCCAAAGGAACTGAAATATTACAAGCTCGACAATCTGTTTACGATGCGCTTACCGAAAGCAATAAAACTCTCAATGAAGCCTCAAGTAAAATTGATAAATAATAGATAATGAATAGAATCAAGACAATTATTGACAAAACACTTCTCTTCTCTTATTGTTTGTGTAAGATTCTATAAAAACTATACAAAAAAATAAGTATATAAAAGTATAAATATGTCAAAAACTATCAACGCTAAAAAATCAACTATCATCTCTAAAACACAAATTCATGATGCCGATAAGGGATCTCCAGAAGTACAAGTTGCAATCCTAACGACTGAAATTGCAAACCTTACTGAACACCTTAAGGCAGCTCCAAAAGATTTCTCTTCTCGTAGAGGATTACTACGTAAAGTAGGTCGACGCAGAAGCTTATTACGTTACTTGTCTAGTGTTTCTCAAGTTCGCTACAAAAAAGTAATAGCTACAAATAAATTAAAGCCTTTGTAGTTAGTTAATTACCAAATATTTATTAGCTAGCAAACTATAAACTTTCTCGTCATATATTGATGGGAGTTTTTTTGTTGTTTGACATCTTAATTTAGTTAAAGCAATTTGATTAACATGAAACCACTACACTATTTTTTACAAACACCAGAATGGGCTAATTTTTGGAAAAATGCCTCTGGAGCTAATCATAACTATACTTTCTTTGAAGATGAAAATTACTCTAGCTATATTTACGAATATTCCTGGAAATTAAAACAAAAATTCTGGTATTTACCCAAAGGACCTATTCTAAAAAATGTAAATAAGGATGTTGATATCTTAGAATTAGATCTAAAACAATTTTTTGAAAAAATAATAATAGAAGCGAAAAAAAGAAACATTTGTTTTATAAAATTTGATTTTGACGATAATTTAACTAAAAGTCTTGATTATGATAACACCAGTAATTATGTAAAGCTGCTGAAAAATTTGCCATTAAAGAATTTATTAGTTACTAGTAATACCAAAAAAATTCAATATCTACAATCAACTGTTTGCGATCTTAATTGCTGTGTAAAACGTGACTCAATAACTGATACACTAATTCAATTCTGGGACAACAATCAAGTTTTTTGGTCTAAAACAAATGAGCAAGTAAGGCGTTATACTCGAAAGTTATTAAAAGAGTATGAGAGTGAAAATTATAGCTATTCTTTTGAAAAAACTAAAGAAAACTTTGAAGCCTTTTGGGCCGTTCACTATTCTACTACTCAAAGACAAAATTTTAGTACACAACCAAAAAAATATCTTTATGAGATGATGATGGAAAACTTCGGTAGAATTTGCGTAGTTTATAACGAAAAAAAAGAGCCTTTGTCAGTGTTTCTTGGGATTATGTTAAATGATTGTTTATATTATATTCTAGGTGGTAATACTCCAAGTGCAATGCATGATAGAAGTCAATATTTATTACAATTGCTTGTTATTAGGCAAGCTAGACTAGAAGGATGCAATAACTACGATATGGGAGGCTATGAAATTGGAAGTGGTTACAGCAAATTTAAAGATGGTTATAGAGGAAAATTAAGGCAATTTTTAGGACCTATCGATGTAGCTTTAAAGCCTCTGACCTATAAAAATATTCAAACTCTTATCAAAATACGTAAAAAAGTTAAAGATTTGTCTTTTTTAAAGAAATAAATTAAGATAGAGAAATTAAAGAAAGTGATGTGAATCACTCCAAAATAAAAATAAAAATAAAAATAAAAATATGCTAACGAAGAAGCCCCAAAAGATTCAAAAAACATTTTATATAATTCTTATATTAGTTTTAACACTCAGCTTGAGTAGCTTGTTTACTATAAATAAAAATAAAAGTAATTTAAAGGTTCAAGCAATCAATGAATATACCACTTCTCAGAATAAAATTTATAAAAATGGAACTGAAATTCAACTTTTTGGAGTTAATTGGTTTGGGGCAGAAGTTGACTCTACGCTTGTACCTCATGGTTTATGGACTCGTGATTACAAAGACATGATAGCTCAAGTGAAAGATTTGAATTTCAACGCTTTTAGAATTCCATTTTGTCCAGCGACTCTTAAAAATATAACTAATCGAGGCAGTGTTAATACCTCAAATGATAGAAACGCAGATATTGCAAATTTAAAACCACTTGAAACTTTAAAAAAGATTACAGATGAAATGTCTAGTCAAGGAATGTATTTTATTTTAGACCACCACAGACCTGATTGCCAAGCAATAAGCGAAAAATGGTATACTATCAATTACTCTGAAGAAAACTGGTTAGACGATTTAAAATTTGTAGCAACAGAATTTAGCAATAATCCTAACTTTGTTGGACTTGACCTAAAAAATGAACCTCATACTAGTGTTGACTGGGGTAGCGACAACGCAACAAGAGACTGGCGGCTGGCGGCTGAAAAAGCTGGTAAGGCTGTTAATCAGGTAAATTCACGGATTTTAATCTTTGTTGAGGGTACAACTGGTGGAAACCTAACTTGTAGCAATAATAGTTTAAATTATTACTGGGGTGAAAATTTCCAGCCTATTAAATGCTTTCCTATTCGCTCTGAATCTATCCCAGCTAGTAAACTTGTTTTAAGCCCTCATGTATACGGACCCGATGTATCAATTCAGGCTGAATTTAATGATAGTAATTTTCCTAATAATCTATCAACCTGGTGGCAAACTAAATTTGGATTTGCAGTTGACAGTGGTTATACTATTACAATCGGAGAATTTGGAGGGCAATATGGTCGCAAAGAAACCAAAGAAAGGGCCGTCTTTGATAAATTAACAGAATTTATGAAAACTAAAAGAATTTGCAATTGGTTTTACTGGTCTTGGAATCCAAACTCTGGCGACACTGGAGGAATTTTAGGAGATGGTGGCCAAGATGATTGGATTAATATTCATAAAGATAAAATGACAGTACTAAATTCGCTTATGAATTCTTGCAATTCAAATATTCCTATTAGAGATTTTAAGAATTATAACTGGACAGAATTTATTGGTCGCCCTAACTCTCAGACTAGCTCAATAAATACAACTTTTTTCGCTTTAAACACCACCTCTCTTACCTCTGGCTCTCCTAGTTCTATTAATAATTCAAATAACTGCTTAATTTAAATTAATTTAGTCTTTTTTCATTAAGTTTTTCAAATCTTGAATTTCAGTTTGCAAAGTTTTTAAATCTTCTTTAATATCTTTGTGTTTAATAATTTCACTACTTAAATTAACCAAGCTTTTTAAAATAGTTTCAATTTCATTTTCAGCTAAAACATTAACTTGATAATCCTCATCAACTTTTTGTCTGTCACGCTCTGCCGCCCTATTTTGACTCATCATAATTATAGGCGCAGTGTATGCTGCTTGAAATGAAAGCCCAAGATTAAGTAATGTAAAAGTATAAGGATCCCACCGAAACTGTTCTGGCAAAAATATATTTAAAGATAACCACAAAAATATAAATGATGATTGAATAATAATAAACTTCCAACTTCCAATAATGTTGGTAACTTTATCAGATATTTTAGATCCTAAACTATTTTCTGGTTTTTGTTTTTTAAAATTTTTTGATAATTTAGACATATTGAAATTCGCACGGAGTATATAAAAAATAAATCTTTTTAGCAATTTTTGACAATTTCCTTATCTCAGTACAACTTATTTTGAATTAACTTCCAATTATTTTTTTATAAAAACTCAAAAAAATTACTCTATGTTTAAAAATCTTTCTTATCTATTTATTATAATTTGCCTCTTGTCGCTAATTAGTGTCAGCGGAGCAGCGGTCTACACTTACAGTCGTAATACCCAAGTTTTATCCTCGCTACCAATTTCTGAAAAATTATCAAAAAAAATTAAACCAGAAAGCGCCGCGATTACTCTACACATACGATTAACAGGAAGTAATTTAGAAAAAATGAATGCTGAAATTACCGAAAAATCAAATTCAATCCAAGAATATTTAGCATCTAGTGGGCTTGATAAATCCAAAATTAAAACAAATATAACTTCGTATCCTGATTATTCTTATTACGCTCCAACATTACCTGAGAAACCTGACAAGACTGACAAAAGTGTATCTACTGTGTTAGATAAAAGTATTGAAATAACTTTTGAAAAAATCTCTAGCGACCCAACTAAACCAAACATGGTCTTAAATGAAACTATCAAAAGAGGAGTAACACAATTTGATTCTTTTATTTATGATATCGGTAATGTGGAAGATATTTGTAATGATTTAAAAAGCCAAGTAGAAATCAAAACCCAAGAAACAGCCTATAAAAAGATAGAAGCCATTAATGGTAAACTTGTTAAAACTGAATCTCAAGGAACTACCTCAGTAGGGTGTGATAATAGCGGATACGCAACGCCACATTATAACACCAAAGAAGCTAATGCAGGTGTTAGTGAACCAGCTAAATCCGCTCCAGAATTATTAACCGGTGAAACTGAAATAACCGTTTACTCTAACTCTACTGCTTTTTATAGCTTAAAATAACAAATTATTTAAAATATTTTTTTGTAGAAATGGCAATAAGGAGTGTGACCATTTTTAGCATAATAATCTTGGTGATATTCCTCTGCTGTCCAAAAACTAGTTCTTTGTAAAAGCTTAGTTGCAACGCTGTAACTTTTATCAGCTAATTCACTAATAATCGTTTCGCTTAATTCTTTTTCTGGTTGATTTTCATAAAAAATTACTGATTCATATTGCAAGCCTCTATCATTCCCTTGACCATCGATTTGAGTAAAATCATGGATTTCAAAAAAATACCTTAAAATCTCTTCTAGACCAATAATACTTTTATCAAAATCAATTAGAATTACTTCGCGATGCCCACCCATTTGATTACAAACTTGCCTGTAACTCGGATTGTCTAAATCTCCTCCAGAGTATCCTACTTGAGTTCGAATAACTCCTTTTAATTTCTTAAACCAATATTCTACGCCCCAGAAGCATCCACACCCAAGAATTACAGACTCAAAATTAACTATACTATCAATCTCTGCTTTGGGAACAAGTTTCATGCTAAGTGAGTTTACACAGTAACGAGTATCAAGTGTTGTTAGCTTCTCACCTCTGAATACATGACCTAAATGTATGCCACAGTGATTGCACAGAATTTCAACACGCCTCCCATCACTATCAATCACCTCTCTAACGTTATTATCAATGGAGCTTTCAAAACTAGGCCAACCACAACTAGAGCTAAATTTGCTTACGCTTGTATAAAGCTTGGTGTTACAGTTTTTGCACACATAAACGCCTTCAATTTGAGTGTCTGTGTACTCACCTTTAAAAGCTCTCTCTGTTGCTTTGTTGAACATTACATCAATTTCTTGTGGATTAAAATTATTGTTTTGCATATTCTAATATCTTAAACTTTTTATATTTTTTTAACAAATACAAAAAAATTAGCTAAAAAATTAGCTAAAATAATAGTTTTTTAGACACTTTAATAACACTAGAGGTGAAAAAAGTTTTTGAAGAAAATTGAAATGTAGATTCCAATAACAAAAAGCCCAATCTGATCCTGGTACTTATCAATTAATTCTTTCTTTTTTCTAAATGTAAGTTTCAACAAATTAATTAAAACACTTTTGCCATCCCAAATGCTAAAGGGAACAAGGTTTGAAAAAAAAGTTAGAAAGTTAAAAAATCCTAATGCGAACAAAATCGAAGTCGAAAAAGTCAAACCTTTAAAAGCAAAACTGTAATCAGTCTGAAAAATTCCTACAATATTCAAAAAATTAAATTTTAGAATTAATATAGTATTGCTCAAACTATCTGATGAATAAACTTGGCTAGATTCGAAAGCTAAATAATAAGATAAAGCTCCGATTATTAGATTACAAAATGGACCAGAAAATGAAATAACTAAGCCTTGAAATGTGTTCAACTCACAAGTAAAATTTACATATCCATAGATTAGTAGTTTGCTTAAGATAAACTCTGTTTCTTTAAATCTGAAGGAAAATATTTTTTTACCTCCTCCAAGAACAAATTTGTTAACTGGAATCTTCAACAATTTAGCTGCTAAATAGTGACCAACTTCATGGATTACTAAAGTTACTAGCATTGTAACTAAAAAAATCAAAAGTAATTTTAGAATTACCCCAAAATTGAAAATTAAATCGCCCATCTTTCAAACTCCTAAATGTAAACTACAAATCAAACCAAACCATATTTTTTAACAAATGTCTACAACTAATTTATAATTTCTCTAAAATCCTAAGTGTTGCACTGCGGCTGCGGGAATTATCTTCAATTTCCTTGCTTGTTGGCACGATGGCTTTAGGCGTTAGAAACTTAAAAGCAAGCGCTTTATTACCGAATTCATCTACAACGGTTGGTTTGGAAATACTTCTCATTTTTTTGGTTACGATTTTATCCTCAAGGCTATGAAAACAAACTACTGCAATCCGCCCACCTTTAATAAGCTTATCTGGAGCTATTTCTAGAAATTTTTCTAGACTCCCAAATTCATCATTTGTCCAAATACGCAGAGCTTGCCAGACTCGCGAGAGAATAGAATACTGTTTTTTTTGGAACTTGGCTGGAATAGCGCTTAATATTAAATTAACTAAATCACTAACCTTGTAAATTACTTGCCCAGAGGCTAAATGATTATATATCGAGCGAGCAATTCTGGCACTCATTTCCTCCCCTGAATACTGATAAATTACATCACGAAGTTTATTGTCGTCTTTAAGTTTAATTAACTTTTGCCAGAGTGGAAGTCCTTGACTAACATCGTAGCGAAGATCTAAAACATCATCTTTTTGAAGATAGCTAAAACCGCGATTTGAAACAACTAATTGATTACTATTAAAACCCAAATCTAGCATAATGCCAGCTAAGCTACTATTCTCAAAAGTCTCAATTAAATCACAAAAGTTTGAATTTATTAAGGTGAGATTTTTTGTTTCTTGATTAAAAACTTCGAAAACAGAAGAGTCCAAATCGCAAGCTGTAATCTGAGCCTCATTATTACTGACGGTTTTTAAGAGATTGGTATAACCCCCACCCCCGAAAGTTCCGTCCATATAAACTTTAGATTCTAAATTCTCTTGCCAAATATTCTCCACAACTTCCCCCGCTAGCACAGAAATATGATTATTGGTTGTCATTACGAAGTTCGCTAGTTAATTCTATCACTTGATTCTCAAATTTCTTAAGCTCAGTCTCAATTTCGTTCTTAAGTTTATAAGCCTCTTGCAACAATGGAAGGCTTTGACTCAGAGTAACTCTACGTTCTTCTAAAAGATTTTTGATTTCAGTTAATCTTTGCATTTTTTGGTCTAAATCTAGTTCTTTATCACTTGTTGCAGGATTATTTAAAGGGTTGGTTGGACTATTTGTTTGAGACATTACATTTGAGATTATATCTTTTTATTAAAGATTTTTCACGTTTTTGTCTATTATCGAGAGATCTCTAATATTAATTCAGGGATGTTTGTAAAGCCTTTAATAATAGTAATTGTCCGTTTAAGTTGGAATAATAATTTTGTACTTAATTATTTTAACTACTATTTTGATTTTTCTCTTGGTTATTACTACTCTCTATACGATTTGACATTGACAAATTAACAGATTAAATTTTCTTCGAAACTAAAACTAAAACTAAAACTAAAACTAAAACTTCCAAAACATCAAATTAATTTTATGCTTAAAAATATCCAAAATCAGAATAAAAGTTATATAAATAATAATTTTATTAATGTCTTATCAAAAGTTTTTTTGTCGTATTCTTTTGTAATTATCTTAATGTTAATATTTTGCTATTTAACAAAAGAGGTTTTAGAATTTGAAACTCTTAGTTTTGATAAAAGTATTATTAGCTTAATAGCTCAATTTAGATCACCTCAATTAACTCCAATTATGATTCAAGTATCGTATATTGGTGAAACTGGAGCAATGATATTAATTACAATTTTATCGTTGCATGTAATTATAAATAAACAGTATTACACGTTTTTAAATATTCTGTTTTCTACAAGCTCTGCCCTTTTATTTACTTATTTCTTTAAAAAAATAATAATGAGATCAAGACCTGATCCGTTGTATAGATTGATTTCAGAATCAAGTTATAGCTACCCTTCAGGGCATGCAACTGTTACATTTACAATTTTTCTTATCATTGCAATATATTTTATACTGTTAACAAAATTAAAATATTCAATAAAGCTGTTAATATCTATAATTACAATGTCAATTCCAATATTAGTAAGCTTTAGCAGATTGTATTTAGGTGTCCATTATTTCACAGACATACTTGCAGGGGCTTTAGTTGGCTTAACTTTTGGATTGGTTTTTTATATAGTCACCAAAAAAATAATTAATATCAATCTCTTAAAATAATCAAACAATATAACTAAAAATTGCTATGCCTTTATTATACAACACATACGAAAAAACGAAAGAAAATTTATCTACATTGGATAAAATAGCCTTGTGGATTACTCAAAAAATAGGTACGATGGGATTTTTTTTGGTAATATTAATTTGGACTAGTTGTTGGCTATCTTGGAATGTATTTGCTCCAGTTAACTTAAGGTTTGATCCATTTCCAGCTTTTGTCTTTTGGTTATTTTTATCTAATATGATACAAATATTTTTGATGCCACTACTTTTAATTGGTCAGAATTTACAGGGTAAACACTCTGAAATTAGAGCCCAAAGTGATTTTGAAATAAATACCAAAGCGGAAAAAGAAATTCAAAGAATACTTCAAGTTTTAGATGTTCAGAATACAACAATGGAAGTTATATTATCAAAATTACCTTAACCCAAACTTAGCTTTAATCTCAGGGGAACAAGCAGGATAATCAGTGGCTTTAGAGTAATTAGCAAAGTAGCAAGGTCAAGACTCACCATTTTTATAATATAAAATATCTAAATTGTAATCTCTACAGTTTAACAAAATAGTTAGTTTTAATTTTTCCTCTAACTTAGCTTGTTCAAATATATCTGGGAATATTTGGTAATCAGCTCGGAAATAAGCTATATATTTAGGAAATACTATTCCTAAAATATTATCTTTAAATATCATTTTGTACAGATCGCTAGTTAGTTTATAATCAACTGAGCTTTTGTGTTTGTTTAAATTATACAAGATTTGAGGTAAAATAATCAGTTTAATCTCGTCTAAATATTCGTTATCAAATATATCTGGGTAGGTTGTTTTTATACCCTCTAAAAACCTTATTAACGATTTGTTAGGATAATAATTTTGGAGTTTGATATCAACTAAATAAGCAGGAATAAGTGCTGAATATATTATTTTATGTAACTCAAAAATTTTCTAACCAACAAATGACATATCAAAGTCAATCAAAAAATAATTTCCTAGCGTATCAACGAGATAATTTTCTGGGTGCAAATCATTATGTACAAGCACAAAATCAGTTTTTATAATTCGTAGTTTATAATCTGATACAAAATTATTGATTAAAATAATATCATCTTTTTCTAATAAATGATTCTCTTTAGAAAATTCAAAAGCTAATTTAACCTTATCAATTAATTCTTGAGTATTATATTTTTGATCTTTTATTGTAGTTAGTTAGTTAATTTTTTAATAAATTGACAATTTAAAACAATTCTACTTATATCTTTTTTATTGTATCTAATTGACTAACAATTCTATACTAAATTATTTCAAACATCTCCCAACTACATTTTTTATACTTTTTATATGCTTAATCTATTGACAATTAGGACACTATCTATTTACGTCCTAAGCATTATTTTATCTATCTCGTTATTTTTAACTCTGATGATTAACCCTTCAAACCTAGTAACTCAAGCTGGTAGCAATACTAAAGAGTTTATGAATTATTATGTGATTAATTTACAAGATGGATCTAATCTATCTGACATACAAACATTAATTAATGATTTGATAATTAATAGTGATAAAAAATCAGAAGTAACTTATAAACTGAATTCAGAACTTGAAACAGATAATTTAATTTTGCCTATAACTCTTGAAATTAAATCAGGAGATACTCAAATTGATATTATAAACAAATATAAAAGTACTACTAAAACAACTTTAGAGGAGTTAAAATCTTCTAAATCTCAAACTCAGCTTAATTCAAAAATTGCTTCAACTTCAACTAATACTGATTCGGTTTATTCTCTAGTGAGTGATAATGTAAATCTTTTAAACCTAACCAAGAATCTTGAAGTAAATGAATTGAATACACTAGCCAATAACATCCAACTAGAGGCAAGCAATATCCAGATTAATTCAATAGAAATTCAAACAACCGATTACGATTCGTTTAATAATAAACTTAAAAAGTTAGCAGACAATCAAGAAATTCCTGTTACAAACTCACAAAACATCAATACTGAGTTAAATAAATCTAATAAAATTAAATCAACTTCTAAAGCAAAGTTTCTCCAGACTACAACTAAATTTGAGAACTATTTAAAAGCAAAGAAATCAGAAGAAGACAGGCAACTTACTCAATCAAGGCAAGCAAGACCTGAATTTGATAAGCTAGCAAACCAGAAAGCAAGTGATGCAGAGATGGACAAGTTAATTGCTAAGTGGCAATGGATACCAAAGAACATTGAAATCCCAAGTTTAAATGAGTCTATAAGTGAAGCTAGTATAGATCAAATTACTGAGACACAAATTAGTGAAATTAGCAAAGAGATTGTTGTTAAAACTGAAAATTCTAAACCTGATAGTAATCTTAGTGGAAATAATACAAAAAAGATTATAACTAAGGAAGAGGTTAACCCAACATTGGAAAAAGTATCAAAAGATAGAACAAAAAATAACAAAAATCAACTTAAAATCAAAAAAGATGATACGCTTAAAAAGAACAAAAAGTTCTCTAACATTAAAACTATTTCTAAATTAAAATACACTAATCCTTTCTACACTTCTCCAGAGGAAGAAAAGGCTAATAATCAAAAAATTGAAACAGAGAGACTACAAGCCTTAGAATATGAACGAACTCACACACATGCCACAACTCAAGAAGAATCAAAAAATTTTAATTCAAACTCATCGAGTAAATCTAAAACAGTTAAAAATAATACAGATGATATCTTTACCCAAATTGCAAATAATCTATTTGAAGGTTCTATCAACGCAGAGGCAAGAGGCTTAAATAACTCTAAAGATAAACAAACTATTTATCTCTGGGATAATGAAGTTAAGGCTCTTGATGTGCCAGGTAGTGATTCAAGACTTGGAGCAGTCCAAATACAAACTTATAACCGTAACAATAGTAGTGCTCAGCGATGGGGTTTGTGGAATCATACACAAGAGATTAGATCGGAAGTAGCGGACAATCGTTGTCTTGACATTGCGGGAGCTAATTATACTGATGGGGCAAGGATTCAGCTATGGGAGTGTTACGGTGGTCAGAATCAAAAATGGTTTTTTGATGGAACTTCTTTAAGATCATGGTCTAGACCAGAGTTTTGTCTTGATGTTTCAGCAGGTGCTATATGGAACGAGGGTAGTAAAATCCAATTATACACTTGTAATAACACAAGTGCCCAAAGATTCGTAGCAGGAGATTACAACTGGGGGTCAAAGTTTGATGTAAATATCAATGCGAGTAGAACATATGTACCAGTACCAGGTTTGACTGGACATGCTTTTATTTCGTATTGGGTAAATGATAAATTAGTAAACACTCAAAGTGCGTGGCCAGGTTATGACAATTACGATTCTGGAAATTGTAGTAACAGCCCACAACAAATCCAATTTAGGCGAGACAATATAACTACTTTTTTTTGGTTTAATCATACTAATAATATTTGTGATAATGATGCGGCTTTTATTGATAATAATGATGATATAGCTTCTGCAATTTATGATGTTGGTACTTATAAGAGTTTTAAGGCTAAGAGTATAAATTCTGGTAAACGAATTTCGGATCTATATAGGTTTAATTCTAGATATCGCCATGGAATTACTAACGCTGGAAGAAATAATATTAATTACCAAATATTGTTTGGTAGCGGAGATAATTATAACTGTGCAAGTTTTAGTCAAAAAGTGTGGAATGATATTATGGATGATACTGGAAATTATAGTAATAGAATAAGATATGGCGATCGTGTATGGACACCTAGCGACGTCTTTGATTCAATTTAATTTTTATCTTACAATTATGTTTCAATATATTAGTTATTATTTACCCTTAAGCTTTATATTTTTAGCTTTCAGTGTCCCAATTTTAGTCATTGCGATGTTGATAATTAACTTTATTTTGAGTAAAGTTTTTAAATCAATTATCTTTTTCAACCTAAAAAAAATTATGTTAATAGTTATTGCATTCTCTGCCTTAGTTATACTTTCTAATTTATATTTATTTGAAATTCCAACAGCCGTGTATAAATGTTCAAATAATTCGGAATTAAAAGTTTACAGATATCCAGCTGTAAAAGATTCTTTGCTAGTTAGATATAATTCAACTGGTTCAACTATGCAAGTTTCATCCGATAATACTTGGAGTAATAATAATTATCAATTTCTTCTAAGTTCTGATGTAAATAATCAGTCAAAACTTGAAAATCAATGCCTTTACAAAAAAGCTAAAATTCAGATATTTGACTCTCCTGAATCTCAAATTTGCACTATTCAAAAATCAGGCGAAACAAATTGTTCCGAGGAATTTCTAATCAAGTATGGAATGATTTAATGCAAAGAGAGAAAATAAATAGACACTAAGTGTTAGTTGATTTGGGGTTCTAGGATTCAATCCTGCAAGTGTCTACTCAACCCTTGATAACTATTAAACAACTTATAATTCTATGTTCAAAATCACTAAAAAATCAATTAT
>JAYVFR010000024.1:0-64080 GCA_043772945.1 Minisyncoccota bacterium | reverse complement strand
TTAAATAACAATAATAGAATCGCCCAAGCCGCTGTTCCAACTACTCGAGATCCTTATCAATGGCCTTTTAGCCGAGACTCAATTTGGAATATGCCAATCGGAAGTAATGCTCAGTATGCAACCGCGGGAATGTCAGCTCCAGATACATATGCAGGAGATCAGCACCATATTTATAGGCTTCAAAACCCTAAACCAACTCAATTTGAAACTGCCATACTCCCTCTAGACGACGGAATGATTAGTGATATTTCATCTGGTGATTCAACCAACAGAGTCGCGACAGTGATTGATGATAACGGGGATCTCTATCAAATACAACCTGGCCGTAGAAGTTCTCCAACTAGTAACGTAACAGGATATTTACGTAATCAAGCTGATTCAAATTATGCGAATTTAGATTCTGAGGGTAGAAGGTGCGTAAAAATTGTTTCTGGAGCTTGCTATTTAAATATCAAAGGTAAAGGAATAGATGGATCCCATTGGGGTTCTGGATTATCATCTATTGGTGGTGGATTAAAGGCTGGAGATTTAACCAGCCCAGAAGACATCAGGCATGCTTTAAATATTGGAATTTCTGGCTGGAAATATTTGGTTTGCAATAATGGTGATACTAACTTTAATGATTACAAAGCTAAAGGATTTATGTGGCCTGCTGATCGGAATGACTCCTACGCTTGTCCTAGTGGTTATGGAGGCAATTTAGACTACTTTAGAATGGGAGCTTTGCTTGCTCTAAAGCCCGACTTTGATATTAACTCACTGGGGTTACAAACTGATGCGGCTAAAAAAATGGCAAAAGCTTTCCAAAATTATGGTGGATATGTAACTGATGATTCTTATGGAATTAATAGTAATAGTAGTATTTTTAATTTTACATATGAGAAAGAAGCAGCTACTGAATTTAAAGCAAAGTATGGCTATGATTTTAATATTTACTGGGATACAAGCTCTCTTAGACAGTCACCATTCTTTAAAGATATGGATAAAATTATAACTCAGTTAAACGTAATTACTAACAATACTCCAAATTCAATTGGTGGAGGTGGCTCTCCTAGACAGCCATTAGCTCCTTGTTTTGTAGGTGAAGTTACTTGCGATAGCGTAAGTACAAGTAGTTCTTCAAGTATTACAAGTAGTTTAAGTAGTACAACTTCTTCTACTGCAATCACTACAGCGTCTTCTATTAGTTCTTCTTCTACTCAAGCCTCAGGGGGTTTTGGTTGCGTAATACTTGGAATTCACCCAAATCCTGGAACAATGCCAGATTGGACTAAATTAGACCAACTTGAACGGTGGCAAACCAAAAAAAACGCCAGCATTACTATATACGGCGCTTCAGTTCCTCAATATTCGGATTATACTTTTGGACAATTAGAAACCACTTGGAATCGGGGTAGTATTCCTAGTTTGAGTTTGGAATTTTGGAGTGACAATCCTGACAATACAACAATTGAGACCAGAATTATGCAGGGTGAACTAGACGGTTATTTCACAGACTTTCGCGCCAGATTGATCAATTACATAGCTGGAAATGATAAACAGCTGAACACTAGTGATGATAGGCGACTATATCTTCGCCCCGCTCATGAAGCTAACGGCAACTGGTACGGCTGGTCTGGTACCCCAGAAGCTTATGTACAAGCTTGGAGACGAATGTACAATATAGTTAATCCAGGATTTAGCAAATCGCAGTTGCAATGGATTTGGAGTGTTAATAATACAGACCAAGGAGGAATTAGGGCGGAGAGTTATTACCCAGGAGATATTTACGTTGATTGGCTTGGGATTGATGGTTACAATTGGGGCAAGAGTTTTGATTGGGGGACTTGGAATTCACCCAATTCAGTTTTTGATAATATGTTGGCTCGGCTTAGAGCCTTGTCGCCTAATAAGCCAGTTTCAATTAACGAGGTATCAAGCACTTCTATCCCAAACGGTATAGCAGGTAAAAATCAATGGATAAGCGCCATGTTTGAATATACCTATTCAAATAATATCCGAATGCTTAGTTGGTTTAACGAGGACAAAGAGACAGATTGGTCAATTTTTGGCGGTAACAGTGGGGATACAACTTACGAAGGTCAAAAAGTTTATTCTAACTATGCATTAGCCGTCAAGGACAGTAGAGTAATCGGGCCAGATAGCTCAAATCCGCAGATAATTACTAATAGCCAATTTGATGGTAGTCACGTATGCCAAGAGGTACCAGATTGTTAATGGGTTTTGAGCTGTGTTATTATATAAATTGACATTGAGTTTAATTTTTAGTCCCTGCTAAAACTCAGAAACTATAGTCAGTTTATGATTGTAAATAGTAGTTTCCTTGGAGGAAATTATGTCTAAATTATTATCGAATGTCGCTGGGAATGGACTTGTTGGAGCTTTCTTACTTTAGCTATTAATCACTAATGGGAATATTCATGAGTTACGATTGTACACTGAAAGTCAGATCGTTGGCAATAGGAAAGAATATGTTGGTGATAGCCCAAACTATATCGAGCTTGTCCAACTAGCTAGACAACTAGACCGCGATACGCAGGCTCTCCTACCTGTTAATAACAATTTTGATTGGAGTGTTAAAAATTTCGCCGAATTAGTGTCCAAATTCGCTATGTTAAGTATCGTTTTTGGGATTGTCCCTGGGTTTGAAGGCCTAGCACGAGGGTTAGCAATCGGATGTCGTTACTTTAACATTTTCCCTGAGAAAAAAAAGTCTTAGTTTAAAGTGATTTCTTGCCTTATTTTTGCACAGCTTGTTTAATTACAAGCTTTTTTTGTTTCTAAAAACAAATTAATTATCGTGTAGTTAATATTCAGTTATTATTTGCCTAAAAGAGTTTAATCATTAATAATCTTCCCGAATTAAAACAAACAACAAAAATAAATAAGCTAGCTAATTCAATTAATCTAATGCCAGAAGTTATTTTTAATCAACCAGAAGCGTCTATTGAGAGAATCATATTGCAAATAGAAAGTTTAGTGATTCAAACGGGAGTAACAGTGATGCAGGCTTTGCAAGAAGTTTTAAGGGAGCCGCTAGAACAAGAGATTGCCAGTGAGAAAGAGTCTCTAAGGCAACTTTTGAATAATATATTCAATCAATCTATTTATAAATAAAATAATTCTTTGATTAATTTTAACTGACTCCAAGCTCATCTCTAAGCTGTTCATGCTTTTCATCGTGATAGTGAGGTTCGGCTGCAACGGAAATAAATACAGTCATTAAATTAACAAAGACGTAAGCTTGAATTAACGCTACAAAAAATTCCATAACAATTACAAGAGAAGAAAATGGTAATTGAACAGTTGCAAAGTCTTTTGGGAGGCCTGCAATCGTGATAGTAGATAAAAATCCAATTACAGCTAATAGAACTTCACCTGCAAAAATATTTCCGAATAGTCTAAAACTAAAAGAAATGATACGTACAAATTCAAAAATTAGCTCTAGCATTCCGAGAACAAAGGTTCCCGCGTGGGTAAAGTTAAAAAATTTCCCGATGTATTCTTTGAAGCCAAGCTCACTAAATCCTGCATATTGAATTGTTCCAAAAGCCACTAAGGCAAGAGCCGTGGTTGCATTCAGATCGGTTGTAGGGGCTCGGAATAAAGGAATAAAAGCTTCTTTACCATTTAAAATTTCATTAAAACCAATTTGCAAAATTCCAGGCAAAAGTCCAAACCAAGACCCAAAAATTATATAAAAGAATAATACAATAACGAGCCCTAAATATCTGCGAGTCCTGTGTTCTCCTGCACTCTGTGAAGTTACATTTTCAAGAAATTGATATGTTGACTCCATAAATAATTGAGGTTTTGACGGGATTTCATTTTTTGTTCTGAGTTGAGTTCTAATATAAATTCCTAGAATAAAGAGAACTGCAATTACAAGGCTAGAACCAAGCATTGCATTAGATATTTCAAGACCCATAAAATTCACTACTTTTTCTGCTACTATTGAGATATGAATTGAATTATTTGATGCCATATTTTTTGAGATTGATTTATAGTTTTTATGGTTTAAATTATTTTTAATTTTCTACTTGATTTTCTAAATTACCTTTCATGTAAAAGTAATCTTCTGATTTATCGTCTAATTCACCATTTAAAATTTTTCTGAAGTCTCTAATTGTGTCTTCAAGCTTCACGTAAACTCCATTATTACCTGTAAATTGTTGTGCTACATGAAATGGTTGAGTTAGGAATTTCTGGATTTTGCGAGCTCTGCTAACAAGCTTACGATCATCATCGGATAGTTCATCAACTCCTAAAATTGCGATAATATCTTTTAGCTCTTTGTATCTTTGTAGAGTTTTTTTGATTTCCATAGCAACATCAAAATGCTCCTGACCTATAATTTCTGGGCTTAAAGCATTAGAGAAAGAAACAAGGGGATCGATAGCGGGGTACAAACCTTGCTCAGCTAATGATCTTTCTAATACAATTGTCGAATCGAGATGATTGAAGGTAGTTGCAGGCGCGGGATCAGTATAATCATCAGCAGGTACATAAACGGCTTGAATTGAAGTGATAGAACCATTTTTAGTTGAAGTAATGCGTTCTTGTAGTTGTCCCATTTCTTCAGCTAAATTTGGTTGATAACCGACCGCTGATGGAAGGCGACCGAGGAGAGCTGAGACTTCACTACCAGCCTGAGTGAACCGAAAAATATTATCAACGAATAATAAAACATCTTGGCCACTTTTATCTCTAAAGTTCTCAGCAATAGTAAGCCCTGTTAAAGCCACACGAAGCCTTGCTCCAGGGGACTCGTTCATTTGACCAAAGACAAGTGCAGTTTGAGCTAGTACTCCACTATCTTCCATCTCGCGATATAAATCATTTCCTTCACGAGTACGCTCTCCAACTCCCACAAAAACTGAATAACCTTGGTGAAAGCGTGCAATGTTATAAATTAATTCTTGGATGATTACGGTTTTGCCAACTCCAGCACCTCCGAAAGCTCCAACTTTACCCCCTTTAATAAAAGGACACATTAAATCAACAATTTTAATCCCTGTCTCAAGGATCTCAAGTTTGGGTGATTGCTCTTCAAGCTTAGGGGCGCTTCTGTGAATTCTACTTCTTTCAATATCAGCTTTAAACTCTCCTTTATTATCAATTGGCTCCCCTAAAACATTCATAATTCGTCCTAATACCGCAGTCCCAACAGGTGTCAGAATACAATCCCCTGTATCACTTACTTCATCTCCGCGAGATAGTCCTTCAGTGCTAGAGAGAGAGATGGCTCGTACAGTTTTTGGGTTTATGTGTTGTTGCACTTCAAAACTATATTCGATTGAGTTTTTGTTTACTTTAACTAGATTGTAAATTGCGGGTAGTTGATCGTTAAATTCGATATCTACTACGGCACCAATGATTTGTGTTATTTTACCTTTTGACATAGCAAGCTTATTTGATTACTAACTAACTTTAATCTAAAAAGGTTGTCAACGGTAAGGTTGTTTTTAAAAAAAGGAACTAGGTTTGTTTTTAAAATTAAGTGGTGCCTCAGGAGGGACTTGAACCCTCACACTCTAATGAATAACGGATTTTGAGTCCGTCGCGTCTACCATTCCGCCACCAAGGCTTATCTTTTACAGGACGAGAATGACTAAAATTTTAAAAAAAGTCAAGAAAATAGGTTTTGCACGGGATACTATTTATCAATTACCCAAGTTTGCGCAATCGTATCGTGCCAAGCTTGTTTCTTTTGAGTAAAGAAAATACTACCTAAATCAACTAGAAATAAAATATTTACAACTGCATTTAAATCTGTAGCATTTTTCAAACTTATAGTTCCTGTTAAAATTACAACTAAGCTTATGATGGTAAAAAGCTCGCGGCTAAATAATTGTAACCAAGTTAACCTTATATTATTTGAACTACTTATTACTTTAATTTTCATTACTCGTTTGCCAAATGTTTGATTGTACCTTGTCATAACTACATTGTAGCCGATGTATAGAATCATAATTGCAATTATAATCAAAATGGCAGTAATTTGAACTTTGTAAACATAATCTGAGCAAATTTGAGTGTTTAAATTAGTCGTCAAATCACTTTTTAAGTATTCTATCTGGCACAGTGAGATTGTTTGGTCTGTTATATTATTACTATTTAATCCAATAAAAATTATGAAACCACTAAAAAATATTACCGATCCTACAGCGCCAAAAAATAACCAATCTATCATTTTAGCCGCTAGTCTTTTCCAGAGATTTGCACTATTTAAAATGTCGTTTGTTCCAGGATTTTTGTCATTGTTACTTGTTCCAATTATAGCAATAGAGTCATTTTTAGTAATTTTAGCTAGAATTTCATTGGTAGTTTTCAACTCTGTGTCAGTAGATTCATTGGTAATTTGTTGATTTTTTTGCTTAAACATATGTAATTAATTATAAAAAGTTATAAAAAAATAGCCAGATATTTCTGACTGAATTTTATTTTATTATCAAGTTTATTCCTGAGGAACTACGCTAACGTAAGTCCTTTTAACCAAATTACCATTGAAGGCAATTACTTTCTTCTTCTTAAATTCTACCATACCGTCAACTAATGAAATTAGTGAGTCATCAGAAACACGTTTAACATTTACACCTGGATGGAATTTAGTTCCTCGTTGTCTAACTAAAATATTTCCTGTGGTTACTCTGTGATTTCCGAAGGCTTTGACACCTAATCTTTTTGATTTGGAATCTCTTCCTGTTTTAATACTTCCTCCAGCTTTCTTGGTAGCCATAATTTAATATAAATTGATAAAATTGTAATAATTGTTTGTAAATAGTTGATTGGTAGCTAGCAAATTAACGCTTGCTCCATTGTTCACGCTTACGAGCTTTACGTAAACCTGGTCTTTTAGGTAAAACTTTACGAGTATCTGTGGTAATGTACCCCATTGCTCTAATCTCGGCTTTCTTAGTTGGGTCACAAAGCACAATAACTTTAGCTAGTGCAAGTCTTGCAGCTTCTGATTGTCCACTTATTCCACCTCCATTAATAAAAAAATGAACGACTCCGCTAGTGATCCCCATGTTCTTGACTGCAATGTCTAGAGTCTTTGCGTAGTATTCGTCAAAATACTCGTTAAGAGGTTTTTTGTTCACCAGAATTTCTACCACTTCATTTGAAATAGCGTAGTATTTGGCTCGTGCAACTGAACGTTTTCTGCGCCCTACGGCATATATATATTTAGTATCTGTAATAGCACTCATAAAATTTGAATGTAAGATTAATTTAATGTTAAATTTATACTCTAAAGTGCCCAAAATTTAGCTAATTTGTCAAGTTCTGCTTTAAAAGCATTAAAAATATAATAATTAAATTTTCAATAATTCAACAGTTTTAGCTTGAATTATACTGTCAATTTCAGTGTTAATTTTATCAACTTCTTTTTGGATGTCATTTTCAAAACGTTTTAAGACATCTTCTCCAATTTCACCTGTTTCTTTTTTAGCTTTTTCAATTTTAATTAAATTTTGGCGATTATTACGAACCTCAATTTTTGATTCCTCATTGTAGCTACTTAACTCTTTTACACGCATTTTGCGATTTTCCTCTGTCATTGGTGGAAAAACTAAACGAATACCAGCTCCGTTATTTACTGGATTAACATTGAGATTAGAATCACGAATAGCTTTTTCAATAGCATTTAAAACCCCTTTATCAAATGGAGTGATCATTAGTTGCCCTGTTTCTGGAATGTTTATAGTTGCAAGCTCAATAACTCCATAGTCACCACCCCAGCTTGGAACAGGGACTTTAATGTGATCAAGTATACTCGAGTTAATAATATTTGTGCGAATTGTTGAGAGTTTGTTGACTAGTTTATCTAAAATAATTCTAGCAGGTAAAATTTTGTATGACATATTAGATGTATTATGTACAATAATTACTAGCATTAGACTTAATTCTTGGCAAATTTCAAACAGGCTTTATAGTGACTTTAGATGGTTTAGGCTAATTTGTTTGACTGTATATAAAAAATGTGATACGTATAAAGAGATTGTGTTTAAAAATTACTTAATCCTAGTCTGATTTTTTAGACATAGCAACTAACTCACTTTTAATTCTTTAACTTAACTTTTTTAAAAATCTTTTAAACCTTTTAAACAAACAAATACTTTATGATGAATGCCAAAATTAACTTAAATAATACTGATGATGTTTCAATCAACAACAGTCTAAATCGTAACCAGCTAATTGCCATTTCATACCAGCTAATTGCTGATTTGAGTTTTAACAAACTTTATAAAGTTTCAACTACTGATCCGAACGAGCAAAAAGCTACTTTAGTTATAGAGAATTTAGTTCATCAAATGTTAAACATTGGAGAATTATTGATGGAATCTGCTAATAGTCCAACAGATGCTTTTTTTAGTCCAACTGAAATACTGAATATATCTAGCTTTGTTAATGTAATTTGTCAGATTATTTTTAGCCCTAAGAACCAAAATCAAACTTATTACCAAAAACTCCAAAAAGTTTATCAGCATATTGCTTCTTCACTGCGTAAAGGAATGGGTAATATTAAATTATTTTCTGTTGGGAAAGCTTTGTTTGAAGATATTCAGAACGAATGCAAACTTTACAAACTTCAAATTCAAGAAAATTTAGAATCTCATTTAGAAGTTAAATCAGAGTTTAGCCCAAAGAATTTTTTTAGTCCTAAAATGCAAAATTCACAAAGCTACGGCTTTTAGTATTGCTTTATAGTCAATTTCAGCGTATTCTAATAGCTCTTCTGGTTTGCCACTACGAGGAGCTATTTTAACGCACAGAGATTTAATTTTATGACTTGGAAATGTTGCTTGAATTGTTTCGTAAATTCCACCACTTTGGTAATGATCTTCCACTACAATAATTTGCTCTGTTTCTGCTAAGGCTTTTTTAATTACTTCTATATCCAGCGGTTTGATTGAGTATAAATCAATAACTCTAGTTTGAACATTATAATTATTTTTAAGAATTTCTTTAGCTTTGAGACATTCGTGCAGTGTAATTCCTGCACTTAGTAGGGTAATTTTATCATTTTCTGTTTCAAATAAAGTTTTACTGCCTCCAATTTTAAACTCTTCGCTTTCATCATAAATTATCGGTAAGTCTGCCCTTGTTACTCGTAAATAACTTATGCTAATGTAATTATTAATTATATTCATTTGTTTAGATAAGCTATTTGCATCACTAGGGTATAAAATAATAGACTTTTGAATTGATCGAAACATTGAAATATCTTCAAGTGCCATTTGTGAAGGACCATCTTCACCGATAGAAACACCGCAATGAGTTCCAATAATTTTAAGATTAGCCTTTGAGTATTGGCACATTCTAATTTGATCGAAAGCCCGAGTTAAAAAAGCCCCAAAAGTTGAAATAAATGGTTTGTAGCCCCGTAGACTCATTCCGAGAGCTACGCTAACCATATTCTGTTCAGCTATAAACATCTCAAAGAATCTTTCAGGGTGTTCTTGTTTTAATAAATATGAAAAAGTAGAGTTAGAAACTTCAGCATCTAGAGCGACTATTTTAGGGTCTAATTTAGCAAGCCTAACAAGACTGTTACCGAATTCTTTACGAAGTGAAACTAATTTTGTTGGCTCAGGTAGTTTGTTTTGCATAAAAGTATAGTTTTTTCTTAAAATTTATTTTTCAATATTTCTTTTTAGCTACCTTTAACTTTATATTCACAGTTAGTACCACCAAGAATACTTCCTGCTTTAATAGTTGTAGTAGGTGGGTTTGTTGAGCAACCAGTTCCATTGCTAATAAGCGTAATAGTTTGAGGCATTACGACTATCCCTTCCAGAGGATTTGTAGTAAAAGCTAATTGTAATTCCTTAAAATCTTTAAGCCCGTTGGGATCTGTACTAGGAACGAAAGTCGCATCTCCTGTCAGAGTTTTGATTACTTGATTGGGGCTGTACACAGTACTAGCTTGATAATTGTTAGCTTGGAGAATTGCGTCTAAAGCAGGTCTCCCTCCATTTGCTTTAACAGTGTCTAGATACTTAACAAGTCCGTTATATCCGTCTACGGTATTTGCATTATTAGCGAGCAGCTTAATTTGATCGGCTACTGCTTTTGATTTAATAGGGTCAGCTATAGCGGCATCTAAAATATCTTTTTTAGCAATGTCCCCTCCTGCGCTAGCAACCGCCACAGCTCCATCAGTGCTAACTGCACTTGTTCCTCCTGGCGTGATAGGGGCGTTTGGATCTTTGTTTGATTTACTACCTTCACTAATGTTTTGGATTATATCTATTCTAAGGGTCTGAGGATTAAGGAAGTTTAAAAATATACTAGGTGCTCCTAAAATTAACAGTCCTATAATAATATCGCTAACTAATTTAATTGAATTATCAACAGCCTTACCACTTTCAAATGGGTTTAAACTTCCCAGAGCCTCTACAGCAATTCTGATAGCAACGAGAAACAAGCTAACAACAAAGATAAAAGTTACAACACCTTTGATACAAGCTATAAATTTGGTGGAAGCGTCTGCTTTGTTTGCAACGCTACTAAAATCACATTCGCTAAAACTACTAGATTTAGTAGTACTATTTTGTCTCGCTCCACCTACTGTTCCTATGTCAGGTTTCGCTGTTGCTGGTGTTGCTGGTATTGCTTCCGCTGCCTTTGTTGCTAAATTAAAATCAGAAAAATTAGATAATATAAGTATGAAACTTGTAATGCAAGTTAGGATTATTATAAGTTTTTTTAGAAAAGGTGGCATCAATATTTATTCAAAATAATTCGTTTAATGTTATTAATTTATCTAATTTACTGTTTTTTGACAAACACTTTAATTGATTACATTTTGTGCAGTCTCTCAATTAAGTTTAATTTTATATTTCTTGGGAGAAATTTAATTAAAATAGGGATTATTTTATTTGGAAAACCTGGAATCTCAATTAATTTATTTTCAAGCATTGCCTGATAGGTTTTAATGGCTACAAATTCTGGCGTTACTGGTTTGGCTATTTTAAATATTTTCGTTTGATCCATTTTAGAACGGTTCCCAAAATCAGTTGCAACAGGTCCTGGGCAGACGCACAGTACTTCTACGTTGTCGTGTTCTAATTCTTTTTTTAACCCTTCGCTCCAGCT
Organism: Minisyncoccota bacterium; assembly: GCA_043772945.1. Lineage (GTDB taxonomy): Bacteria > Patescibacteriota > JACMRA01 > JACMRA01 > JACMRA01 > JAYVFR01. The sequence goes on along the minus strand of JAYVFR010000024.1, from coordinate 52,977 downwards.
AACCACAAAGTTTTTAGTAGCATAATAAGTTGACATATAAGGCCCGCTTAAAAATCCTGCCACTGAAGCAATATTTATTAAATGACCGTTTGTCTCAGTTGAGTTGCGGAAATTTTCAAGGAATTTATAACTAATTTCAACAAGGGAGCGAATATTTAAGTCGATCATATTTAGCTGATTTTGAATTTTATCCTCACTAAACTTACCTAAATATCCAAATCCAGCATTATTAATTAAAGTATTCAGCATTATCCCTCTTTTATTAATTTCTTCAAATAACTTATCAACCGCTCCCTCACTAGTTAAATCAATTGCCAAATATTGAACTGTAACTTTATGATTTATAGTTAAGTTCTCACTTATTTTTTTGAGCTTATCTTCGTCCCGCGATACTAGGAATAAATTATGCTTATTCATTGCAAATTGCTCAGCTAAAGCAAGACCTATTCCACCGCTAGCTCCCGTAATTAAAGTGTAATTTGATACTTGTGTAATTTGATTCATATTGACATTAAGAAATAAAAAATATCCCAAGCTTTGTCAAAAGTTGGTAGAAAGCTTGAGTTAAACAAATTTGGGTAGAAATAATAGAATACGTCAGTAGCCTTGACAAAATAATAAAACTGGCTTTGATTAAGAGTAATTTCGCATTATGAAATATCTAAATTCTTTCTTAAGCACATTTTTTTGGCTCCCTAAAAAGGGCTAAAGCCTTGTTGTTTTAAAATTTTGTTAAAATATTTTATGAGGAACTAAGCTTCTAGCCACAAACTAGGAGCTTTTTTTTATTACCTTGATTTTACTATTTTCATCAAATTCTTTTAACTTTCTAATAATGTATGTCTGTTACTAACTGCATTGGAGAACTAAAACACCTTCAACAAACTTCAAATCTTGAATTAAAAACTCAGATTTATCAAATAATTAATTCTCCAAGATTGGCTGAGAATTTAGCTAATCTAATTGCTACTAATTTACAGCTAAAAAAATCTTTAGAGTCAATTGGTGTTAATATAATCAATTTTGCCCAAGAAATTCAACAAACTATTTGTTCCAATTCTCAACAATTATATTTTAAAAAAGATGATAATTTAGACAATCTTTATAATCAAATTCGTAAATCCGTTAACAGTAGGATTAAAATCTATTTAGAAAATCATACTAAAAATAATAGTTTAATCGGTAAAATTCAAGGTCTTTTAAGTGAGTGTGTAAAAAATAGTATCAAAAAAACAGCTTTAGAGCTTGGTTTAACCAGAGGAAGGGTGAATACTCCCGAGATAGGAAGTAGAATGATTGAAACAGAGAGAGGGTTAGATTATTTATCGAATGGTGAGAGGGCGACTTATTTGAGTCAAACTAGCACTGTTGGTAAAAGTTTAATTTACTCACACATTGAAAATACTAATAAACTCGAGTTAAGAAATTTAGACCCCAAGCTAAAAAAATTTACAAAAGCGATAGAAACTGAGGTTAAGAAGTCAATTTTGCGCGTTTTAATAACTTACAAAAATTTGTCTCCAATAGAGCTAAGAGAGTATGCTGAGGTGATAACTCAAATTTGGATCGATATTTATTCAAATCAAAAAGTTAATCTCTGGTATTTGAGAAACACAGATGCAATTAATCAAAAGATTGTAGAGGCACTTGGTCAAAATAGACTATCTCTTGATATTGTTACTTGTCCTGATTACAGTGGGTTTTACGATGAAAATCGAGTTTTTCACTTTGATTTTAAAGGTTTTGGAAGTGGAGACAGGGGTCAAATTACTAGCGGTGTTGTAACGGCTAAAAGCTTTGATTTGGTAGAGGGAGTTTTGAAAGCTACTTCCAAACATGTTCCAACCGAAGTGAATCATAGTTTACCAACTTGGGAGTTTCCTGAAAATGGTAATCCTAGTATGAATTTATCAAAAGAAGCTAGTACAATAGCTTTGCAGGACCAACTAACTAAAATTCAAGCCGAGTATAAGGTTCGAAAAATTAATGCTCAAACTAAATTGAGTGGCGATTTGATAATGTCTGATCAAAGTTTTTGGGATCAAAAACAAGTTTTAACAAATCATTTGGGAGATCTTGCAAGCTCAAATAATCCGCAAACTAAAAAAGAAATTTTAGCATTATTGCAAAATACAGCAAAACAAAGATTAAACCTTTACCAAAAATGGTTTCCACAATATAGTAACGAATCTAGCGAGCAATATCAAAATAGAATTATGTATCAGATAGTTCCAGAAAGTCTTGCGGAGTATCTGGCTATTGGGCTTGAATATCGTGATAATAGACGAGGGGCTATAATTCTAGATTCTAGCAGTAGGGTTACTTGTGGGGTTTATGAGCAATTCAAATGTCCTGCAATTCATGGTTATTCTAGAAATGCAAATCGAGGGTATGAAGGTGATTAAAATTAATTTAAACTATAAATATGTCAACAATCAAAAAAAATTTTATTAAACTTCTCCGGGAATATAATTTAACTGATGCTATTGTGTATCCGACTGCAGGTGGCGAAGTGTGTTTAAACCTTGAAGGAACTCTTGCTATTGTTTGGACAGATGGACGCTACCCTGAAATCAAAGATGGTTACAGTGTTAATAAAATTTGTACTGAAACTATAACTGTTCTCCATGGCTATGTGGTTGTAGATATTCGCGATGAGTTAATGGTTTTAGAGAAGGGGGATCGACTTGCTATTACTCCTGAAACTCTTTATTCTCTTTCTGGAAAAGCTGTTTGTCTCGTTGAGATTAGCCCTAAATGGGACAGTGAACAGAACTCTTTTACACAAAATAGTTAATATTAACTAATAATAATATAATTTTTTAATCTTTTTTTTATGCCCAATTTTATTCCTCACAGTGAATTGATAACCCGTCGTAGTAAATTAGTAAATTTAATGCAAGATAATAGTATTTTTGTACTTTTGAGCGCTAGTTTGAAAACTCGAAATGCTGATGTAGAGCATTCATTTAGGCAAGACAGTTCATTTTGGTACTTTACAGGGCTCGATAGACCAGAGTGTGCAATTATCATTTCCAAAAAAAATGGAGTAATGACAGAAATAGTTTACACTCAAGATAGAAACTTATTGGAGGAAGTATGGCTTGGAAAAAGGCTTGATAAAAATCAGGTTGTAGAAATTACGGGGATTAAAGAAGCTAATCAAGATTTTAAAAACGTAAAATGGTTTAGCCAGCTTGAGAGTGATTTAAAAGAGCAATTAAGCAACCATCAAACTATTTATTTTGATTTAAAAGGTGATTATTCTAACATTCGTGCAGAAATTTTTGACTATATCTTTAGTGCTTCTAGACGTACTAGCATTGATAATTTAGAAACGGTAATTAAAACCCGTAGTTTAATAAAGCAGTTACGGGTGATTAAATCTCCTTGGGAAGTAGAGCAAATGAAGGAGGTTGGTCGGATTAATGTTTTAGCTCACGAATTTGCTGAGGAGAATATGCTTAAAGCAATTGCTGAGGAAAAGGTCTATTCCGAGAAGTTATTTGAAGCTGATTTATATTATAAATATGCTCAAAACGGTGTTACTTGGTCTTATCCTGCTATTGTAGCTTCAGGAAATAATGGTTGCATTCTACATTACGGGCAGAACAATGATATTATCAAAAAAGATGAATTTCTGTTAGTAGATGCAGGGTGTGAGTATAATTATTACGCCAGTGATATAACCAGATGTTATCATCCAACTAGAAATTACACACAAGCTCAAAAAAATATTTACAATATAGTTTTAGAAACTAACAAGGGTTTGATAGAGCTTTTAAAATCAGGTAAAGTGACTTACTTAAGTTACCATACTAAATCAGTTGAATTGATTACAAACGGCTTAATCAAGCTTGGATTACTGGAAAAAACCTTGCAAGGAAATACTAACAGTAAGGACTATAAGAAATTTTATATGCATGGAGTAGGTCATTGGATTGGGCTTGATGTCCATGATGATTGTCAATATTTAGATTCTGATGGTTTGCGAATTGACACGGCCTTTATTGAAGGGATGTGTATTACAGTGGAACCTGGAATTTATATTAGAGAAGGTGATGAATCCGTGCCATTAGAATACCGTGGAATAGCTATTAGAATTGAAGATGATATTGTGATTACAAAGGATGGAATTATTAATTTAACTGAGAGTCTAAACAAGGAATTGACTAACTAAAAAAAAATCTACCGCTCTCCTCATTAAGGGTTTTTTGGTAAATCTGTTTTGGTCTTTTTGTTTATCAAAGGGCTTTTTTTGTGCTTGACGACAAAAATATAATTATCAACTGTCAGTTTAGTCACTTTTTTTAATTAGGAAGACTGTATTTATGTTAAGAAGTTTAGAGAACTTGTTTTCTAGCCCTGTTAATAGAGCTGGCAAGGTTTTCAGCCCTATCACATTTGGACTAATTCTCTTTGTTCACTCTGTTGCTTTCATATTTGCTCCAATCACTTTCAACGCTACCAATTTATGGCTTTTTGTAGTTTTGTACATTTTTACGGGCTTGGGAGTTACCTTTGGACTTCATCGATTTTTTACTCATAGAAGCTTTGAAATCCGAAATCAATTCGTGCTGTTTATTACTTTTTTGGCTAGCACGATGGCTATGCAAGGAGATGTTGTTGAATGGGTAACGGATCACTTTAAACACCATTTAAACTCTGATACTGAATTTGATACTCACTCTCCCGTTCAGGACCAAAACAAAATTAGGGGCTTTTTGTGGTCGCACTTTGTTTGGCTTTTTTATAGCTATCCTCTATCCGATCAGCAAAACCGCTTAAAAGCTAATCTGTTGAAGCAAGGTCGTATGTATAGATTTTTTGGTAACAAAAAAAACTTTTTGATTATCAATATAGCTTCTGCTTTTTTGATTTATTGGATTTTCGGTTTTGGGGGGTTGATTTGGGGTTTCTTTGTACGAACAGTATTTGTTTGGCACATTACATGGCTCGTTAATTCTGCTTCTCATCTTTGGGGGTTTAGAGATTACCAAACAACTGATAATTCTAAAAACTGCTGGTGGGTAGCCCTTTTAACTTTTGGCGAAGGCTGGCATAACAATCATCATTACAAGCAAGACTCTGCGAGGCATGGACTTAAATGGTGGCAATTTGACCCAACTTTTTATTTAATCTGGTTTCTAAGCCAAGCAAAGCTTGTAACTTTTAAATAGAGAGTTTTAATAAAATTTAGTTTATTATATTCAGACGTGGATTGTATTTTTTTAATATGTCTAGTCTGATTTTTTTTTGTCTGAAAATATTTTGTGTAAAAAATTAATTGGAAAAGTGCAAATTACTGAAATGGTCAAAAAGAAAGGTTGCCCGAAAACTAATAACAAAAATGTTAAAATTCCAAACCATACCCATTGATTATTATTTAGAGGGACAGTTGAGCTTGTAAGTAATTCAAACGTCCATTTAACAATCAAAAAATAAAAACTAAGAGCAAATATTGCAATACTATAATCTTTAAATTCAAACTTAAACTTGTAACCTCTACCACTAAAGTTTGTAAAAAGTTGATGGTACCAGTATTTTAAAAGGTTGTAATTATCATGTTGCATCAAGATAAAAGGATTAAAAATTAATCTAAGTATAAAGCTTGACAGCCAATTTATTTGGTTCATAATTTGATGTTTATATTTCTTTTTTGAGCGGAATAATTATAGCAAGCAATGATGTTATAATCAAAGAAATGATAAAAGGAATAACTTTTAATTGAGCACTGACAGTTTGTACGATAATTTCGGGATCACTACTAACAACTCCTTGAGCTTGGTATTTTAAAGATTTGCCTTGATTCCACTCCGGAAGAATATTATTAGCAACTACTTGTTTAATAACATCGTTAAATTTGTTGCTGATACTTTCTGAACTAGTGGAATAATTAATGACTATATAGCCACTGTTATTGTCGACTAAATCATAAATTAGTTTTTTTTCGATTCCATTTGATGGTTTTTCACCTAATTTGTCTAAAATAATTTTTTGGATTCTAACGCTAGATAGTTGATTATAAAAATATTTATTTAATTGTCCTCTAGTTGGAATATAAACTTGATTGTCTTGGGCCTGGGACCAAAGAAGGCTGTCTTTTAAGTTATTATTGTTAGAATCTACATTTATTTGATTATCTACTTGACCAGTTAAAGCCGGCAATTCTAAGCTAATTCCAGTGGAAACGAGGTAGCTGTTTTTGCTATTGAAATTGATGAAACCTAAAAACCCAATAATTAAACTTAATAACAATACGAGCCAAAGTCGTTTTTGGAATTTTGATAACAAACTTTGTAAATTATTTTGTGATGTACCAGGCATGATTATGTGTTTATTTATGTTCTTAAAAGAGCTTTGGATTCTAATTCTTGTCAATTTGACAAATTTAATTAAGGTTAATTTGCTAGAGAGGTTCTTAAAGACCTTCTCGGAGAATTTTCGTGCCTTCAAAACTTAAGAGAACAGAACCTAACCAAACTGCATACCAGCTTGAAATTACGGCAATATATAAAAAAGCAAACAAGACAACTATTTTTAATGAGCAAGCGGTAGGCCCAACTATTGACTTTCTCAATATCCATAGAAAACTAGAAATCTTAAAAGGTGTTTATACTAATTATATGGCTAATAAAAAAGATTACTTTGATAACTACAAAATTGTAAGCGTTCAAGTTTCTTGGGGAAAAGAAAATTTTGAGAACCTTTTAATATAAAGTTAAACTTTTAAAAATGAACAGACCTTATTTAAGTCTATAAACTACGTTACCAGTTAGTCTTTCTCGACTAGCTGTTTTTTTGTGTCAGGTATTTTTTTAAAAACTACTTACTACTTTAAGTAAATGGCGAATAGGCTAAATAACTAATCGGTTACAATTGTTACTAGTTTGTTCGTGATGTATTTAGTAAATTTGATAGTTTTCCCGTCAATCCATTTTTCAGTCAGTTTGGTTGCTTGTTCGACCACTTTACTTTCTGGAGTATTTATATTAATCTCAAAGTCTGTTCTAACTTTACCGTTAATTTGAACTACAATTTTAACTTCATTATCAATTAGCATCTCTCTAGAATAGTTTGGCCAAGGTTGTACGTGAATAGAGCTGATAGGCTTTATCTGAATAACTGCTCTACCTAACTCTATATCGCCTTGTCTTATTTTTGGTGAGAGATTTTCCCAAATTTCCTCAGTCACAAAAGGTGCAAAAGGTGCAAGGAGTATCAAAAAATTTTGTAATTGATTGACAGTAATTGCTCCCGTTTCTTCGACTAGATTAATAAACTTCATAAATTCACTAATGCAGGTGTTAAATGAATAAGACTCAATATCATCACCAATTTTTTTGGTTAATCTGTGAAGAGCTTTTTCAATTATATTTTCGGTTTTTGGTCCACAAATATAACCCCAAGCTTGTAATTCTTCAAAATTCTTAAATTGATTAGGCCCAAAATAAACTCGCTCTTGTAGATTCCAAACTCGCTCAATAAACCTCCTAACTCCTTTGATAGAATCTGTATTCCAAGGCTTTGGCTGATTAAACGGCCCCATAAACATTAAATACATTCGCAAAGTATCGGCCCCATATTTATCAAAGATATCGTCAGGATTCACTACGTTTCCTTTTGATTTACTCATTTTATTATTATCATCGCCGAGCAGTAAGCCTTGATGTCGGACTTTTAAAAATGGTTCATCAAAATCAATTAACTTCTCATCAAAAAGCACTTTCGTAAAAAATCTAGCATATAATAAGTGCAGTGTTGAATGTTCAGCTCCTATAATGTATTGATCAACTGGCATCCATTTTTTAATGCCTTCAAAGTCTGCAAATATGTTATCAATATTTCCGCTACAATATCGAAAGAAATACCAACTAGAGCAAACAAACGAGTCCATGGTATCGCCTTCATAATTGAAACCTTGCCCGTATTTAGAGCTTGCAGAATCGATAAATTCTCGGTTTTGACTCAATGGTTTAATCTGCCCCGTTGAAAGATCCAAGTCTTCTGGCAAAATTAACGGCAAATCACTTTCTGGGATTAACATTTCTTTACCTGATTTATCGTATACGACAGGAATAGGGCAACCCCAATAACGCTGGCGACCAATAGACCAATCACGTAATCGATAATTCACCGTTGCTTTGCCATACTTATTTTCTACTATTTTTTGTAAGATTTTGTCTTTTCCTACTTTGAAATTTAGCCCATTAAATTCACCAGAATTAATTAATGTATATTTTTCTTTATTATTTTTAATTTCTTGGGAATATGAAACAAATTGATTTGTGTGATTTGTATAAATTATTGGTAAATCGTATTTATTTGCAAACTCGTAATCCCGCTCATCTTCACCAGGAACCGCCATTACAGCCCCTGTTCCGTAAGTTGTTAGAACGTAATCAGCAATCCAAATGGGAATTTTAGCTCCGTTAATTGGGTTAATAGAATAGCTACCACTAAATACACCTGTTTTATCTTTATTTAAATCTGTTCTCTGTAAATTAGATTTAGTTTTAGCAGTCTGAATATATTTTTTAACTGTTTCTTTGTTATTATCTGCTGTTAAAATATCCGCAAAAGCGTGTTCTGGCGAAATTACTAAAAAAGTCACTCCAAAAATAGTATCGTGAGCCGTTGTGAAAACCCTAATTTTTTGGTCGGAGTCTTCAATCTTAAAATCAATTTCTGCACCTTCACTTTTACCGATCCAGTTTTTTTGCATTTGCTTGGTAGACTCAGGCCAATCGAGGGTGTCTAAGTCATTTAACAATCTCTCTGCATAATCTGTAATTTTAAAAAACCATTGGCTCATCATTTTTTGCTCTACTACCGCCTGACTTCTTTCAGCAGTTCCATTTGGTAAAATTTGTTCATTCGCTAGGACTGTTTTATCTACTGGATCCCAATTAACTAGAGCTTTTTTCTTGTATGCAAGGCCTCGTTTATAAAGTAATTGAAACAGCCACTGTGTCCATTTATAATAATTTGGATCGCTAGTATTAATCTCTTTCTCCCAATCATAGCTTGCTCCTAGACGCTTAACTTGATTTGTAAAATTTTTAATTGAGTTACTTGTGACTTCTTGAGGGTGTCGGTTATTTTTTTTGGCAAAATTTTCTGTGGGTAATCCAAATGCATCCCAACCCATTGGGTAAAGAACTTTGTAATTATTTGCACGAGCAAAACGAGCCGTTATGTCACTTGCCGTGTATCCTACTGGGTGTCCAGCATGTAGTCCATCGGCGCTTGGGTAAGGAAAAGTTTCTAAAATGTATTTCTTTAGGTCACCTTTTTTTAATTCAGGAGTTTTATAAATGTTAGTTTCTTGCCATTTTTGAGTCCATTTTAATTCAACTTGCTGATGATTATAAGATGAAAACGACATAAAAATGAATTAAGAAAAAAGTAGTGATAATTAAATTTAATTTGGAGGTATCTATGGGAGTCGAACCCATCTAGGAGGTTTTGCAGACCTGTGCCTAACCGATCGGCCAAGACACCAAATGTTTTTTTGCTGTTTAGTAAAGTTAATTTTATTTTTTGTTTGGTGGTTCCGGAGGGATTTGAACCCTCGACCAAAAGATTAAGAGTCTTCTGCTCTACCCCTGAGCTACAGAACCGCTCAATTAATTGGATAAGTTATGTTTTTGTTTTTTAAAATCTGTTTGATGGTGCCGAATGTCAGAATCGAACTGACGACACGAGGCTCTTCAGGCCACTGCTCTACCACTGAGCTAATTCGGCTTATATCCATATATTTGAATTTATATTTTTATATTGTCAAGATTTAATCTAAAATTCTTGTTAAAAATTGCATTGAGAAAAACTTTTAGTTTGATAACCTTTTAAAAAAGCTTGTTTGCGTTGCTCTGAGCTACCGTGAGTCCAAGTTTCAGGATTAACACTTCCAGTGGTGGCTTTCTGGATTCTATCATCCCCTACGGAAGCTGCTGCATCAATAGCTTGATTTATTTCACTTTCATTAATAATTCCTTCTTCTTTTATATTTCCTGCCCAAAGACCTGCGTAACAATCGGCTTGCAATTCTACCTTAACGGAATTTTGGTTATTTCTGGTATTGACTTTATTGAAAGTCCCTAAAACTTTTTGGACGTGATGACCTACTTCATGAGCCATTACATAGCTTTCGGCTACTTCTCCACCTTGAGCTCCAAACCTAGTTTTTAGTTCCTCGAAGAAAGTTTCATCCAGATAAATTGTTTGATCACTTGGGCAGTAATGAGGGCCTGTTTGAGAATCAGCTCCTCCGCATCCTGAATTTGTTTGGCCCCGAAATAAGACAAGTTTTGGTTTCTGGTACTCAACTCCTTGAGTTTTAAATTCTCTAGACCAAATTTCATTATTTGAACCAATAATTCTCTGAGCAAATTGTTTGTAATTTTTTGTATCAACAAATTCGCTCTGATTTGTATTTTGGGTTTGTAGAGAATCGGTTACAAATTTTGTGATTTGAGAGCTATCGGCGCCTCCTGCAAACATTAAGACTCCAACGACAATTACAGCTCCAATTGAGCCAATTCCAGTAGCAACGCCACTACTACCGCGACGATCCTCTATGTCTCCATTACTTTGAATTTTATCCCAAAAAGCCATATACTAGTTAAGTGTAAAATTATTATAGTTTTGACAAGTGAAGTATAGTAAATTACAATCAGACTATGACAATACTAGTTCAAAGAAAAAAATCTGAAACTATTCACACAATTCCGACTAATAGGCAGTATAGAGTTAGTCGTGTTAAGACTGACTTGGATAGAGCTCTAACCGAGAGTCTTACTCAAGAAAAAGCCCTTGAACATGGGATGCCTTACGTTGATTTATATGGTTTTCCTGTTGACTCTAGCGTTATTTCTATTATTCCCAAAGAGGCTTTTTTAGAAACTCGCTTGGGGGTTTTTGCGCTTTTAAATAAGGAATTGCACTTAATTACTGATCATCCAAATTTTTCAGGTCAAGACACTGTTCTTGCTAGCCTTGATGCTAAAGATTATACTTATAAAGTGTATTACGGATCAAACTTAAGCATGGGTAAATTAACTAAGACTTTTGATCAGTTGGTTGATGTACACGAGTTTGAGGATGAAATCAATTTAACAACAGAAAAAATAGAATCAATAAAACAACAAGGTTTTGAGCTTAAAATTCTGTCTGAAAAACTACGAAAAGCCAGCACAACTGAAATTTTAGATATTGTGTTTGCTGCTGCTATGCTTAATGGGGCAACTGATATTCATTTTGAACCTGAGGAAACTAGTTATAAAATTCGTTTGCGTTTGGATGGTGTTTTATATCCACTGGTAGAGGTTAAAAAAACTGTTCAAAAACCAGTAGAAAGTCGTATTAAACTCCTTGCTAAAGTCAAATTAAATCTAGATAATATTGCCCAAGACGGTCGTATTACTTTTGGTTATGATAAAAAAGTGATTGACGTTCGTGTTTCTTTTTTACCTTCGAACTATGGCTATTCAATTGTAATGCGTTTGCTTGGAACAGGTGCTGTTACATTAACTCTCGAATCTCTTGGATTTCAAGGACAGTCTAAAATTGATATCGAAAGAGCTATTAATAAACCTCAAGGAATGATTCTGACAACTGGGCCTACTGGTAGTGGTAAAACAACAACTCTTTACACGATTTTAAAAACTCTAAACGATGGTAGCTCTAAAATTATTACACTTGAAGATCCAATCGAATACAGGCTTGAAGGTTTGAGTCAAACTCAAATTGATGCCCCTGCGGGTTATACTTTCGCTTCAGGTTTGCGTTCAATTTTAAGGCAAGATCCTGATGTAGTAATGATTGGAGAAATTCGTGATCCCGAGACTGCAGATACTGCGATTCAAGCTGCCTTAACTGGACACCAGGTGCTTTCTACTATTCACACTAATGATGCAGCCGGTGCTATCCCGAGATTGATTGAGCTGGGAATCAGAGGATTTGCAATTAATGATGCTGTGTCTGTAATTTTAGGTCAAAGACTTGTCAGAAAACTTTGTGTTCATTGTAAGGTACTTGATCAAGTTACAGAGGAACAAAAAATGATTATAGTTAGAGAGTTATCAAATTTGCTGCCAGAAGTTCAGAAATCTCTTCCAAATCCTCTTACTTTTTGGACTACTAAGAGTTGTGATAAATGTAATCAAACAGGTTACAAGGGGCGTATTGGTGTTTATGAGGTTTTAACTATTAATGATGAGATTCGTGAGACGCTTTTAAACTCTTCTCCCTCAACGACTCTGATTCGTCACTTAGCAGCACGTGGAGGAATGCTTAGTATGCTTCAAGATGCGATAGTTAAAGCCTTGAGTGGAATTACTGATATGAAAGAAATTTTAGATAATATTCAGTCATAGCAGTTAAAAAAATTCCATCAAACTAAAATGAATGATGGAGTAATAGAATTGGCTAAAGAGCTTGTTAATAAATTTCTAGCAGCTCTTTCCTTGATATTGCATAATTGTTATATATTTTCCAAATTGACAGATTGTTCTATGAGCACTAATTTTAAGATTTTTTGCTTATTTTCAGAAACATTATTTTTTTTAATAAAAAATTCCATTTTAGTCGTGTCATTTTTGAGCCTAGGTGTAATTACATTAGTAAAAAAGATAAAATTTTTAAGCAATCTCAATCTTGACAAAATGCACAGTATTTCAAAGATTATTGAAGTGATGCCGTCATAGCTCAGTTGGTAGAGCACTTCCATGGTAAGGAAGAGGTCGTCGGTTCAATTCCGTTTGACGGCTCCAGCCAAGCTTAATTTAAATAAAACACTTTTAATATACTTTTAAACTATGATTTGCATAATTAAAAAAAATAATGTATAATCGGGGTCAGTTTTAAAAACCAAACAAAAATATCTAAAAACTTTTCAAAAACAAAAAATATCTAAATGTCTATTTTGAGAGTACTGATGCTAGGCTGGGAACTTCCTCCACACAATACTGGAGGTCTAGGTACTGCGTGTGAGGGTATCCTAGATTGTATGCTTGGAGATGAAAGTTTAGAAATTACTTTCGTTCTGCCGCATAAACTTGAAGGCTATAAGTCCAAGTATAAAATCCTTTTTGGATCTAGAATCGCAAATATCCGTTTAGTTTATTTCAATAGTACCATTACTGGTTATTCAACTCACGATAGTTACAAGCAAGGTCTAAATGAATTAGGAAATCAAAGCTTTTATGCTGGTAATCTTGAAGAAGAGGTTGAAAGGTATGGAGAAATTGCAAATTTTTTTAAAAATCAGTACGACTTAATTCACGCTCACGATTGGCTTACTTTCAAACTGGGACTAAATTTAAAGAAAAAGTTTAAAATTCCACTTATTTGTCATTTTCACGCTCTTGAAATTGATAGAAGTTTTGGTGAAGGAAATTCTTATATTTACAATCTTGAGCAGCACGCAGTTAATGATGCTGACAAAATAATTACAGTTTCAGAATACACAAAAAAGAGACTAATTAATCACTACCAAGCTGATAGTTCTAAAATTATTGTAGCTTATAATGGTCTAAATAGAGGGCTTAATTCAGAAACTACTAAAAACTTAAACTTTAAAATAATTAATAATATTCTAAATTTTAAAAAAGTTGGTTACACAATTGTAACTTTTGTGGGTAGGCTTACTTATCAAAAAGGTGTTGATTATTTACTAGAGGCGGCTAAAAAAGCTCTCAGCATCAATTCAAAAATTTGTTTTATGATTGTTGGAAGTGGCGATATGCAAGATCAGCTGATTATGCAAGCATCTACTCTCGGATTGGGTGATAAAGTAATTTTTACAGGTAAGATGACAGGCAAAGATTTGAACGCAATTTATCATGCAAGTGATGTGTTCATCATGCCATCTGTTTCTGAACCGTTTGGGCTTGTGGCACTTGAGGCTGGGGCTTACCACAATGCTCTTTTAATTTCTAAGCAATCTGGAGTTTTAGAGGTTTTGCAGTCAGCTCTTAGCTTTGATTATCATGATGTTAGTAAAATGGCTGAATATATTTTAGCACTTTGCGAATATCCTGTTTTAAGAACAATGCTAGCCGAAAATATTCAAAACGAATCAGGAAACAGTACTTGGGAAAAAGTCTGCCAAATTATTAAGCAAGTTTATTACCAGGTTTGTAAAGATAATTCAAAAAATTTGTAATTGTTATGAACAAGGCATTTTTAGTTAACATTTGGCAAATTAACAAATACACTTTTTGTTTGTGGTTATTAATGCTTATCACATTGGGGTTTTTTGCTTATACTGCACGGATTGGTTCTGATATTATCTGGTGGAATGCGGAAGGGGATATTTATTGGAGTACCTATCAAAAAATAATTGCGGGTAAAGTCCCTTTTAGAGATTTTTTCTTGGAATATCCACCCCTTGCTCCTTATTTGCTTTCTTTACCAGTAGTTTTTGGTGTAATTACAGAGAAAGCGACTTATTTGTATTATTGGGTTTTGTTTCTTATTCTAATTTATAATATCAGTTATTGGTGGAACTGGAGTCTCGTTGACGCTTATTCAAGATTTAATAAACTTGTTTTTTTGGTTACTTGGTTTGTAGTAATTAGTTATAGTGTCTTAAATTTTAGTACTGTCGGGACTCGTTATGATTATTTAATTGCTACAATCTGCTTTTGGGCGTTTCTAGTCTATACTGAATATCTAAAGAAAAATATTCCAAAACAAAGTTTATTTGTAGTATCAGTAATTCTGGCAGTTGGAACATTGGCTAAAATTTATCCTGTTTTTTTTGTTGGAATAGTCTTTATAATTGAGTTAAGTTTTAAGCGTTATAAATTATTAGCTCTTAACATAGCTTGTTTTAGTGTAATTGTCGTTTCGGTTTTAGGAGGGTTTTATTTAAGCGGGACAGAGAATTTTGAAAAATTTGTTAGTTGGCAAGGATTAAAACGTGACATTCAAATTGAAAGTAGTTACGCGGGTGTTCTTTTCGCTTTAGAAAAAAATAATTTAATAGGGGAGCAAAAAGTAACAGGTCAAAATGGGGCTTTAGAAATAGTCTCAAAAGAATCATCTGGAATTGCTAAATACACTAATTATTTAATGGTTGGTTTGATTATTGCTCTCTATATTTTTATTTATTGTTTAGCACGTAAAGGTACTGAAATTATAGCAATAACGGTCTTAAGCGCACTTTCTCTTTCGTTAATATTAATTATTTTTAATAAAGTTTTTTCTCCTCAATATTTGGCTTGGACAATTCTTTTGCTACCTCTTTTAAATTTAATTCCACAAATAAACTACAAAAAAATTAAGAAAATATTAGTTATTTGTTTAATCTTTAGCTTAATCTCAATTCTAACGAATCTAATTTATCCACATCATTACGGAAAGTTAATAGACAAAAAACCAGAGTTAATTGCTCTCCTAAATATTCGAACACTGGTAATCATTTGGAGTTTATTGTATTGTCTTCACTGGCTCTACAAAATCTCAAAAACTAAATTTAATTACGGTTATAAATCAATTAAACAAAGTGAGGTAAAAATAAACATAGAGTAAAATAAAAAAACCCTGCTTGCTCTTTTTAAAAAAAGAAAAAAATAGGGTGGTGGTTTAAGAAATGCATATCAGTTAAAAACTAGCATTGTGATTTCCAGCCAGTAGCAGGTGTCCAGAGGTAGCCAAGGTTTTGATTATTTTTGCTAGCACGCCACCGAATATTCACAGCACTGATTGTGTCTTTGTTCCATTCATTTTGATTGTCCGTATTAAAATAAATCCAAACTACAATTCTGCTACAAATGTCTTCAAACAGAATTCCACTATCGCCAGCAGTAATAAATTTCTCGTAGCAAAAGTCTTGTTGAGTTAGTTGGCTAACTACTTCTTTTGGCAAGGTTGATTTATTTTTTAATTCTGGGACCACTATTGTAGAGAGAGAATTTAGAAAACTCCACATTTCACTTTTATTTCTCTTGAAGTTTTGTTCGTGAAAAATAAATCTAATAGATTTGTAAACCCTCAGAAATTCTTTGAAAATCAGCCAATTTAAAAAAGTGTTATATTCTCGATCGAGGACTTGCAACAAGTTAGCTAAAAATTGCATTAGAATTTTTCTCCTTAGTTTTTTGTTAAAAAAACCATAGACAACAAGTGCATTATTGGCATAGTTTTTTGGTTTTGGCAATGGCTTTAGTAGTAGGGAATTTTTAGTTATCTTTTGCCAAGAATAATTTTTTTCTGTAACTTTATTTATAATCTTTTTCATTATGAATCCTATTAGTAATTCTCTTTCTCAATTGTCAGACTGGTGGAGGAATGATCCAAATGCTCTCAAAAAAGTTTTGTTTATTTCAGTTGCTTCGGTTTTAATTTTAATAATATTAGGAGGCGTGTATGTATTGAATTTTGGCAGTAACTCAAATAATTCTAGCGGTTTAAATAATCTTAATAATAGTTTGAATAATTCTAAAATTACTCCCAAAAATTTTCAAACTTCTAACCGTTTCGATAGAGTTGGAACGAATTCAATTTTAGCTAATAAAAAAGCCGTTGCAAGCGAGAATAAACTATTTGCTTTCGATAAAGATTCCAAGTTAAGTGTTGACACAAACACTGTTTCAGGAAGTCCTCAGTTTATTCCTTACAGTATTTATGCCTCGGGTGAAAATGTGATTATAAATGAAAGTAAAAGTACAACTATTTATAATTCCAAATCTAAGACTTTTAATAAACTTAATAAAATTACATCTTTAACTCCAGTTGCAGGCGACAAATTCTGGTATATTAAACAAGAAAATAAAAACTTAATTGTTTCTAGCACGACTAATTTAATTAATCCAGAAAGCGGTAGCGAAGGGCTTGGAACAGTAACACCTTTCACTAATAGTGCAGTTGTAAACATTGCAGTATTCGAAAATAGTCCTTATATTCTAGTTAGCGATAGTCTCGGACTTGATGGGATTATGGAGATTTGGAGGTCTGAGGCTGGAACTTTTAAACAAGCTCAAACCTTAACTGGTCTTTTTACTGTTAATATTTTAAAGGGCGGAATTCTGTACACTGACAGCTTAAATAGTGAATTAACTTGGGTCGGTTTCAAAGGGCAAATAGACGGCAAAAAACAAATTTTAAATATTCAAAACCAGCTAGCTTCCCAAAAAATTCAGGGTAATTTAATAGCAAGTCGTTGTGCTGAATTAAATTCTGAAATTTATTGCCTGGTTAAAGAAGGCAAATTTGCAAGTTACGATTACGCTCAAACTGACGCTATTGTTAAAGTTAGTCTTAATGATTCTAAGGTGTCACTTCCATTTGGTAGGATTCAGTTTTCGGGGGATAGCTTATTTTTTGATACTAATAAAAAGCTTTTAATTCTAGGGCAAGAGGATAATAATGTTTATAAACTTAAATAATTTTTTTATAATCTTTTAATTATGTCTTTTAAAAACAATATTTCAATTCTTATAGATTACGCTCACGAACCTGAAAGCATGAGGCAGTTATTAGAAACTGCAGTTTCTTGGAAAAATAAAGGTGAATATAATTATATAATTCATATAGTTTCTTGCGATGGGGCGGGCAGAGATGACTGGAAAAAGCCAATTATGGGTAAAATTAGTTATGATTTAGCAGATTACTCAGTTGTGACTCTTGATAATTATGACCAGCGGGATAATCCTAATGAAATTTTAGCTCTTTTAATTCAAGATTACGATAAATCAAAAGAAGAATTAAAATATTTTGTTACTCCTTCTCGTCAAATTGCTTTTGAAACTGCTTTAAAACAAGCCAAAAAAATTATTCAAAGTGATTCTGTACACCCCTTTACAAAACAAGTATTAATAATTTCAACAGGTGTTGGAACTGAGAACGGTCTTACACAGCCAAACGGTAAATTAGACTGGAATGAAAAAATCAAATGGACTGAATTGTTCAATCAATTAAACTAATTAAACTAATCAATTAAATCAAAAACTATGACTAAAATTTTAATTACAGGAGGTGCTGGTTATATAGGATCCCATTGTGCGCTTGAAGCCTTAGAGGAGGGATACAAGGTGAGTGTAGTTGATAACTTAGAGCGTGGGTATTTAGAATCAATAACTCGAGTAGAGAAATTAACAAGTAAAAAAATAGATTTTCACAAAGTAGATCTGCGAGATTATGATAAGCTACTTAAGGTTTTAGAAACTGTTAAACCTGAATATATAATGCATTTTGCAGGATATAAATCAGTTGGGGAGGGAGAGAGAAGACCAAAATTGTATTACGAAAATAACACTGGCAGTGTTAAGAATCTTTTAAAAGCTATGGGTGTAGTAGGGTGCAAAAATTTAATTTTTTCTTCTACTGCTTCAGTCTACGGCAATCCTGAGAAAATACCAGTGACTGAATCAAGTCCTGTTAAACCAATCAGCGTGTATGGTAAAAGTAAATTAACTGCTGAGAATATAATCAGAGAACATTGCCTTATCAACCCACAATTTAATGCTGTAATTTTTCGGTATTTTAATGTTATTGGAGCTCATGCGAGCGGGCAGATTGGAGAGGATCCTAGTCGCTGTGAAAACCTTTTACCAATTATTTTAGATACAGTTCTTGGAAACAGAGAGAGTTTTGAGTTATTTGGGAATGAATTTAAAACTATTGATGGAACTCAGCAGCGTGACTATATAGACGTTATTGATTTAGTTAAAGCTCACTTACTAGTTATTGATAAAAAATTAAAAGGTTACAGAATCTTTAATCTATCAGCCGGAGAGCCTGTTTCTTGTTTAAAATTAATTAATATAGTTAAAGACGTGGTTAAACAGGAGGTTAGTTATCAGGTTACTAAACCAAGGAAGGGAGATCCAATTATTTGTTATTCAAAAAATGATTTAGCCAAAAAAGCTTTAGGGTGGGAATTACAAAATTCCTTAGAAGACTCGGTTACTAATCAGTGGCATTGGTCTCAAAAAAATCCAAAAGGATACAGCTCAAAAGTCTAGTAATCATACTAACTTAATCTCAAGTACTAATTTTTGAGTCAACTTAATTATGGCTAATATTTTATTTTTTCCGTGTAATGGGCATGGAGTTCTGGCTACCTTACAAACTATGAATGCAATTAGCATTGCGGTACCAAATTTACAAATTAATACGTTATCAGTAAATTGCGACAGTGGCGGAGCGACAGGGAATGATAGGATTATCAACGAAAAACTATCTAATACTAATTCTAAATACCAAAACTGGAAGAATTTAGCTCTTGGGGATTATATGAAATTATTGATGGGTTTTGTTAAGCATAAATTCACAGTGGAAGCAGATAATAAGAGTGATCTTCAGGTTCGAAAATGGATAATTTTTGAAAAACAGTTTTTAAACTCAAATACAAGAAATAACAACAGCGAGCAGTTAATTACTCAGATGCAGGGTTTTTTTGAGATTATTAACCCTGAGAACTCACTTAATAATTTGCTAGATGCCAAGGGCGTTAGTTTAGAAACATTGAGAGAGTACGTAGGTGATTATTTATTGACTTTTAGCCAGATTAGTTCCAGCGAATTAAAAAATAGCAGCCAGCGCGGTCAAACAGTTTGGTTTTATTTACTTGTTAATTTCTTGTATAATATTTGTGATTGCAATCTTAGTGATGTAAATTCTATTTGGCAAAAGCTAGGGATTATTTATCCAAATATTAATCTTGGGATTGTTGGAGATAGGGCACATCATTTAAGTTATCTAGATAATAAAGGAAATTTATACCCTGAGGAAGATACTTTTGATAATCGTCAAGGAGATGTTTCGCTTAATATGAAAAGTTCAAATTTATATAACTCGGCTATTTCTAATAGGGTTTGTAACAATTCTAGTTTGGGAATTGACATTGGGGCAGTTATTAAAATTCAGCAAGCTGATCAAATCGTTATTCCACTGGGGTCATATGAAACAGTTTATGCTTATTTAAATGAATATAGGCAATATTTAGATTCCAAAAAAATCATTCTGATAATGAATTCAAATATGACAGAAGGGCAAAAAAGCGAATATAATCAGCTGTTAAAATTATTGAGCGAAGTTAATTTAAGTGAGCTTGTTCTAATAGGGCATCCTGCTGAAATAAATTCAGAGCTTAAATTACCGCCAGAAACAAAAATCAAATACGTAGGGCATGATAATCAGGGAATGCTTAGAACAGGTATTTTAAATTCTGAGGTTCTAAAACAAATTATTATTAATGTAGAAATAAATTTTAATTTAGAAAATGATTTTAGTGTAGTATTGGAAAGTTTTAAGGAGGCAAGGCTAAGCTCACATTTATCAATTTTCAAACCTTATTTAAATCACGCTGAAAGATCTGAGCTAATTAAAAATAATTAATTATGGGTGTTGCGTAGGAAGCGGATATAAATACTAAAAAACTCTACTCCAAGTCTAAGTGCCCCAATAGTAAGAAAATACAGCAGAACATGCCACCAAGCTGTAAATACTATACCATTTCTAATAGGGGTAAAAAATATTATCGGAGTTAAGAGGGCTGGGTAAAAAACCTTCACTAAAATTGTAACAGCAGTATCAATTATCTCATCTAGGAGATTTAAGGGGTTTAAAAAGTAAAGTATAAATTCCCAGCTATCACGAAAAAAAAGTTTAATTTCTTGCCAAAGCTCCTCATTCCAAGCTAAAAGAGCAGTAATTATTGCGTGCAGCCTCCGAGGAATATAATTTATTAGTCGATAAAATTTTTTTAATCCAAGCCACAAAAAAGCTAAGGGTGAAAGAGCGGAGTTTGCTAGAATTGCTTCATACTCTTCTTTATCTTCTTGTTCGCTCTCTTCTTGCCTATTAATTTCTATCTCAAGATTTTGAATTTGTTTGTCAATTTTAGGTAATATCTTTTGAGATTTGTCTCTATTAAAAAAGTGTTTACGGCTTGTTTCTGATTTTTTTTCTGGAATCCATTTTTGAGAATTAGCTAAAAATTCAATTAAAATATTAACAAGAATCCAAAAAATATTAACAACAAGCATGATAGTTAAGCTAATAGTTGCGAGCCAATTAAATTTGTTCCAATAACTTATTATATAATTCCAATAACTAGCAGTGCCATTAAAACTAACTCCATCAATTGTTAAATAACTAATTCCAACTAAGCAAAATGTTCCTATCAAGAACAACAAATACATTTTAATTTTGGCTCGTTCTCTGGCTGAGCTAATTTTTTCGGTTATTTTAAGGTGGCGAACTTGACCTGGCAGAGTATTAATTTGGTAATTTAAATTAATTTCTTCTGCTAAAAGATTTTCTAAGGATTCAGTATTCTTGTCAGGCATTTGTTTATACTTATTTATTTGGTGTCTAAAAAGATATATTCTAAGATTTGCAGATAGTTATCAACAGTTAATCTGACTTTTTCATCTAGGTTTAGCACCTTAAGTAAATCAGTTATCTCTGTTTTTGTGTAGCCTAGATTGCCTAAATTATTAGATAAAGTTTTTTTAGAGTCTATCATTAACGCGTGGAGGGTTTTACGAGCGGTTTTTCTTTGCTTACTACTTTGTAGCCAGTTTGCCAGTACTTTTTTGGGTGTTGCTTGAATTAATGTGCTGGTAACTTTAGGGATAGGCTGAAAATTTCCAGGACTAATATTAAAAACAGTCTTAACATCCCAAATTAGATTTAGCCAAACTCCAAAAAAAGTTAATTTACTTTTATTTAAATTAGTTTTTTGTGCAACTTCTTTTTGAACAATTACGGTGAAGGGAGTTTTTGGGTAATTTTGACCCAACTCAACTAATATTCTAGATCCTACATTAAAAGGAAGTGAAGAGTAGAGGGTAAACTCTTGGTTTTCGGGAAGGAGTGAATCAGCGATTAATTTGAGAGCATCTGTGTGGAGTAATTCGATTGATGTAGTGTTAAACCAGTGTTGTTTTTTGACGAATTCAATTGACTCAGTATCAAGCTCGAGAGCAAGTAAACTTCCGCTACCTTGATTTATTAGGTGCTCAGTTAAATCTCCTCTACCAACTCCAATTTCTAATAGTCTGCGATCAGGGTATTGATTAATTTGATTAATTACGCTGTCAGCTACTCGGGATTTGATACTTGCATTTACTAGCCAATTCTGACTCAGAGATTTTTTAGTTCTTAAATTATCTGACATTAGGTAAAAATGTCTCAAAACTCCATCTTTTGTCAAAAATAATCTATTAAATCAATTTCAGGTTTAAATTTGCCATACTAAAAAAAATACGGTATAATCAAACACATAAATCACAAACACATAAATCACAGAGTTATATGAATCCTAATAATCCTAATAATCCTAATAATCAGCAAATAGTAGTACCTGACGACTTTCCAAAAGACATGCAAACAATATTAAATATGGTAAGGCCACTAGTGACTGAGGAAGAATTTTCAGATTGGGTTAATTGGAATGAAAAAGATGTTACAGAAGAGGATAAAGAGCAGCTACGCGTAGATATGTATTCTTTTTTGAGAGAGCACGAAGAATATTTAAAAGCAAAAGCTCTAAAAGAGCAAAAAGATAGGAATCAATCAAATTTTAATAATAATCCAAGCTTCAGTCCTAATTTTAGTAACTCTAGTAACAATTTTAATAACTTAGATGGTTTGACTAATTTCAATTCAAACGGTTTAAATGTAGGCTCAGCACCTCAAGCTAATTTGAGTTCAAATTCTGATGCTCAGCAAATCCAACAAAATAATTTTAATCCTCAAATGTCTAACCCCGTAAGTAATTCCGTTAACAATAATTCCCAAATTCCTCAAGCTAATTTTAATCAACAAGTTTCAGATCGTGATTTTAATTCTAATTTTAGTCCAAATAGTAATATACCTGATTTTACTCAATTTACGAATTCTGCAGGAAGTTTGCAACCTAACTTTAACTCCGCTGTTAAACCTGTGCCAGATTCTACTTTTGCGTTTGTACCAGTTGAGCAATCTCCACAACCAGCTCAAACTATTTCAGAGCCTAATTTAGGATTTAATTCAGGGCAATTTAATTTTAACCCTGCTAACACTGGAAGTAATCAAACTTATCTGCAAGAGCCTGCTACCGCTCCTGTATCTCCAATTCGAGAGTCTTCAGGGCAAGGTGTTGAGGTAGTTTCAAATATGCAAATTGATAATAATGGTGAATTAATCCACAGTCAGCAGTCTGAAGCTAAACCAGAAAAAGAATTGAAACTAGAAAACCAACCTCAAGTTTTGGCTGTAGATAATGCTCCTCAAATTTCTCCCGCTCCTCTAGCAGAAACTAAAAAAGAAGTTATTGATGATCAATCTTTTAGGAGCCAAACTCGCCCTCAAATTAGTCAACCTGAAAGAACAGACAGAAATTCAAACCGTGATAATAACCAACCAAATTCAGCAAACACAAACAACGCAAATAGTTCCAATTCAAATACAACTCGCCCTGAAAGAACAGATAAAAATGTAAACAGTATTAGAAAAAATATTTTTAATCCTTCTGTGGGATTAGAGCTTGATGAGCTTTATGTAACGATGAATGATTTAGAAAAGCAGAAACTTCAATTACAATCAGCTTATTACGAAAAACAACAAGGATTAACTCAAAGGATTATGGAGCTTGAATCCAAAGTTGTTAATTTAGATATTTTTTCTGAAAAACTTAAGGATGTGAGCAGCGAGTTAAATTCTCACAGTGCGATAGTTCAAGACGTTAAAACTTCAATTGGTAATATAGGCTCAGTTAGTCTACAAACTCAAATTAATAATTTAAGAGATGAAATGCGAAAGACCTACCGCGAAATTAGTTATGATCTAGAATCCGTAATGAGGGAATTTAGTGAGTTTAGGATTGCGTTAAGTAAAGGATATCAAAAGATGGTTGAGCAGTTGCCAGAATCTAACAACTCTACCACTAACAGTTCTATTGGTAAAGATAATAATTAATTACTTAATTTGTAAATATTTTTATGAAAACAAAAGTTTTGTGTATATTTGATGGCTTTGGTTTACGTATAAAAGATGAGAATAATTGCAATGCACTTGCTAAAATGCCAAATTTTCATCGCACCTTAAAAGATTATTATTGGATAACTCTCGATGCTGACGGGGAAGCTGTTGGTCAAGAGAAAGGGCTTGTTGGAAATAGCGAAGTGGGGCACATGAATATCGGAGGTCTTAAGCTTGTTCCTCAATTATCTTTTCAAATCACTAAAAGTGCTCAGAGTACTTTTAAGCTGAATTCAGTTGTAGCTCCAGATCAGCTTATTGATCCTACGGTTTTTTTGAAACAGAAGTTTGAATCTAAACACGAATCTACAAACAGAATCTCTAAAACAGTTCATTTAATCGGTTTGTTTAGTACAGGATCAATTCATAGTGATTTGCGTCATTGGGCTGGAGCTATCGAGAGTGCAGGTTTTGCGGGGGCTGAAAAAATAATCTTACACATTATTAGTGATGGTCGAGACAGTGATAGGCAAAGCCTTGTTGCCACTTGGGAGAAATTTACAAACACTTTTAGTGGTAGGCTTAAACCTTTTGAGGAAAAAATCTTTTTAGGATCTCTTGGGGGGAGATTTTATTCTATGGATAGAGACAAAAACTGGGATAGAATCTTTTTAGGTTGTCATTATTGGTTTAAGAATGATATAGATTCATTTATAGAGAAGAAATGTAACATCTCTGCACAAAATTTGCGTAATAGTGTGAGTGATAAAATTAATCAAGTTTTTTTAAAAAATAATAACGTAAAAGAAAATTATTCAACATCGCAAAATTCTAATTTAGAAAATATCTCTGGCAACTTAAAATTTCTGACAGGGAATTATTATTTTTCTGAAGTGTATGATGAAGATCTTTACCCCACTGTCTATCCTGATTGCTTAATCGATAAGGGTGATACTATCTGGCTTCTAAACTTTCGCTCTGATAGAATGAAACAAATGACTGCAATGCTTTGTGATATTAACAAAGAATTTGATTTAAACCTAGATATTTTAGCAATGAATGATTATGGGCTTGGAATTGAAGGTGTTGATTATTATCCTATCTTTAAGACTAAAACCGTTCCAAATACACTGGCTGAAACTATTTCAAAACAATCCAAAACTCAATTACACATCGCAGAAACTGAAAAATATGCTCATGTTACTTTCTTTCTCAATGGCGGACTTGAAAAAAAATTTGTTGGTGAGGATTGGGTAGTAATTCCGAGCAATAAAGTCAATAGCCACGCTGAGAAACCAGAAATGAAGGCGCTTGAAATTACAAATTACATACTAGATAAGGGGCTTGGCAAATACGATTATGTAATAGTAAATTATGCAAATCCTGACATGATTGGGCATACGGGTGATATCCAGGCTGGAGTTAAGTCAATGGAATTTCTTGATGAGCAATTGGGTAGATTGCTACGGGGGATTGAAAATGGCGGTCACAGTATGATTTTAACTGCTGATCATGGAAATATTGAATTTGTTGGAGGATATAAGCAAGGGGAGTTGCACTTGACCGACACTGAACATAATGCGAGCCCAGTTCCTTGTATAATTATAGATAAAACTCAAACAATTCAAGAGGTTAAAAATAAGCTATTAAGTTTAGATGTTTCTAATATCGATGAAGTTTTAAAACAAAACAACCAAATTGACTTAGAAAATCAAAGGGGAAACGTTTGGCTTACGGATAATCAAATTCCAAGACTGCAATTACCTCTTTATAGTGTTGGGTTAATGCTACTTGAAATTTAAAAAAACTCCATAAAAAAAACCTCACTACGCGATAATATTTTGTAAACAAAAATTACACTCTCGCAAAGGTATTTATTTATTTCATAAAAAAACCTCCTAAATTATCTAATTAAAAATAATAGAGGAGGGTGGTTTTGTTTGTTTTTACTAGTTTATTTTGGACTCTGTATTTCTGACAAAACTCTCAACTTCAGGTAAGGCTTGTACCCCTACAGAAATAGAAGTAAAACCCGCTTCAACAAATTGTTGACAAACTTTTGGGGAGATAGTTGGGAGATTTCCACATCCTGAAACAGTTTTGCCTAAATTAACAATCACACGAGCATATTCGCAATATGTGCCTATCAATTCAGGTGAGTCAATAGGATAACGATAGCTCCCAGTCATTTCACCCCGATTCTTTTGACGAAGAGACAAATCAGAATCATTAAATCCGATAGAGGCTCCGTCAAAGTAGTGGATAAAACTTTCGGGTTGAGTAAAGTTAATTCCCAACTCAGTCATCATCCAACGCAAAGGACGATTGGTTGGATTGTTTAAACCACAAAAGGTTAAAACATCCATTAACTCTTCGCAATCATCAAGGCTTCTTACAACAGGAAACATTAAACCAAGGTTAGGATATTGCTCCCAAGCTTGCTTGAAGATTTCAAGCTCCATAATGAACGCTGGCAAATAGTCAGGGTGTAAAGATAGCGCTAAACCCTGAATACCCGCTGAAGGATCACGATGATCTTTAAGCAAAGAATTATGCCAAGGATCAGAATCTTTTTTTACGCGCATTTCGTGGAGCTTTGGACCAAACGTTCTGTAAATAACCTTACCTTTCTGACCATTTGAACTTACAAATAAGTCATAAAACGGTTTAGCAGTTCTGGTGAGATATTCAACTATTTTTTCAACGGCAATATCTTGAGTCCCGTTGGCAATGTAACTTAAAGGAAAGTTTCCCCACAGAAAATCTCCTCTAAGCAAACCAACTCCATCAGCTCCCATTTTGGCTGCTTCTTCAGCATTTTCAGGATATGAACAATTAACATAAATTTTAGTTTTTAAACTATCAGTGTTAATTGCTTTTTGCGGAGGCTTAGTATTGAACCAATCAAGACGAGGTTGGGATTTACCTTTGTAGATAATTCCATAAAACCCGTCAATAGTGATCCAATCACCTTCATTGACTAACTTTGAAAATGGTACTCCGTACTCCGAAACTACTGCCAAGACAGTAGGAATGCCAAATTCATTACCTTTAGCAACTCCATGAGAGGACTCGTTTCCTGTGTCAGCGACAATGCCAACAATAGATCCGAGAGTCCAGTCATGATCTGGTTCAAATTCAGAGCCAACAAAAGCAACATTGTCTGCCAAATGTAATGGTACACTCCCAGGTTTTGAAACCTGACAATACACAATACCTGGAGCACATGGAATACCAGTAGCAAGAACTGGAGTTTTGGTGTCTCTATCCCCCAATTTACCAACAATTTTTTTGGTTACTGGGCGAGACTGGAGGCTCCAGACGATGAATTCACCAGTACCAGGATCGATAGTAATGGAAAATTCCATATCACGACGAACACCTGTGTAAGCAAATTCTTCTTGCCCAATCCTAGCAATTTCTTGAAGAATGTAATTAGGAAGTGGAGCTAAAGTTTGCTTTTCTTGATGAATATCAACCCATTCAACGCTTTTAACCCCAAAGTTAGGTAATAGTTGCTTGTTTTGTGGACCCGCACTAAGCAAATCTACCTCAAAAGTTGAGTTATCCACTTCATAGCGAAAAACTTTAACTTTGTTCGAAACAACTGCTTCGCATTGACCATAAACTACTGATAAAACAGAGCGTTGATCAGTTGTAAAAGCTTGTCCGAACAAAACAACTCCTGCATATGAGTTAATTTGTTTTTGTACCCCAATAGATAGAATAATCTCTTGGCTCACACTATGTTGAATACGGTACTTAATAGCACCAACAGAATAACCTTCCGCTAGTAAAGGTAAGTATATCTTATCTACATCTTCAGGAGTATCTAACTCAATAAACAGCTCCGTTCGTAACACTCCAGCATAAGACAGTTTAACTCCATCTTCACCAACCATACTCGATCGCCATGAATTATACTTTGACTGGGCTTTAGCACAATCAAAAATTTCTTGACGAATGTTGCTTGGTAGGCTGACAGCTAAAAAAGCCTCTTTAATTTCTTTAGAAATTAGATTAATGCTCCAAGTCTGCCAAATTTTTAATGTTGCTAAGCGATTATAAAATTTAGAAATATTTGCTAATTCTACAACTTCTAAATACAGATCCTTAGAGAGAACAAAAAATTCAGGTACTTGATGTCGAAGTTGTAAATCTGCTAAACTTGCACACTTACCACCTGCCTTGTCTTCCCTAAGGCATTCAGGATCGGTTGACTTTAAAATGTAGCTCATGGGAAAATTCCTATGTGTTTTGAATCGAAAATAAACTGTAAAAAATTGCCTATTGTTATAAGCAACAACCACTTTAATGAAACACTTTCTTAAAAATTGTCAAAAGAAAACCCTAACAAACCCTAATTCTTGTCACACAGTTCTGTAAAAACTAAAATTTCAGCATCTTGTACTGCTGTGGAGATTAATTTTGGATCGATTGGTTTTAGTAAATTGTCGATAATACTTTTAGCGTTTATTTTCGGGGAATCTAAATATGCTATAAAACCATTGGATGTTCTAGGTTCTATTTCGGTAAAGCTAAAGAACGATTTCAATAAGTCTGTTTCAAAAGAAACTTTTTGATCTTTTTTTAAATTCACTGCTATTTCAGGGGTTAAATTAGTGAGTTTTAACAAATAAATTATTTTGGCAACCTCAAGTTTATTATATTTTAAAATTTTTAATAACCCAGACAATTTCTCAAGTTGATCTCGGTCTGAATAACTCGAATTACCTAATAATGAGACAATTACAAAAATTGGATCACGATTGATATTTGGATAATTTTCTAAATTTTCAAGCTGACTAAAATCTAATCTTATTTCTGGTAGAACTTGACTCAACAAATCATAATCATTCATTAACTTAAAGTAATTTTGTAAATTAAGTGTGGTTTTGATCCCTTTAAACAGTTGCTCTTTTTTTGATTCTTTTGTTACGCCCTCAATTTCTCCTTTGTCATTTAGTGCGGTCAATTGATTATCATTTTTTATTGCTTGATCTAGCTCCTTAGATATTTGAAAGTTAAATCGTGAAGCAAACATTACAGCTCTAAGTATTCTGGATCTATCCCCGATCAGTTTTTCAGAAGCATCTCCTAGTGTTTGAATGATTGGGCAAGGCTTTTTTAAGTCCTCTAGCCCTCCAGTATAATCTAAAACTGCATATTTACCATCCACTTGGTTTAATAAATCAATTACTAAAGTGTTGAAAGTAAAATCTCTACGTACTAAATCATCCCTTAATTTAGTTGAATAAGTTACTTGATTATTTCTACGTTCACCTGAATCAGTTCTAAGGGTCGCTATTTCATATTCCTCATTTGTAGCACTGCTAATCATTGATGTAATTCCATTTGATTCTTGTCTTGGAACGGATTTAAAACTCCATCCTGTGGATTTTAGGAGTTGATTCTTTGCTTCGGGTGGGGCGTCGGTAACTAAATCCCAATCTCTAGGTACCAGGTTTAAAATTGCGTCGCGAACAGAGCCTCCAACTACCCAAATTCGATATCCTGAGTTGTTAAATAAGTTTCTTAATTTTAAAACTTCTGGAGGGATTTGAATTTCCACAAACTCTTTTGCTTTCAAACCAGTTTCTGATGTTTGTAATTTTTCAGGGTTTTTTAATAACTCTCCCCATTCTAGGTTTTTTGCTAAACTTTGTGCGGGTGTTTGTCGTATTTCTAAGGCTTCTGGTAGCATAAATATAGTCAAAATATAGCTTAAAGCATACTAACTGTCAAAAATACTAATCTCAATTTTATTTGAATTTAGTTTATAAATAAACTGTCTAAATAATTCAATTGATTCTGGAGTGTCAAGGTATGACCAATTAGTCTTTTCGGTGGTGTCTAGTTTATTTTGCAAAAAGAGATTTAAAGATGCGGTATATCCTTGGTTTTTAAGTGTTTGGATTATTTTTATAATGCTATTTTGTAGATTCTCTCGCTCATCGTTTGTTAAATTAATTTGATCTTTTGCTAATAAATATTTTTGACTGAAAGTCCCTGTATTGATTCCAACTTCTTTGATCTCTAGATAATCAGCCGATTGCTTGAGAATTTCAATATTCAAATAATCATTTATCCGAATTGTTTGCTTATTAGCTGGTATTTCTGATCTGCGGGGCAAATAAGGAAAGCCTTGAAGCCAGAGTTTGCTTATTAACTTCTTGTTAATTTTAGTTAAATATTGATTAAAATTTTGGTTGCTTGGTTTTTGCCATTTTTTATCACTCCAATCATAGCTTTTAGAATCAAACAAAAGATCTAGTTTGTTGTTCGGAAAATATTTTTTTAGATTATTGCCAAATTGATTAATAATCAAACCGAAATCACTAATATTAAAATTACTTTGATCCCAGATTGGAGTGTTGCTTTCAGGTAAAAAAATCCATTCAGCTTCTAAATTTGGACTAAACTTAACTAACTCACTAAAATATTTATCCCAAATAACATTGTATTCAGTTGATGCTAGCTTATTAAAAGAAATATTGGCATTCTCAAAAGTTGGTTCTAAAACAATTAAGGGAATTAAATTATATTTAGTAATTTCAAAAATGCGACTCTGGAGACTGATTATACTTGCACTAACTTTTTCTAAATTATTTGGAATATCACTAAAAATCATGAGATTATCAGCAATTTGTGATTTACAAATCTCGTTATATTTAGACAATTGAGTCAAATTAGTTATTTTAGAATTTGAAATATTAAAATTGATTTTTTTCATTGTGCAAGATTTTTCACTACTTAGAGATAAGCTAGTTTTTTGATAATAAAACAAAGCGCTTCCAGCAGTGGCAATAATTATTAAAATTAAAATTAAAAAAGATACAAAATATTGAAACTTAGTCATCTGTCTAAAAAAACCATAAAAACAGTTTGTTTGCAAAAAGCCAAGTTGTAAGATATAATATGTTGTAACGTTTAAAACAAAAACAAAAACAAAAACAAATATTTATGAAAAAACAAATAACCCTATTAATGATTTTTGCCACTTTACTCTCATCATTTTCTTTTTTTAATTTTTCAACAAACATTTTAGCCGCAGAGAATTGGAAGCTTCCTTTTGAAAGTGGTGTCAGGGTTATAGTAACTCAAGGGTACAATAGTAATTTTTCACATGCGAATACCAAAGCTTTAGATTTATGGGCCGCTAGTACTAATATTCTAGCTAGTAAGTCAGGTCGTATTCACGTAATGAGGTCTGGAGGAGATAGGGATAAATGGTGCCAAAACAGCGACGAATGTAATAAGATGGGCTACACTCAAGCAGGAAATTATATAATCATTGATCACCTTGATAATACTTTTAGTTTTTACACTCATCTTCAAGCTGGCTCGATTGTAATTAGTACCGGGCAATATGTTAAACAAGGACAAAGATTGGCTACAATGGGAGGTACAGGGTATACTTGTGGAGATGATAGCTGCACTAGACCAGGTGCTCATCTACACTTTCAAGTTAGTAGTAATGGAGCCACTATTGATGCTCCTATTGAGGAATGTGGTTTGTGTATCCCGAAAGAAGGAGATAGAATAATTTCCCAAAATAGAACATCGGATAGTTCGTTAATTAGTATAAGTTCGATGATGAATTCTAATTTTGTGATTGATGCTAGTAAATCTTTTAATCAATCTAGAGTTTGGGTGTGGACAAAGCATGGGGGTAATAATCAAAAATGGTTATATAACAAAGATACACTTCAAATTAAAAGCCTTGAAAGTAATCGTTGCCTTGATAGTGGAAATCCTTATAAGTCTGATGATCGCTGGCTTAGACTTAACGATTGTCATGGTGGAGAAAATCAAAAATGGTTAATTAATTCAAATAATCAGCTATACAACCCTAAGGTTGATAATTTGTGTTTAGATTCTTATTCAGGTGACAAAGAAAAATCTACCCTGTATTTGGGAAGGTGTCATAATGGTAACAACCAAAAGTGGAGATTAGAAAACATTTAAAACCTGGTTAAGGTCTAGTTTGAAACAGACAACTTTTAGTTTTCATCTTAGTAATAATCTTCGTATTCTATATCAGAATAAGCTTCAGGAAATTCAGCTTGATCAAATTTAAGATCTCGCTCGGATTCTAGAATTGCTTTTCGTGAGTGTTCTCTACCATAGAAATTACGAATTTCAGTCCTGATAATATCGCAAACATTGTTGTATTCAGGTAAAATAGGTATGTTGTAAATCTCTTTTAATTTATTTATATCGAGTTCTCTATAGTCATCAAATGAATTATCAGGATGCATAGTGGTTGCTACATAAACTAAGTGTGCTAAATCAACTTTACTCAATTCTTTTCCTGTTTTAATTGCATTTATAATGTTGATGTATTTTCGCTCTGTTTCTGTTATTTTATCTACTTCAATTCTAGCTAACTCTCCATTACATAGTACATAAGTAGTTTCAGGTTTAATTGCTACAATATCTAAAGCAATTTTTTCTGGTTCTACTCTGTGAATTTTAGCTAAGTCTGTTGTTAGATCACGTTTTTGTAGTAATTCATTATATCTAAATTTAAGAGAAGGGGGGATTTCTTTGGTTTTACTTTGTTTAAGTGCAAGAAAATGTTCTAGCTCTTTTCTTGAAATTTCTTCGCCATTTCTAGTTTTTTCTTCGCAGCTTATTATTGTTAAAGCTTTAGACAGATTTTTTCTGTATTCTTTAACTTTATTATCCATTTCAGAGTTATGTTCAAATTTAGTACCGTCTATAAAACCTAGTATTACTTCTGCGATGTTAGAGCTACCTTCATTAAAATCAAAATTCATTACAGCCTCAGTATTGGCCCATTGTGTGTCAGGAGTAAATTCATCATATTTAGTAGCAATTAACCTCTCATCAATTCCTAGGGCAATAGCTAAATCTTGTTTTTCGTTTCGTTGTGATTTAATTTCTTCTATTCTAGGGTCAGAATCATATCCAAACCCTCTGATATATTTATCTAATTCATACAGAAATCTTGCTTCATCTTTGCTTAGAGCAATATCATTATTAGTTTTATACTCAATGCTAGTTAGTTATTTCATGTCATCTACTTTCTCTTTATACTTCTCTGCATCTGGAAATTCTTTTAATTTTTCTGAGACAGTGTCTACTAGTTCAGGTTCAACTTCCTGATCGGCATTAAAACCATTTTCATCTGTTCTACCTCCCTTAATTCCCCTAACTTCGGCTATTTGCCCTTCTTCCATTCTAATTGCAATGCGTGGAATTGTAGGTAGATTTGTGTTTTTATCTCGTGTAAAGTAAACATAAAAATCCCCGCATTCCAATTGCACACGTGCCATTTCAGCCCCAGCTGTGCACCAACTGCTACCAGTTACTGCTAAAGCTAGATTATAGTTCCTTCGCTGCCTTGATCAAACTTTCTCCAAACTCCTTCAAGCCCCTCCGCTTGATTCTCTAAGTTATAAGCCATTTGTTCCTGGGATTTGCGAATAGCAAGATTATACAATTTCCAAAACTTATTTCCGTTTGCATCTTTTGCATCAATTTCTTCAGTTGTTAAATCAACATTATTTTTAACTAAAATATCATAAACTTTAGCTAAGGCACTCGGGCTTAAAGGAGGAAATTCAGATGTACTTTTTTTAGAACGTTTCTCACCGTCTTTATCAAGTTTAGTAACGCTTCGTAAAACGAAATATTTAAATTCGCTAGGAAATAAAGCATCAGAAGAGGATAAATAGTTCGTCCATTTAGTTAAGCTATTTCTCTGTTGCTCGGCCAATTGTTTTTTAAACTGTTCGTCTTGTATTTCTTCAGTATCAATACCCATATTGCGAGCTACATTTCTCTGTAAATTTATTTCTGATTGAGGAATTTGATCTGTGCTTAAGGTGTAATTTTCTACTACTAATTTACCTAGCAAAGGACTTTTGCCCGCTTTTTCAATTTTATCTAACCTTGAGATTAAGTTTTCAGCAGGACTGCCCTCCGCTAAATTTAGCGCCTTTTTTCAAAAGTTCTTGGTTTATTGGTGGATATGCTTTTTTTAACAAATTTGCACCTAGTTTTGAATCAGTCATGAGCTAATTATAGCACATTTTTTTGATTTTAGCCAACGCGGAACGATGAGACACTACTCTAAGACACTATTTTTAATCTCATTCTACAACTATGCCTTTTTTGACTACCCAGTCCATTCTACCTGGGATTTGAGTCAGGTTAGCTAAAAAGTTTGGTTTTTTTAAAAATAAATCTAGTTTATTGGTATTAATAATTTGAGCTGTTTTAAGAGCGAAGGCCAGATTAACTAACTCAAAGTCAGCTAGACAAGTTGTTTCGTAATTTTTTCCTTGAAATTCTAAATTTTTATATGAAGTTTTCCGAGCATCACTATCTAAAATTTTATAGTCTAATTCTTGTTTCAAACCAATTCTTTTTATTTTATCTTTTTTGTAAAAAGGAAGTAGATTAAACATTTTATCTGATTGCTCCTTCATTTTGTCGTTATCATTTGTAATAATTATACCCCCATTTTTAACATTTTTAAAGAGCGTACTTTTGGCTTTTAAATAGTTTTCAAAACTTCCATGAGCCTCGAGGTGTTCTGGGTAAATGTTTAAAAAAACTCCAATATCGATACCGAACAGTCCAACATGTCGGTTCTGAACAAGGCCTTCGCTGGATAATTCGATTACTAAATATTGGCATTTATTAGTCACCATTTGTTTGAGTTCTCTCTGCATTGCAATTGCATCAATCGAAGTCATTTTATAAGGATTTAGAATTTCACTTTGTCTGTTTCCCGAGTTATTAATGACAGCAGTTGATAAATATCCTGTTTTAATACCTATTTGGTTTAATAGTCTCCCTAGAATAATTACACAGCTAGTTTTGCCTTTGGTTCCTGTAATTCCAATAATTTTAAGTTTTTTGGCCGGTTGGTTATATTTAAGAGCCGCTAGCTGAGCCTTAATTCCGTGCCCTATTGGCCTAATGAGTTTAGTCAATTTTGGTCCTAATATTTTTTTTAAAATTTGAAAAGCCATAACCGATTAATTTTTATTTTACAAACCGCTAGTTGGAAATAAAAGTTTTAAAATTATATACCCAATTATCACAACTAGAACACCTTTAATAAAGCTATTATTTTTTTTGGCTTTCTCGTTGCTTAATTCAACTTCTTTACTAGCTAAATCTTTTTGTAATTTTTCTATTAGTTCATTAAATGGTTTGCTAATATTATCGGTGCCTTCTTGTTTTTCCTTTTCTAGTTGCTTTAATCGTGATTGCATCTCTACTTCTTTTTGGGCCGTTTCAATCGCAAAGGAGTGAAGGTCTCGCATTATTTTTAGTTCACGGCTTTCTGTTCTGACGCTACGCTCTTCTATTTTAATGTCTTTTTTCTCGTGTTCGAATGTTGGTTCTGACATATAAAATCTGTAAATAATAGTTTAATCAATGGATAGTCTCATTAGCCGTTTGTTTTGTCAAGAAAAATTTGTGAGCTTGTCAAAGTTAAGGATTTAATTTTATGTTATACAATAATTATGATAAAAACAATTTTACATATTAGTAATCGCCCTTACGCTTACACCGCTGGAGGTACTGAGGTTTTCCTGCGTAATCTAATTAATAGCTCTAAAGCTGAATTTAAGCATGTAATTCTAGGGGAAGAGCTTTTAAGGCAGGTTGCACAAGATACTGATACCGAATTTAAACTATTTAAATGTAGGCATGGTGAAGTTAATAGATCTATCGATAGAATCAAACAGCTATTATTATTTCCTTATACAGTTTGTTTTAGTTTTTATTATATTTTTAGAAATTATAATCTTTTCAAAAATGCTGATATTGTTTCGCTTTCTACTGGGTCTCGTAATAGTATAGTTAATTTTAGTCCTATTTTACATTTGCTTTTTCCTCGTAAAAGACAGGTTTATATTCATCATGGAATGATGCTTGATGCTAAAATTTATCGTACATTCCCTTTTAAAAACATCTTAATTTATTTTTGGAATAAGCTTGAAATGATTTATATTTGTAATTCACAACGTGAGGTTTGGGTTAATTATGGTTTAAATAGTGGAGAGATGATTTATAATGCCATTGAATACAAACCACTAATGTTATTACCACAAGAAACTAAAACTAACAGTGAATATATTAAATTTCTCTTTGTGGGAAGGTTCAGCTATCAAAAAGGCATCGATACAATGTTGAAAGCTTTTTCTCAAGTTAATTTAACTAAAACAACCAAAAAAATTGAATTACAATTACTTGGCTCAGGAGAAGACGAAGAGATAATTAAGAAATTAATTAAAGAGCTAAATTTAGAATCTAAAATTAGGATTATTTTCCTTGGTTACAAGCCCCCTGAAAAGTTTTACAAACAAGCTGATGTTTGTGTGTTTTTGAGTCGTTTTGAAGGGTTTGGATATACACCAATTGAAGCTTTTAATTATGGTGTTCCAACCATTACCAGTAATATATTACCATTTCTAGAGATTAAAAATTTTTTGAAAACAGAGGATAAAAACAAGCTAATAGCTAAAGTAAATGATGTAGAGTCTTCTGCTAATGCGATCGAAGAATTTTTAATTAGAATTGATTATTATACAAGCAAGGAATACAGGGTGATGCTCAATCAAACCGTTAAAGACAATTTTGATGTCAAACAACAAGCAAATAAATATATTAATTTTTACAACAAATAATATAATATTATGAACTTAAATAAACCATTTTTTAGCGTCATCGTTCCTATTTGTAACACAGAGCCGTTCTTAAAAATGTGCTTAGAGTCGGTTATAAATCAAGAGTTTGAAAATTTTGAATGCATTGTAATCAACGACGGCAGCCCAAATAAATTTAACTACTCTCAAACCGTAGAGCAGATTTATAAAGATGTTGTAGGCGTAGATAATCGTTTTAAATATATCGAGCAAAAAAATCAAGGCGTTGCTGTTGCTCGTAATTCTGGGTTTGAGGTGGCTGTTGGGGAGTTTATAGTTTTTTTGGATTCGGATGATTTGTTTCACACAGAGCATTTAACTAAATTGCATTGGTCCCTTACTAATATTTCTCAAAGCGTTTGGCTTAGTCATATTTTTTTCCAAAAGGATATAATGCCATTTCAAACTAATTCTGATGGTAAAATTGAATTATTGCCGAATAGGCAACCAGTAATAGAGCAGAGGTCAAAAACCCAAACAAATTTTTTGAAGGAATTGGTTTATTTTTCAATTAATGAGCCAATGCTTGTAATAAATAGGAATTTACTTGGCAAAGCTAGAATGCTTAAAGGTATGCAGGGTGGAGAAGGTCCTTCATTGATTAACCAAATAATTTTAAGAGAAAGAGAGAATGGTCATGAAGTTAGATACTGCCAATTACCTTTAACTCAAACTTATCTGTATCGTTTATCAGAGACTTCTTTCACTAGAGAAAGTCAATATAAGTTAAAAGAATCTCAAAACTGCATAATTCTCTATAATCAAATAATTAGTCATAAACTAACCACTAAACAAGAAAAATTAATCGCTAGAATTGCTACCCTGAGATACAGACTAAATGTTTACAATAATCCGTTCGCTAAAATTCCAAAAAAACTTTTAACACTAATTTCTAAAATACTAGTTAAATACTAGTTAAATACTAGTTAAAATTTCTCATTTAAAATCCAATATTTATGAATTACTTATTTATTTGTGGCTCTATCACTCCAACTTATTGTGGTATTGGCAAGTATGTTAATAAAGTTATAAGTTGTTTTCCTAGTAGTGTGAATGTTTTTTATCTGGCTAATAAGGAGCAGTCAGAATATAACCAATTTGATGAAACGGTAACTAAAAAATACACAGTCATTGAATCTAACTTGCGAAAGATGAGTTTAAAATCGTTGGTGGAGTTATATAAATTAACCAAAAAAATTAAACCTGAGATTGTTAATATTCAGCATCAGACTTTTGCTAAAAATTATTTCGATTCTATTTTTAATTTGATTGTTAAACTTGCAAACCCAAAAACTAAAACCATTAATACAATTCACGAGTTTGAGCATTTTGGGAAGCTTGGTAAGGTTAGATTAGCCCTTGCAGGTTTATTTAGCAACAAAATTCTTTTTTCAGACCCTAGGCAAGAAAAGCTTTATAATATATTCACCCGTAATTTTTTTAAAAATAAAACTAAGGTTACAATTATAGGAAATAATGTAAATAATCAACTTACAAGTTACGAGCTTAATTATGAGCCATCTAGCCCAAACAATAGTGTTTTAAATTTGGGATATCACGGGTTTATACAGCCTGCCAAGGGAGTTTTTGAGTTACTTGAGGCTTTAAATAATTATAACGGAGAATTCAAGTTGTATATTCTAGGGGAATTTAAACCGCTTTTAAACTACGAGACAAAGAGTGAGGTTATAGAATATCAACAAAAATGTTTGAATCTAATTAATAGTAATCAAAAGCTCAAAAAAAACGTAATAATAACTGGTGATATTGATCCAAGTAGCCAACAGTTTAAACAAATTCTCGAGCAAGTGGATTTGCTAGTTTTCCCTTTTCAGGATTATTGCACTATGCGTAGAAGTAGTTTCTTTGGGGCTCTCCTTGCTAGCAATAGTTTAGCTTTTTCTAGTTACAAAGAGGGGATTTCTGAGAAAGAACTTCAAGTTTTTCAAGGAATTAGTAACACTTTCGAATCTATTTTAGATTTTTTAAACAAATTTCACATTCTTGATAATTCCAGCAAACAAGAAATTTATAAACAGCAGTTGTCATTTAAAAATAATTTAGCAAACAACGAATCAGAAAGAGAAAGAATCAAACAAGATTTGTTTTAGTTATTAAAAATCCCTTAAACTTATAAAGACTTAAAACTGTTTGACAAATGATCAAAAAAACTATATTATTTATAGTATATTACTATTAATTAACTTTACTATGTCAACTAAAACTCTAGTTATACCAATTGATGCTGAAATTAAAGAACAAGTTAAATATATTCTAACAGAGTTAGGTCTAAATCAATCTCAGGTTGTAAATGCTCTTTTTCGCGAGATAGCAAGGACTAAACGCGTTCCTTTATCATTTGATTTGAATCAAAAGAGCGGTAATTTAACACCAATTGAGCAAAAAATCCTGGATGAGTACTATGCTAATCCAATTAGTCTGTCTCAAATTGAATCTGATAATCTACGCTCAAAAATTAAACAATATGCACAAGATTAAGTTCTCAAAAATTGCTTCCAAACAAATTGAGAAACTTTTTAAAAACAAACAATTATTAGTTAAACTAGAAATAATTTTGTAGGATATTGAAACTAACCCTTATTCTAGTAGTTTTAAATTTGAAAAACTTAAATACAATTATAGAAATCACTGTTCAAAGAGATTAGATAAAAAGAATCGGGTAATCTATGAAATTATAGACGATGAAATAATTGTTTTGATTATATCAGTTCTTGGTCATTACGACGATTAAGAAAAACTACTACAAAATTCCCAAAGCGAAGTTTCATACTGAAATTCCCAAAGCGAAGTTTTTTATAAAAAATTCCCACTTATTTAAGGGGGTGGACGCAAAGCGGACGGGGGTTGTTGGAGTTATTGCAAAGGGTGGCGAAACAAAGTTTTGACGGGGTGTTTGTTCCGTATTAGCATAAACAAAAAAATTGTTTGACAAGTAATTTTTATTTTAACAATACTCATTTATTATGAATTTTGAGTGGGATGAAAATAAAAATCAAATTAATACACTAAAACATTTTTTAAGCTTTGAATTAGCTTCTGAAATTTTTAATGATCCCAATCTATTAACAATTATTGATAATCGTGTTGATTATAAAGAAATTCGTAAAATTAATATTGGTTCAATAACTAAGGACGAAATTATCGTTGTAGTAGTATCTACTGATAGAAATAAAAAAATTAGAATTATTTCAGCTCGTAAAGCTAATAAAAAAGAAAGAGAATATTATCTTAATAATTCATTGTAAAACTATATGACTTCAATAAATTCAACTAATAAAAAACCAGACAAAACAGAAATGATAATCAAACTTGCAAATTTAAAAGATAGTGAAATTGATTATTCTGATATTCCAGAAGTTAATTACGATCAGCTATTAAAAGCAAAAAACAAATACAAAAGTGTTAAAATAGATACTAAAATTATAACAAAATATCAAAAAAAATCTAAGCACTATATTAAGTTAATTAATAAAGTTTTAAATGATTATCTAATTAATAATTAGGCCAAAGAAAAAACCTTCCCCTCATTGAGGGGTGGCAGGCATAGCCTGACGGGGTGGATAAAATCCTAAACCCTCCGCAAGCTTTTTATCCATATTTGCATAAACAAAAAAATTGTTGTATAATAAGAGATGTAACCCCTGGTATTTGTCTTCAAACACAATTATCTTGATTTCACGGTTACATAATACCTAGAGGGTATTTTAATGATTCTTTCAACTCTTTCCTTGTCTGCTGTCATCAACGCAAACCAAGTTTCCGATGAAAACATTGCTCGCATCATTCTGTGCCCACCGACTCATTGTCGCAAAGCACAGACCGTTGCTCAAGTTACGATCCCAACCCTTCCCAGCGTCACTAAAAAGGACGCTAAGAAAAAAACGGTGACCTGGCGTTCCGACAAGCCAAACGAACAGCACGTTGGAAAAGTCAATCCTAACGGATTGACCACCACTGGCAAAGTGGTACAATTAAAAAAATAACCTCCTAGGTTAACAGATAGTTGATAACTAATTTAGTAGATGACTTTTAGTCACCTACATGCCAGAATAGTCTTCTGACTGCAAGGCACTAAATTGTTTTTTACTATTTTACAGTTCCTTTCTGTAAACACCTCTTTCTATACTTTTGTATTTTTAGAGGTGCTGTTTTAAAAATTAAATTCAAAACTAGAATACCCCAGAGAGGTAATTCTTACAGAATACCCCCTTGCTACGCAAGACCCACTCCGCGATGGTATTTTGTACCAAAAACCACCTTTTGAGAAAAAGGGAATTTTTGTTATTTGTAATGTAATTTACAAGCTATAATAATTAAAGCCTCATCTTTAACAGTATAAACTAATCTATGTTCATCCGTAATTCTACGGCTCCAATATCCTTTTAAATCGTGCTTTAGAGACTCTGGCTTACCAATACCTTCAAATGGATTTCTACTACTATCTTTAATTAATTCGTTTATTCGTTTTAATACTTTTTTATCAATATTTTGCCAATATATATAATGCTCCCAAGCTGTTGGAGTAAAAGCAACAAGCATAAAGCTAGTCCATTAAGCTCTTAACTGAATACAAACCCTCTTCAGCTTCTTTTTTAGATTTTAAAAGCATATTGCGATTTAGTTCTTCAGATAATAAAAAGTCTGTTTCAGATTTATAATTATTCATATCACTAAAAACTAATCTACGTATATAGTTAGAAAGTGTTCTATCTTCTTGTTTTGCTTTAATTTTTAAAAATGTTATGTATTCAGCTGGTAATCTAAGGCTAATTAGTTTTTTAGTATCTTTAATGTTAATCATTGTAGTATTGGACATATTGATATAAAAATTATATTAAAAGTAAATTATTATACATATATTGTATTACAAAATATCTATCTTTGTCAAACAAATATAAAAATTAAATTCAGGAATAATTCAGAATACCCCCTCAGTCTACGACTTCAGCAGATATTTTCTTGCGAAAAATCTAGTCATTCTACGACTACCACTCCTCTTTACAAAGGAGGGCTTTCTTTAATAACTAACCTGATTTTTGACTTAAGGCGAGGAATGTTATTTAGTTTGTGTATGTCTAGTGCCAAAAGAATTCAATTTGAAGGTCTCGTTTATGACCCTAACAAGCCACGCAATGTTGTGGATCCTTTAAAATGGCTTACAAGCGAACAAATTAAGGTAGAGATAGAAACCAAAAAACAAAATTTCAGTATATTACTTGTGAATGTTGATTATGATCTGAACACTGGTACAATTATTCGCACAGCCAATGTTTTTGGTGCTCGTGAGGT
The DNA here is from genome assembly GCA_043772945.1 of Minisyncoccota bacterium. Taxonomy (GTDB): domain Bacteria; phylum Patescibacteriota; class JACMRA01; order JACMRA01; family JACMRA01; genus JAYVFR01. The sequence goes on along the minus strand of JAYVFR010000024.1, from coordinate 11,056 downwards.
GATTCTCTATGGTCGTAAAAAGTTTGATAGAAGGGCTAGCGTTGGGGCTGAGTTTTATACTAATTTTCGGCAAATTGAATATCTAAATCAGCTTGAGGACACTCTTTCTGAGTTTGATAATATCATCGCTCTCGAGAATAATCTAGCAAATACGCAATCTCTTGTGGATTATAAATGGGATTACAGCCAAAAAACTTTAATTTGTCTTGGGCAGGAAGGAAATGGAATTCCTGAGGAAATACTTAATTTATGTAAAGTAACCTTAGAGATACCACAACTAGGTTCGGTGAGATCTCTCAATGTATCAACTGCCGCGGCTATTGTGATGTATGATTATTTATCAAAGAGTTTGAAGCAGAGTAGTTTTTGATATTTTCAACAGTCGTATTTAGGATTCTAGTTACTGCTTCCTTGGTGTAAAAAGCACTGTGCGGAGTAAAAATTACATTTGGGTGTTTTAAAATCTTTTTTTGGGTTTCATTTGGAGTATTTGAAAGAATTAATTTTTCGTCCTGAATTGTATCAAGTCCAGCAGCACTAAAAATTCCGTTTTCAAGAGCCCACAGTAAATCAGCATTTTGAATTAAATCTCCGCGAGCTGTATTAATCAAGACGGCACCTTTTTTAATCTTAGATAAATTTTCTCTTGATAAAAGATTAGCTGTATAATCATTTAATGGAGTGTGGAGACTAATGATGTCAGAAGTTGCCAGTAGTGTTTCCATATTCACGTATTCGTAGCCAATTTGTTTTGCGCTTTCAGCATCTTCATAAATATCATGAGCAACTAAATTCATATCAAAACCCTTGGCAATCTGCAGAGTATTGCGTCCGATTTTACCAGCTCCAATAACTCCAATAGTTTTACCAGACAAATCAAAACCCATTAGATCGCTGAATTCATAATTACTTTGCTTGGAGCGGTTGGTTAAATCAACGTATTTACGCGCTAGATTTAAGATTAATCCAAAAGTATATTCAGCCACAGTCTCGCTGCCATACGCCGGCACATTATTAACTGCAATTCCTTTCTCTTTGGACTCTTCCAAATCAATTTGATCAAAACCAGTTGAACGAGTAACAATTAGTTTGAGGTTTTTTAATTTTTGCAGTATTTGCTTAGTTACGTTTGTATGTACAAACACTGTAAGAATATCTATGTCTTTAATTTGTTCTAAAATTTTGTCTGTGATTTCTGCTTCTAAATAAAAAAGATTTACGTAATCAGAAAGATTATTTTTAAGAATTTCTTGTTGCCAGAGAGGTGTGTCAAAGTGAGCAATTTTAAACATATTTGTGCAGATTACGCTTTTTTAGGGCCTTTGTCAATTTTTTTATTTTACAAAGAAAGAGTAGAAACGAAGGATGACGAACAAGGCAATTAGTAAAACTGTAAAGTTTACAACCCATTTTTCAATTCCACGTTTGGTTAAATATACTTCGCCTACACTACCAAAAGCTCCACCAACGCTAGCTCCTCGTTGTTGAATTAAAATTAGAATGATTGAGGTAAACAAGCAAAAGCTTTGGGCGATTAATAAAATATTACTTTGAGACATATTATATTTGAAATTTTTGTTGAAATTGGATTAAATCTAGAATTCAGATTGAGACAATTTATTCTGCTTTGTCAACATTGACAAACTCTCCAAAAACCGATGTAGTAAATAATAAAAAATACATTATGGCAGAATCACTAAAGACTTCTATTCAAACTAAATATACTCTAAAACCAAAAAATTTTTTGAAAGCTAAAACTGCCTACAAAACTGTCACTATTATACTTAAATATGATGATATTAACGTAAGTATTGTCGGTTCTATCTTAAGTATTTCTAATTTGCAGAGGACTTTGCTTTTACAAACTGATATTATTTATAAATTAAATTTGGTAATTATTAATTTAACGAACACATCTTTAAATTTGGGAGTAACAAATAGAGATGAAAGCGTTAGTATAACTGTTTTGAATTATTATGGTGAAAAATATGGATTAGCAATGATTAAAACAATGCACCATATTTGTGATAATTTTCAAACTGATTTGTTATTGAATTTGTCTAGTGATTTTAAAGAGTATTTACCTATTATTACTAAATTGTTATTTCATACCACTTATTATAAAGAGTTTACACTGGGTAATTTCAATCAAAATAAATTTATTAATTATTATAATCAATTTCTCACGAATTTTATTTTAGATAGGGGTGTGTGTGAAAATATTGTAGCTGAAGTGTTTTGTATTAGAATGAGTCTTTTAAGGCAAATTAACTTAGAGTACATCAGTAACCTAGACAATGGATTTCACCTTGAATTTAATAAATTAGTTTTTGATAAATGCCAAAATATTTTTAATGTAAATATTAATTTAGAATTTAAAAAAAATCTCAAAAATTACTTTTTTATAGCAAAGAGCCTCTGTCAGAATACTATTTTGGCTTTTATTGTTAAATATCCTTTTTTGAGTCAATTAAAGTTAATTTCAATTTTAGTTTTAATTATTGGATATTCTTTATTTTTGCTTAGTTTGGGGATGACTAAATCTTTAGAATGGTCTATAGTTTATAATATTTTCATTGTTAGTTTTTCAGTTGCAATGATAGCCCAAGGATTGTTTAATTTGTACTGTAGTTTATACTCTTGGGAAAATCCAGAAAATGCAAGAGGCCATAAATCGCCTGAAATTTACACTGCACCTAAATTGTCATTTACAGTTTTACTGCCAGCCTTAAATGAAGCTCTTGTTATTGGTGATACTATAAGGGCAGTTTGTGCTATTGATTATCCACAGCATCTTAAAAAAGTTATTGTGATTAACAAAACTAGCGATCATGATACTATTACTGCTGTGAATGAAACAATTAAAGAATTAGCAAGAAAAGGAATTAGTAATATTGAATTACTAACTGTTGATAATCCAAAAAATAAACCTGATAAATTAAATTACGCTCTCAAATATGTAAAAACTGATGTAGTTTGCATTTTTGATGCAGAGGATAGGCCTCACAGTGATTTATTTCATATTGTGAATACTGAAATGGTTGTAGGGAAGGCCGATGTAGTTCAGTCTGGAATACAATTAATGAATTATGATTCTAATTGGTTTTCAATGTTAAATGTTTTAGAGTATTATCTATGGTTTAAATCAGCACTCCACTTATTTGCTGGGATGAACACAATTACACTGGGAGGTAATACAGTTTTTTTCAAAACTAAGTGGATAGAGAGGCTTGGCGGTTGGAATGCTGATTGCTTGGCTGAAGATGCTGAAATTGGTATGAGGTTGAGTATGGCGGGAGCTAAAATTAAAGTAATTTATGACCCACGGCATGCCACCCAAGAAGAAACTCCACCAACTTTAGGAGATTTTATTAAGCAAAGAACAAGGTGGAATCAAGGTTTTATGCAAGTTTTAATGAATGGCGAGTGGTTAAAACTTAGGCGCCTAAAACAAAAACTACTATCAGTTTATTTGCTTGCTTGGCCAATAATGCAAGCAATTTTATTCTTGTACATTCCGTTTTCAGTTTTGTCATTGTTTTTTATTAAAACTAACGTTTGGGTAACTATAATTTCAATTATCCCTCTTTATATTCTTTTGTTTATGGTAGCTGTTTCTGTAATCGCGTTTGGAGAGTTTTGCAAAGATTATAAAATTAAATTTAAATGGCAGTATATTTTTAAAATTGTTTGGACATTTATTCCTTATCAGTTTTTGCTAGGGGTAGGAGCGTATCGGGCCATGATTAGGATATTAAAAAAATCAAATTCATGGGAAAAAACTGCTCATATCAATGCTCATCATAGACCTCAGCTTGTGAAATAACCACAAAAATAATTAAATTAATCAAAATAACTGAAAATGTTCTCAAAAATAATTAAATTAATCAAACCACAGTCACAATTATTAGCTATTTTATCAATTGGTTTGCTAACTGCTGTTACCCATGGCTATAATGTTTTTAATTTTCCTACACTTTGGGATGATGAGGCTTTTTATAGTGCTCAGTCTTGGGCGGTGGCTAATAGTGGAGATTTATCATTCTACACTTATTGGTACGATCACACGCCTGTTGGTTGGATTTTTTTAGCTTTTTGGAATATTTTAAGTAAAGGTTTAATTAGCACCGTTATCCCACATGGAAGCGCTTTATTACACGGCAGGCTATTTATTTTGATATTAAACGTTATTAGTGCTATTTTTGTTTATAAAATATCTTGTTTGCTAGTCAACCGAAAACTTATTGCTTGGATTACAACTCTTTTTTTTGTAGCATCCCCACTAGCTATTTTTTTTCATCGTCAAATATATTTAGATAACATAATGGTATTCTGGCTTTTGCCAAGTATTTATTTTATTTTAAAAGGTAGGACACTTAGTAACTATCTTTTATCGTCGGTATTTTTTAGTATAGCTATTTTGACTAAAGAATCGGCAATTGTATTCCTGCCTATTTACTTGCTAATTCTGTTTCGCAAAACTAGCCGCCATAATCGCTTTTTTGCTATTAGCAGTTGGTTATCAATTTTTGTTTTATTAATTAGTTTATATCCAATCTACGCTTTAGTTAAAGGTGAATTATTTCCATATGGAACAATTTTAGGAGGGAGCACTCCTCATGTGAGTTTAATTGACGCTTTGCTCTTTCAAAGTGGTCGTGGTGGAGAGTTTTTTCTTTATCAGGGAAGTAAATTTCAACAAACTTTTACGGAATTGTGGTTTAATTTAGATCCTTTTTACGTTATTGCTGGTTGGGTTGCAACAGTTATTAACATAATTATTTATCGCAGGCACGTTTGGGCTATTTATTTGTCTGCCTTTTCAATTTTTTATTCAATATATTTAATTAGATCAATTGCATTAGATTTTTACATTATTCCCTTATTACCAATTTTCTGTTTTAATTTAGCTATTAGCATTGATTATATTATAGATTTTGTAGAAAATAAATTATTACAAAAAAGTCAAAAAAATCTCTCTCTAATTCTCCAGTTTGCTATTAGTTTTTTGATCATTTCAACTATTTTAGTTCAAACACAACTACATTCATATATTTATACTAGTAATCAGACCGTTAATTTAATGAAAGGGCTTGATTGGGTAAGGGCAAATTTATCAAAAAAATCTCTAATTGTGGGTGATATGTCAGCTTTTGCTGATATTAATTATAAAATCAAAAATATTAACCAGACTAATCTTCATAGTTTTTGGGTAGTTAAATCAGATCCTGCTATTCGTGATACTGTTTTTAAAAAAGATTGGAGGAATATTGACTATTTACTAGTCACTAAAGCCTTTAAAGCTAATTCTAAAAATGAATTTAATATTGCAGGTGATGGGCTTGGAATTGTCGATGAGGCACTTACTAATTCCAGGGTAATTAAAAGTTATAATGAAAATACTGATCTAGATTCTAGGCTTTTAAATGGCAATTTTGATATTCTTGAGGTTAAAAATAAAGACATAATTTTAAAAAATTCTTGGGAGTATTACAAAGAAAATTTTATAAAAAATGGTCAAGCCATTGACCCAGAGTTAAATATTACTACTTCTGAAGGTCAGAGCTATGCACTTCTACGTTCCGTTTGGATTGATGATCAAACTGAATTTGATAAAGTTTACGCTTGGACAGAAAAAAATCTTTTTGTGGAAGAAACCTCTCTAATACCGTGGAAATACGGATTAAAAAGTGATGCTAAACAAGGAATACTAGATTCTAATAATGCAACTGATGGTGATTTGGACACGGCACTTTCACTTATAATGGCCTATAAAAAATGGGGTCAAGAGCGATATCTAAAATCTGCAATCAAATTAATCCAAGATATTTATAAAAATTGCGTGATCGATTTAAACGGAATTGATTATTTATTACCAAGTAAAATTGAAAAAGATAAAGCTTTAAAGAACCTTACTGAAAACAATAAAGAAGAGAACATTTTATTAAATCCTAGTTATTTTTCCCCTGCTATCTATAAAGTTTTTAGTCAGTATGACCCTGACAGTAAGTGGCTTAAGCTGAGAGATGACACTTATAAAGTTTTAGATCAAATCAAGTCGAATCCTCAAAGCGAATCTATCTTACCATCTAATTGGATTACATATAATCCTACTAAAAATCTTTTTGCTAGTGCAGTTGATTACAATAAAGACGCTAATTTGTATAGTTATGATGCTTTCAGAGTTTTTTGGAGAGTTTCACTTGATAAAATATGGTTTGACTCTGTTGATGCTAAAAAATATTTAGAAGTTTACAGTCCATTAATCAAGAAACAATGGCAATCTAGGACAATTCCAGCTGTCAGTAAATTGGATGGGAGTGCAGTTACAGATTATTCAGTCCCTAGCGTGAGTAGTGGTTATTTAAGCGCTATGGTGGCTCTTGAGACTCAGGAGCAGTATGAGATTTATTTAAAAATGATTGAATATTCAATGACAGATAAAAAATATTGGGGGCGAGAAAAATCGTATTATGACCAAAACTGGGGGTGGTTTATAACTGCTTTATATAGCCAAAATCTACCATCTCCTGACAAAATTATTCCAAACATTCCAGGAGAGAAATAATTAAACTTAATTTTTCTAATTGCTTATTGTCTTCAATTACGTAATCATAATTTAGTTTAAATAAATCAAATCCAATTACAAAAATATTAATTTGATTATTTTTAAAACAGACGTAAATGCTATTATCAAATAATGTTTGTAGCTTATTCAGTGAAGTGATTATTTTAGTATTTAGAATAGTTTCAAAGGTAATTTTGTTTTTTGTAAATATAGTCCAATTTTTGTTGAATTCTTCACAGTTGGATTTGACTTTGAATAGTTTTTGAGATTGATTTAAAGTATTAACAGTGTTATTTCTTGGCATTAAATAAATTTCATTATGAAAAATATAATTTAAATTTTTAGTAATAAATATATTTTTGCGATAAATTTCTTTGAAGGGGCTATCCTTTAAAGCGCTTTTAAAACCTTCAACATTATTAGAAATTCCAAATATACTTAATTGATTAAGATCTTTTGAATTAAAGCTATAGTCTATTTTGTAATAATGTTTAGTATAACGACGATATTTACTTGTAAGCTCATACAATTTTGGAATAATACCACTTAGATAAAAATTTAAAAACTGATCACTATCTTCATTATAAATAAATTTATCTTTATAAATCTCAAGTAATTTTTGTTTAAATTGTGAGTCTAGAATTTCTAATTCTTGGTTACGTTTTTTTATAAATTGATTAAATTTAGATCTAATAAACCAAAACGGAGTTAATAATACTACAAATATAAACATTAAACCTATTTGAGGTATTTGTGGAAAGCGAAGTCCAATATCTGCAATAAAAAGTATTAAAACAAATATAAAAATAAGCATACCAATTAAATATGCTAATTCTGGATTTTTAACTTTTTTATTCACTAGCGGTTCAGATATTTTTTTCATTAATTTGATTATTAATTTATAATTATCTAATCACCGAAGCTAATTCCGATTTCTTTGGCTAAATTAACTAGTTGAGAATTTGGTTCTACTAATTTTAATTCTAAAACTCCTTTATCTAAACTAACTTCATTTATTCCGTTATCATTATAGGCTATCATGGTTCCCCAATTGCCACTTCTTACCATCCGCGCAGCATACGCGCCGAGTTGTGTGCTAATAACTTTATCAAAAGCAATGGGAGACCCTCCTCTTTGGATGTGACCTAGGGATGTACTACGAGCTTCGTAATTTGTATTTTGGTTAATGTAATCTGCTAATTTCTGACCTATTCCCCCGTATCTAATTTGTCCTTTGGTGAGAGGATCCCAATTATTAAAAGACGCGCCTTCATCAACATTTTTAGCGGCTTCTGAAACTACAATGATTGATGATTTGTTTAAAGTATTGTATCTATAGTCTAAAAATTCTTTAATTTTATTGTAGCTAAAAGGTATTTCAGGAATTAAAATAATATTAGCACCTCCTGCAATTCCAGAATACAGGGCTATCCAGCCTGCATCGCGACCCATAACTTCTAAAATCATAATTCGATCATGGCTATTGGCAGTTGTGTGCAAGGCATCGATTGCATTATTGGCTAGTTGCACTGCAGTGTGAAAACCAAATGTAAACGTTGTGGCGTTTAAATCGTTATCTATACTTTTAGGTACTCCTATTATATTAAAGCCAAATTTTTGCAGTCTATAAGCGGTATACAAAGTTCCATCACCCCCTAAAATTACTAATCCATCTAAACCTAAATCTGTATAGTTTTTGTAAGCTTTTTCTATAACTTCTAATTCTTGCGAATCAAATTCTTCATTGTCTTTCTTACATGGGAAGTTTCCTTTATTGGTGCTTTTTAAGATAGTCCCGCCAATCCACCTGTATTGAGTAGTGTATGCTTTATCAAGCTGAACATAGTTACCTTCGAGCAAACCTTCATAACCACGGTAAAATCCAATAATTTCATATTCATCATCTTTACTGAGAGCCTTAACTACTGCATCAATTACGGTGTTTAATCCTGCACAATCCCCACCACTGTTTAAGATACCGATACGTTTTTTCATATTAGATACAAGTAAATCAAATAAATTAAAGTTTATCAAGGAATTTTACTTTCTAGACTTTTTTATTTCATTTTATTTTCTTTTAATTCGTATTTTTGTAATAAATCAATTACATCATTATTCAGTTTTTGTTTCAAAAAATCTGTTGATTTAATTGTGTTAGATAAGCAATCTCTTTTTGGTATTCCACCGTTATCAGAGCAGGCTAAAAATTGCTCTTGTCTAAAAAAATCATCAAACTTAGTATTTTTAGTAAAAACCATAATATGATCACCCAATTCAGCATATATATTTACTGTAATTTCAGGAAAGTTATTTGGACTATTTAGAGTTACCCAAGCTCGGGCTTTATCAAATTTTAACTCACGAGTTAGTTCAAGTTCCATGACTCGGGTAATGTTGCTACTATCGCACCCGACTCTTAAAATTTGTAAATAATCAGGCCCATATCCAGTGTCACCATCTGACATAAAATCAGTTTCGCGGTTAAGGAAATTTTTTGCAATTTGCCATTGTAGAACCTCAAAAGGTTTAGCTACTAAACGCTTATGTGCGATTGTTAATGAGCTGTCAGAGGTATTTTTATTAGCTGGTACGAATCTTATTAAGCCATTTAAAGTGCTAATTCTAGAATTACACTGAGAGCTTAGAATAGTTTGTTTTTGGTAGTTTGAATCAACTAATTGTAAATCTATATTGTAGCTTGGCAACTGGCTGGTAGAGCTATTTACAACTGTTGTTTTGCTTTCTGCGCTGTTAGTTTGGTTAGGGTTATTAACAAAGCTACCGCCAGGATCCTTAGGGTCATAAAAGGATGGGAAGTTAATATTAATTTTACTTACGTTTTTGCTTTGACTAGGCTCGCTACTAAAATTTTGATCTATTTTTTCCGTATTTGTCATTTTTAAAACAAAATACATTGTTCCTAAAACAACTAAAACTCCTAAACAAACCGCTATGATTAATCCAAATATCCAAATTAATTTCTTTGTTAAGTTTTTTTCTTTGGTATGTTTGTATTTGTCTCCAATTTCTTTTAGTTCTTTTTTGATTTGCTCTCCTTCATTTATTGGATTCTGATTAGAGTACATACAACTATTTTTTTACAACTATCTTTACTCATTAATTTGATAAAAAGTCAACAAGTATTCTCTTATTCTCTTAAAATCATCTTCAATACTGTCACGTCCATCAATAATAAATAAATCAGCCTTACAATCCATTTGCAAAATTGATAAAACTTTAGCATAAATTTCGGCGTACATGTTATTGTAGCGTCTTGCTACTGTGTTGCTATCTAGATCCTCTGGTCTTTGCCATGGTCTCTCACCATTTGTGCAATTTTCTAGGGCGTCTTTAAGCGATGAATAGGGTTTAGAATGTCCATTTACATAAAACCTTGTCACGGATCGTTTTACACTTTCTTGCATTGTAATACAAAGGTGGAAGATACAGACTTTTAACTTTTTTGATTTTGCAATCTTTCCAAAACGTCTAGCGTCCTCAAAAGTTCTGCCAAGCCCTTCAACGATTAATCTCTCTCCTGACTCTAAAGCATCAGCGATTTGTTTTGACATTATATACCAGACAGTGTCTGGAGCAACAACCTCTCCACGTAACATTTTAGTTCCAGCCTCGATCGCATTAGTAATATCTAAATTATTATCAGGATTTGGAAAGCTTGTAATTTCTGTCTCTGATAAATCTTTGTACTTCCCGAGGTGAAGAGTTACGAATTTGCGTAGCTCCCCACCGAAATCAAAATGAGTATAATTATAACGATGTAAATATTGTTTTAAGTTGTCAGCTTGTGTTCCTTTTCCAGAAGCAGGCGCTCCGTAAAGGATTATAACATCAGGTAAAGTCATTGTATTGGATTAATTTTTTTTAATTTGAAAGTTAGTTTGAATTGCTATTAGGCAAATTTCACCCTATTATATTTTATTTTAACGCAGATGTCAAAAGCAAACAGCCCACCTTTTCCATTAGTGAGCTTTGCTATTGTAATTTAACTGAATACAGTTAAAAACTAATCGATTAAGAGTGGAAATGAGCGATGAGGGTATTTTTTCATTGTTTTAATAGCATTGGCCGAGACTTTTACTCTTTTGTTCCCTACTTTTATGTATTGCAAATTAGCTTTCAAACGAGTAATTGTTCCACGCATTGAGTGAGATCTTTTTGTTACTTTTCGGTATTTTTTACCAGTAATTGCACACATGTTAGCCATAATATTTGAGTTTAAAATTAATTTAATGAATTTTTTTGTGATTATATTAATATATATCCTCATTTTGTAAGTTTTTTGTCAACTGAGGAGAGCTCTTAAAATTAATCGTGAACTGATTTGACAACAGTGCTTGAGTCAGATTATTGTTTAAACAAGTTTCTATTCAACTATTCTCACTAACAACATTTCATGACAAATTACCGTCGTCGTAAACCAAAACCAAAAGTACTAAGTAAAGTTTATATAACCAATGAAAGGATTGT
>JAYVFR010000023.1:0-68436 GCA_043772945.1 Minisyncoccota bacterium | reverse complement strand
TATCCTGATTGTTCACCAGAAATTAAAGCTAAGTTTGAGCTGAAATAGGTTCTATTCTATGTTTAAAAAATTAATACAAAGTAGACTTGCAAAAATTATCTTAATAACAGTAATAATGATTATAGCTTTTGCGGGATATATAATTTACAGTTTTATACCCAGAGTAGTACAAACTTATGACTGTGACGGTTACAAAATATATAAAATCCTAACTCAAAATCCTACATATACTATAAGTCTTAATATTGATAGTAAAAAAACCCCTAATGCATCGATTTTATACAATAACAAGTATATACTTTTTGGAAATTATGATAATTTCTTATCGCAATCAATTATTGAAGACATTAAATTAGATTTTAAAAAATATTCAAGTTGTAAATCTCTAAATATTGACACAATCACAGAGATTAATAAAATAACTAATTCAGAATATTGCTACCTTCTAAACCGAACGGGTGAGACTGATTATCCTGATTGTTCTGCTGAAATTAAAGCTAAGTTTGAGTTAAAGTAGGATTTGTATTTTATGTTTAAAATAACTAAAAAATCAATCATATTAACGCTACTTGCTATTGTTGTATTTCCATCTTTATTTATAATCTATATGTTTGCTCCTAGAGCGGAGATCACTTACAATTGTGATAGTTATAAAAATAATTTAAAAAAATATAAATTTAAAAAAGAAGAAGTGATACAAACTTTTTATAACCCAAACTTAGCTTTAATCTCAGAGCTACAATCAGGATAGTCATTCGCATTGATTGTGACTTTCTTAAGATAGCAGGTTGATTCTGGAATAATTACGTCCTCGTATTGATGAAGTTCATCACCAGTCCTAGGACTGTAACTTTTTGATACTTTTGAATCAGATTTATCAATGGTTTTAAGCTCTTGAAATAAATAATTTAAATTATTAGATTCATAACAACTTTCAATCAAGTTACCATATTTTGACATAGTAACAGAGCGTCTTTCATTTTCTGCTTTAATCCAATCCTGAACCATTGATTCACTATAACCCCCAGTCAGTGTTTTGACATACAATCCATCAGATAAAGAGGGTAAAGAAAAAACTAAATTTAAATTATCATCATTTTTAGTAATAGTTTTTAAATAGTTATCAATAGTTGAATCCTTTGTTTGAAATACGCTTCTTTTGCGGTTAATATTAAAATCAAAGCTTGTATATTTAGTGAGTTTACCTTGTTTACAATTCAATTCTACAGTTTCAATATCACGTAATTTGTGAGTATAATCATTATATAAATAACCACCAATCAATCCTGCAATTATTATAGTGGTTAAAAAAATAAATACAAATAAAAGATTTTTTTTGTTTATTTGAATTCTTGTTAAAAACAAATCATAAATAGTAGGTAGAATAATGAAAATGCCAAAATATGAAGTTAAAATTGTAACAGCTAAGTTATTATCATAATAATTTTGATAGAAATATAATAACGCTATTGTTGAAATTATAACTATGCCAATTATCACAAACCAAGCAATCATCCTCTTTTTATAAATATTTAGGTTTTTATAAATTTGTTTATTCGCATTTATAAAGGTAATGTGGCATAAATTAAAAGTTATATAAATGGGCAATCCAAACAATAAAACTGAAAAAGCCTCTAATCCATTTCTAGCACCTCCTAGCTCGCCAGTTATATTGCCAAATAATAAGCCCTTGATTGTTAGATAAATACTAGCTCCCGCTAATAGAGTAATAACAACCATTAAAATATAATAAAGCACTTTCATTGAATTAGTCTGATTTAACTTATTCCAAGGCGTAAATAATTTATTGTTAAATGCTTTATATTTCTCTAGCTCCACAGGTTTTTTAAAGATATTGATCAACCAAATTTGGTAAATTCCAAGCAACAAAGCAAAGAATAAATTACTAAAGATAACACTAACCAATAAATAAAACTTATAATTAGATGGATTACTAAAATATATAAAAAATGAAGGAAATAGCAGGCTAATATTGGTAAAAAATAAATCTTTAAACAAAATTAAAAATGTCAATAGATAAACTAACTTTGATTTATAATAACGAATATTCAAATACAAACAGCTAACTATTACAATCGCAATTCCAAAAAATTCAAAATTTGAGATTAAAAGTGAAATTCGCTCAAACCTACTTGGCATATATGTGATTCCACCTTGATGAAAATCATTTAGAACAATAATTAGCTTATTAATAACAAATATCAGAGAAATTCCAATTAGAATAATTTTTTGAAAAATTGATTTGGTAATATTGGTAATATTAATTAAATTTTTAGACATATTTTTTTAATTAATTAAATCCCAAACTTAGCTTTAATTTCGCTGGAGCAATCAGGATAATCAGTGACTTTAGAGTAATTGGCAATATAGCAGTAACGATCATATAAATATGTATTATTACCATTGGAATCAGGAACAGGAAAGCCATTTTCATTAACACTTTTAGGTTTGCCAACTGAATAAATAACATCATTATCGTAGCCCTTACAATCTAGAAGCTTTTTAATAACATTAGCTTTACGGGTTGCTTCATTACTTCTTAAAAGTTTATATTCTGAACTTAATTTGTCATTATCTAGATCATAATTAACAAAAGTTAAAACTAACCTAGGATTTATACCGACGAAACTATTTGAAACTTTATTTAAATCTAAATTCCAGTCCCCTCCATAAATTGTAAACGATTCCGTACCTTTAACACTTTTTTGAAAAGAAAACTTAGTATCTCCACACTGTAAAGATTTATATTCTGGAAAATAAATTACCAGGGAATTAATAATTAAAAACACTATAATTGCTACACTTACAAATAAACCGATAAGTAATAAATTTTTTGATTTATGTATTTTTGCCTTTCTTAATACATTAAAATATATTAAAGTAAAAAGTAAAATTGATACAATTAAAATAAGTAAAATAAACATACTAAATTATTAAATACTACCATCTAAAGCAAACTTAATAAAACCAGGTACATCAAAACCGATAACAAATAATCGAGACATTCCATTATCTTCCATAATTTGATTCCAAAGTATGTAACTAAAGGAAGCACAGTTACCAGTATTATTTGTACCAAGATAAACAGGTGTATATCTAATATTATCTTTACCCCAGTTACTTCTACCCCATCTATACCCGCCACTAAAACGATAGATGTCAGAAACTCTTCTAAAAGAATACTTAATTAAAAACATAAATTAATATTACTTCCCGAGACCAAACTTAGCTTTAATTTCGCTGGAGCAATCAGGATAATCAGTAGCACTACTTGTAACTTTCTTGAGATAGCAAATAGTTTCAGGAAGAACTATTTTTTTGCTAGGATAAGTTATAGTATCATTATTTTTATCTGATATTTCACGCGTATAAACTTGATATTTGTAATCTATATCTTTTTTATTGCTGCAATCTTGTATAAATTGACCGTATTTTTCTTTTAATTCATACTTTGCATTATTTTCCTTGCTCAATTCTTCTTCGAAAAGACTAATTTTATTAAAATTCCAGCGATTTTGTATTGTAGATGGCATCATACTCCCATCTTGATTAGATATATATTCCTCGCCAAATATGTTTAAACGATAGCTTTTATTAGATGTATAGTCATTTACATTACAATTTAATAATACTGGATCCGATGTACGAAATTGTAAAAACTGCAATAGATTAAGTACTATTATTCCAAGTAGAAAAAAAGTTATTGGCAAAAATATTAGAGTCCTTAATATTATTTTAGTCTTTTTTTGTAGGTTACTTTTATTTAATAAGTAGATAAAAATAGATGTAATTATTATAAAAAAAAGTATAAGATAGAAGTACATAAAAATAATGATAATTTAATAATAGTTCAATAATGTAGCAGGTGCTGAGATCACTGCATCAGGTTTAATTCGCATAAATAACTTTCCATCTGTTGACATCATATCATTCCAAAGATATTGAGAAAAAGACACACAATTTCCATTATTTCTGTTTGCTCCCCACCAAAAAGCATTGTAATCGTAATTCACATTATCACGACCCCAATTATCTCCTATGCGATAGCCACCACCAAATCTATAAAGATCGGATGTTGTTTTTTTAATGCTAGTCGTCTTAACGGTAAATCCAGTATTGGCTGTATTTAAGGCATAGTATAAATCTCCTTCTGTTTGAGTTTTTTCCCAGTCAACTTTTACTCCATCAAAATCACACATATTATTTTGTCTTAAAAAGTCTCTAGTACTTGCCCAACCTGGGCGACCATTATCACAATTTGTGTCATAATCTGGCCAAAGCGACATAGTGTTATTCAATTGGTTATTAGTTTTGAAAATTACAAAAGTATGACCAGAGCTTAATCCATTACCTGCTAAAATACCTCCATTAGTAGCTATCTGGACTTGGAAGGTGTTGTTGAAGCCGTTGTCTCCTGGGACGAATTTCTGAGCACCGCTACTATTGCAATCCCATAATTGAACTACATTCGGAGTCCAGTTATTACTCGGTACATCTATACAATAATTTGGATTAGCCCAAGACCGCAAAGTATTCCCATAAAAAAAGAACTTCTGAGCATCGTTGCCTGTACAATAATGCAAGGCTATTGTAGTTCCATTAGTATAATTTCCTCCGCTAATATCTAAACATCTGTCTGTATTTAGCTTAGATCTAATCTCTTGGCTGTTATTCGTCCACCATTTCTGAGCATTATCGTTATTATTATAATTCACTGCAATTTGTGTCCCGATGTTTGTATTCCCGTTCGGTATATCCAAGGCAAAGCCACCATTATAGTCCCATGAATAAATTGATAAGGCTGTGTCAGAGTTGTTTAATCCTTTAGCCTCCGCCTGAATACCACCTCCAAAAACTGCGTTAGCAAGGCTAGTAACCCAATTATTAGAACTTGGCTGATTATTATTTAATACTATTGGGCTTGAGTTAGAGGAGCTTGAGCTGTTGTTTGTCTGAGATGAAGTACTTGAATTGTCACTTGAACTTTGAGAGCGGGAAGACTGTGATGAACTTGATTGATTACTTGGACTATTTCTCTTTAAAGTATTTTTGTAATTTCTTTTAGCTTGAGTTTTTTGGTCTGTGGTTAAATTACTGTCATTATCAATTAAATAATTAGTTCTATTTGATTCATAATCTAGTTTCTCTAATTCGGTTGTTGGTTGTTTATTATTCTGTTTAAATTCTTTTTCTAGTCGCTGGATTTTATCCTGGGTTTCTACTTGTTTCTGTTGCTCGTCTAGAATTTTTTGATTTGCTTGTTTTTCTTTAACAACGTCTTTAAAGTTTGGATTAGCAATCTGCAATTTAATAGTTGAATTAATTATAGGAGCCAAAGTGTTTTTAGCTCTGTCTTTAGAAACTTTTTCAATTGTTGGAGTAGCTTGATCTAGGTTAGTTTGAGGCTTAGTTTCTCCGCTAATAGTCTTTTCGCGATTTAGTCTCTCAATAGCACTCTTTGCTTCTAATTGACTAATGTTAGAAACCTCTAATTCAGTCATCTCATCCAAACTTGTTGTAGTTAAAATTTCTCTGAAAGTTGGGACGTTAATTACTTTGGGCTTGCGTTCCCATTTAGCAATTAACTGATTAAGCTCGCCATCTGTATAATCGCTTTGGTAAAGAGCATCAAATTCAGGTCTTGCTTCTTGAGCGTTTTCAGTTGCTAATTTTGATTCTAATTCTACTTCTTTAATATAGTCCTCAAAAACTTGATTAGTCTGATTAAATTCGGCTTTTGAATTACTTTTAAGTTTAATATTTTTGTTTACTGTGCTGTTTAGATTAGAATCTAATTCACTAGAGAGCTTTAAAATCATTTTATCAGCGTTTGAATCCTACAGCGTTTGAATCCTGCAGCGTTTGAACTTCCAGAGAAATTGTAGGAATTTGCTCAAGAGAAAAAAGGTTTTGATTAATTGTCTCCAGAGCATTCAAATCATCTAGTTCTATATTATTAATTAAATCTAATGTATTGACATCAGAACTAATTTTAGAAGCTGTTGAATCTGCCAGGCTGATTTGATTAGCAACTTTAACCTTAAAATCAATAGCTTTAGAGGTTTGGGCTTTTAGATCCTTTAAACTCTTTATTTGAGTATCTTTAGCTTGTTGGAATTTATTTTGAATATCTGAATCAGTATTATTTGATTCAAGCGTTAAACTAATAGGCAAGATAGCTTTATCAGTTTCTAATTCACTATTTAATTGAATGTTTATTTTTGAATCTTTTTCATCTTTTGTGCTAATGAGAATTTGATTGATAACCTCCGAAGTGTCTTTGAGGCTTGATCCCTCGTTAAAATTAATTGTATAAGAATTTAAAAATTCTGAATTGGTATTTGCTAGAGCTGACACGGTAGAATTAAAACTAAGAAAACTAAAATTAAAAATCATAAAGATAAATAATTGAAATTTAATCGTTTTTAAAATGAGGGGGGGTAAAAACAAATTTTTGGAAACTAAAAGTATTTTTTGTCATATTATAGTTAAATAATAAACAACTTCATAAAGAAAGTTTGGACTGTTGTCAAAGAAATTAAATACACCCGAACCACCCTCACCAAAAACTGCATTAATTTTTGTTACTCTCTAAATAGGGAAAATATTTCTGCGATTATTACGATAAAGTCCTTAGTCCTACCTTTTTACTAAAAATTTTTTAGGGATTAGTTTATTTTTTTTAGCTTGACCGCTAATATTAATTAAAATTCCGTAAGCTACCATATTAAACAAATAAGCACTGTTCCCTTTGGATATAAACGGCAGCGTAATTCCTTTAAGTGGTATCAAGCCTGTTATACCCGCAATGTTTGTGAAGGCTTGAAAAAGTATCCAAACCACAACTCCAGCTGCTAAAATTTGACCTCCTAAGTCAGGAGCGCTTTGACTTACTTTCATTCCACGGATAAAAAGAAATAGATATAAACTAATTAGAACTAAAGCCCCAATAAAGCCAAACTCCTCACCTACTACCGCAAAAATAGCATCGGTGCTAATTTCAGGAATTGGACTATCCTTATCCTGTTTATAGCTTCCTTGATTATAACCCTTTCCAAATAATCCCCCGCTCACAATAGCTTGCCTGGCCTGACAAACTTGGAAGTTTTTGGAATTACCTTTATCACTTACACACGCATCTTGTGAGTTTTTTAAAAAATCCCAAAAAGTTGAAACACGCTCCGCTCTATAACTATAAAGTGAGATGGCAACAAGGGCTATAATTAAGCTTAGACCTGTAATTGTTAAAATAATTTTAGGTGGGACTTTACCGATTACAAAAGCCGTAATCAAAATAGTAAAGAGAATAATTACACTCCCAAGATCGGGTTGAATTAGAATTATAAAACTGATGAATGCAAACATCCAGAGAATTTTTCTTAGATCAAATAGTCCGATTGCACCAGATTTTAATTCTGTAAATTGCTTAGCTACGTAAACTAAAAAAGTAATTTTAGCTAATTCAGCAGGTTGAAAAGAAGGTAAAAATGTAACGTTAATCCACCGCAGAGCACCATTTTTAAGACTTGGCCTGATAGGAAAAGATTTAACCGATTCCACAATGTTAACCAAGTTTCTCCTAGTAATCCAACCAAAAATTATAAACCCTGCCAAATAGCCAAGTAAAGTAATTGTAATGATTAATAGCCATTTGTTCCATTTAAACCAATTATGATAATCAACTCGCGAGATAAAAAGGCAAAGCCCACCTCCAATCCAAACTCCAAAAATTAATTGGCTAAACCAATCGGATTGATAGTCTGAAATTTTTTGGGTGGCAAGGGCACTAGAGAGAACGGTCAGGCCAAAAATAATTAAACTTACTAAAATAATAATCAAACTCCAATCAAAATTATATTTAGAGTTTTTTTGTTGGATGAGTTTCCAAATTTTGGCACTTGATTGTAATGGCATTGATGGATAGTAACTTTGAATATAGACTAATTTTTGTCAAAGAATATTTTCAAGCCTTAGTGAAATTTTAATCAGGCTTTATTCTCAACTACTATTTTGACAATTAGAATTTGTTGTGGTTTTGATTGGTTTGGTAAACTCAAAAATCTTTAAGGAGATTTAACCACCATGACTAGTAATAACGCTCTTCCTGCAACTCCCGCAAGCATTCAATTTGACTTCCCCGCCATTTCACAATTCACTGGAGTGGGCCCAGATGGATTTTTGGTTGACGTTGAAGGTAATGTTATCGATAACCCTTTGTCGTTACCGACAGGTACAGTTTGTTACTTTGTAATCTACCGTATGAGCGGAGACAGTAAAATCAACTTGCAAAAAACTCCTGTAAGTCAGCTAAAAATTAAAGCAGTTTTAAAACTGCAAAAGCTAGAGACAAGTGATTCTACTTCATTTCTTGATTTCGTTGTCTCAGTACTAAAGTTTGCATTTAGCAAAAGTAAGTCTGTTAAAAAGTCCCAGGCTTGCGATTGGAAAATTCTAAACAAAGTCCAAACCAACCGCGGTACAAAAAATAAAATGGCTACTTTTAATATCCTGTGCACCGATCAGAATCTAGAGTACACCACTGGCGTAATCTAAAATATCTAAACAATATATTGAGTCCTCCACCCATCAGCTATTATATTTGGCTGTTTTTTTTGTGGCTAGAATTTAATCAGTGAATATGCTAACAAGCCTGTTGACAAATATTTCCAAACGCCCAAAGCTTTGTTTAACTTTTATTAATCTATTTTCCCCATGACTAACCCTAAGACTCAAGCTAATAATACCAATACTTCAAATATAGAATTTCAACGCGAGCTTAGAATCCAGAAATTAGATAAATTACAAGCCCTTGGTATCAATCCATTTCCAGTTGAATCAAATCGTGATTACACACTTCTAAAACTAAAGGAGAATTTCCAGCAGATTAAAAGTGAATCTAAAACAATTACAGCCGCTGGTAGAATTAAAGCTAAAAGAGGAAGTGGTAAAATTGGATTTATAACACTAGAGGATCAGAGTTTACCTGACGGCTTTCAAGTAGTTTTAAAAGCAGACGAGCTACCACAAGGAGAAAATGAGCAGTTTTCGTACCAAACTTTTAGGTCTTTAATTGATGAAGGAGACTATATTCAGGTTAGTGGTTATTTAGAAACTACTATTGCGGGTGAGAATAGCTTATTTGCAACAAGCTATAAAATTCTAACTAAATCTCTCAGACCTCTACCCGATAAGCTAGACTATGAGAATATTGAGGCTCGTTATTTGGACCGAGTAGCTGATTTTAAAATGAATACAAAAGATGAAAATAATTTAAGTGTCCGTAGGATTGTTGAGTTAAAAACTAAATATTGGGCTATTTGGCGAGAAGAAATGCTAAAAGAAAATTTCCTAGAAGTTATAAATCCAACATTCGAGCAAATCCCTGGAGGTGCCGAGTGCAAGCCTTTTGTAACGCATTATAATGAACTGGATCAAGATGTTTATTTACGTATTGCTCTGGAACTTCCCTTAAAAAAGTTAATCGCTGGAGGATTTGAACGAGTTTTTGAGATTGGACGTATTTTTAGAAATGAGTCCTCATCACCAATGCACTTACAAGAATTTACTTTTATTGAGTGGTACTGTGCTTATACTGATTATATTTGGGCAGCTAAATTTATTAAGAGAGTTTTTCAAAGAATTGTTCGCGAAGTGATTGAAAGTTATGAACAAATTGATTATTTTGGTAACAGTATTAATTGGGATAATTGGTGTAGCAAGGAAACTGCCGTTAAAAATGGTTGGGAATTGCTAGAAGTTGATGAAAAAGGTTATGGTTGGCCTAAAATAAATTATTTTGATGCCGTTCGTCATTTTTCGGGTGGCTCGATAGACACAGAAAATAAAACCGATGCGGAGCTTTATCAATTGTGTCTTGATAATCAAATTACTGATGTTGAGTTAAGTTTTGGAACTGCAACTTTACTTGATAAACTATGGAAAAAATCTCGCTTAAACACGACAAACCCTTTCTTTCTTATTAATCCACCTGTGGAGTTAGAGCCTTTAGCTAAACGCGATACACTGAACGCGCACTTAGTTCAAAGATGGCAAGTTGTAGCAGGTCGTGCTGAGCATGGTAAGGCTTTTAGTGAGCTTAATGATCCAATTGACCAGTTCGGTAGATTTGAAAGCCAGCAACAAGCCCGTGATAATGGTAATGAGGAAGCCCAGTTTATGGATCAAAACTACATCAAAGCTATGGAGTATGGAATGCCTCCTTTGTCTGGGTTTGGAATTTCCGATAGATTTCTCTCATCGCTTTTAGGTAAAAATATTCGTGACATTGAAGTCTTTCCCCATGTAAGGTCTATAATTTCCAAAGACCAAAAAATTCAAAAACTGATTAATCAAAAAAATCAAATATTACTAGAACTAAAAAACCTAGGTGTAGAGCTTGAAGAAGCTCAACCTAAGCAAGTTTTAGACATTGATAATTTGCACACGATTGATCCTGATGAAATTGTGAATCATTTTGGTAATAACACAATTCTGGAATATTGGGTAGATTCGTATAAATATAAAACCACTGCCAAAATTATTGACTTTGGTATTGATGAAATTGGTCATTATTGCTTTTTAAACAAAACTATTTTTTATCCTCAAGGTGGAGGTCAGCCAAGTGACACTGGAGTTATAAAACTAGACGGTACAAATTATTTTAAAGTTACTAAATGTTTGAAACATGAAGGTATAGTAAGACATTATGGAGAAATAGTCGGCTTTATTCCAACTAATCAAGAATTAATTTTAGAAATTGATAAAGAAAAACGCCTTGAAAACATTAAGCTCCACTCTGCTGCTCACGTAATAGATTACGCTTTAGATAACCTAGGCGTAAAATCAGTTCATGGTAAAGGGTATTCTTTCCCCGCGGGCCCTTATTGCGAATATAATTTAACTGATATGAGCCTCGAATCAAATTCAGACTTTCAGGAACAATTAGAGAAAGAAGTCAATAGACTCCGATTATTAAACTTAGCGTTTGTGCCAACTTACAAAAAAGAAAAAAACGGTGATATTATTAGAACAATTGAAATTGACGGAGGTAAAAGCATTTGCCCGTGCGCCGGAACACATGTTAAAAATACTCGAGAATTCACTGATAAAATTATAATTCGTGAAACCAAAATCAAAAAAGGAATTTTAAAAGTAAAATATTCAACAACAAACTAAAACCTAGACCTTTTTAAAGAAAAGGATCAAGAGCTTTATTTTTAATTCCTGTAATTTCTTTTCTCTAGGTTTTTTCTAACTTTTCTCAAGGAGCATTATATTATTTTCTACACCAAGGAGAGCTCTATCGGCTTGTTCATAATTACCTTGAGCCTGCTTAAGCTTGTCACCGAGCTTGCGGTATTCGTCTCTAAAACTATCAATATTACGTTTAATATTTCCAAGACCCTTAATAATCTGCTCGGCATTGTCAGTAATGTGCGCCCTTACCTGATTGCTCTGAATAATTGCAAGCTGAGCAAATAGTGTGTTAGGTGAAAGAATGCTGACTTTGTGTTTTTGGATTATTTCTACAAGTTTCGGGTTATCTAAACAATCAGTATACATTGAATCGCTAGGAAGATAAAGAAAAAGTTTATCCACAAAATTATTTTGATAATATTTTTGGCTAATTGAGCTACTCATGTTAACAATGCTAGCATGGTACTCTCTCCTTTTTTGATCTCGTTGGCTTAATTCACTATTGATATAGTCTTGATATTTAGTAAGTGGAAACTTAGAATCAATTCCAATTTTATAATTATTCACCTTAATTACAAAGTCAATTATTTCAGTGCTAGCAGGAACTTTAACTTGCTTATCCCAGTTGTGAGCTAGTAAGTGCTCTTTTAAAAGAGACTCCAAATAATCCTCAGCAAACGTCCCAAACGCCTTAGAGCTAGTTCTGGCAAATACTTGATTTAATTTTTCTATACTTTTAGTTGACTCAATCATTGCTCCCGCCCTTTCCTCCATTTGCCCTAGACTTTTTGTTACTTCTTCAAAGGATTTTAAACTCCGCCCAAAATTCTCGTCCAGTCTCTTTTGAACGTCTAAATTGATTTGATCTAGCTTCTCTTGACTGGATCTATGAAGAATTTCCAAATTATTTTTAATTATTTCAGTAGTGTGTAAAAGAGATTTTTCAAGCCTGTTTTGCAAGATATCTTGATTTTGATTCAGGTTTTGATTCAGGTTTTGTGTTAAATCCAGCTGCATCTCACCAATTTTTTGCTCCACCAAAACTCTTAGATTAGCAGTATTTTCGGCCGTTTGAAGACTTTGCTGATTCAAGATTTGATTTTGCTTATCCTGCCAATTTTGCATTCTGTCAGACATTCCAAGTAGAATTTCTTGAGAAATTTGTTGAGTATTAATTGGCTCTAGCTGATTAGATTGATTTTGATTATTTTTTAAAAAACTAGACAGTTTATAGATTAGATAACCGATTAAAACTAAAACTGTAAAAAGAAGTGTGATTGTTAAGGATTCAAGTGGCATAAAAAAACTATTAAAAATGAATTAAAGACTAACGATTTACGCTAATCGGTGAGGCTGATTTCTCATACTTTTGGCCTGTTAAGTCATCATAACCTGTCATCGTAACGCCTTCAATAAGTGTTAGATCCTGAGGAGATTGAGTAACTAAATCAAAACTTAAAATAGCCACAGGATTAGAAATTCCACTATAAGGAGCTAGAAATTCCAACTTCCAGACAATGTCTCCTGTACTAGAATTATAATTTAATTGATTTATTCTGTTTAGTGGAGTGATGCTAGAAGCTTGCCAAGCAGAAGAATTTAAAGGACTGCGCGTTTTAATTGTAATGTTATTGACTTTGTTTTGAACGTTCCTAAGCTCCCAGGTAATATTGTAGCGTTTTAAGTTTTGATTGAGTGGATCAATTGAAACAAATTTGTTTTTTTGGGTAAAACTAATATCTCCAGTTGCTCTGTAAACATCGCCTGTGTAAGCAATTTCTTGAATGTTTTGACCGCTAGCAAAAGCTTTAGGGGTTATGTTATAATCTTCTTGGTTACGATAAGTTTTTAAAAAATTACCCCCCTCTTTGACTTTAACGCTAAAAGATAATTGTCCACTAGCTTTAACTTGTAAATTTGCAAGTTCAGGAATATTATTACTAATCCACCGAACAGTTTTATCATTAATACTTCCGCGCTCTCCCCCTGTAAATTGAACTGTTTTCCAATCTAGGAGATCTGACGGATCCTCAATAGTCGCACTTAAGTTCACATTTCTAACCACACTAACTCCCTGATTAGAATAATTTACAGATACTGTGACAGTTTCTCCTGCACTAAATAATTGATTTCCATTCTTACCACTGATTTCAGCTTTTATGACAAGTGGTTTGGACGCTATACTAACCTCCCTATCTATCTTATATAAAGGTTGCCACTCAGAGCCGTTTCTAATCTCAATCTCGGCTACGAATTTAATAGTTTGCCCGCTAGTTCCCTCCACAACCCCTTTAACCGAAAGAGTATGCTCTCCAAAAGCAGGAAAATTATTTATAATCCACAAATTGTTACCATTATCAGGAGAATTTTGAGTTGGACTGAAAGCGTCTTTTTTAAATTCTGATGAAGCGTATTTAAAATTTTCTGGGTAATTCATCCTTACTCGTAAATCTCTAACGTCTTTATTCCCCGTATTTCTATATTTTAATACAATTTCTTCCTCACCATTATTTTGAATAACGTCATCTCGGGCCTTAAGCTCTCCTGCAATAGTTGAATTTGTTGTGATGGTTTTAATATCAGGTAGTAGCAAAGTTCTACGAGTTTCGATTCCTTTAGCCAGCTTTCCTTGATTCTGAGCTTTAACCAAAGCATCAGGTGTGTAGCTAATTTTACCACTCATTACAATTGATTCATTTGTATTAGCCTTAGTTGCACCCTGAATTTCAATTTTTTGTTTATCTATACCCTCACCAACAGCATCGAGGCGACTAAAGCTATATTTACTTCCTTCTTTATTGTCACTTGATGGTGTAATTGACTTAATAAACTCAAAATTTCGATCAAAGTTTAATTCTACAACTACATTTTGGAGTGGAGTTTTTTCTTTGTTTTCTATGATTATCCGCCAAACCTCAGGGCTTCCTTTCGATAGCTCGCTTGGACCTAATAAACGCAGACTAACATTTTCGTACTTGTTATCCAAGAGAGGACCTTTTTGCAGAACAAAGAAAGCAAAAATTGTAACGAACATGATACCTACCGCACTAACGATTAAAAGTGTTAACCACCATTTTTTTAGAAGAAACTGCTGAATTTGTTGCCACTTTTGTAAGATTGCCCCTTGTTTGACTAATAAATTATTAGATTTGCCAGTTTTGTTATTATTGCTATCCTGATCAACATTAAAATAGCTGTCAGTAGAGTATTGATTTGTTAAATCACTAACGTTTACATAATCTTGAGAATTTTTATCTGAGTTATTTTTAGAGTTATTGTCCATCATATTTTATTAAAAATATCAAATAGAATTTAGAATTAATAGAAGTTATTTAAAAGTAACAGTGTTGTCAAAGAAGATTTTTTGAAAATAAAAAAAAGCAAAAAAAAAGCATCTGAACGAAAATATCGTATTCAGTGCTAAAAGCAAATAGCTAAAATGATAAAGTGATAAACTTTGGAAATTTAAGCCAAGTGCTAATACCTCTTACCGAGCATATGAACGTAATTATTTAGCCAAGTGCTTAAAACACTGTTAAAAATTCTCATATTATCACCGTTTGTAGCCTTTTGAATTAGGTTAAAATCTTTAATTATATTTCCAAACCTATCATAATAAACAACATTCCAGCAATCATTTCTACGACACCCAAAAAGTATCGTACCACGTTTTTTACCATGCCAATATTTATTGTCACTACCTTCCTCGGTGTAGGCGTGGAAATGAGTTTCCGCCCTGTTATCCTGATGAGGCTCGTAGACATATAGCACGTCTATAATTATGCCATCCTTAATTTTAAGAGCGTATTACCATTGTGGATTAATTAAGCAATGAATTTTTCTGATAATTTTGTCACATTTAGTTTTCAAGGCCCCTATGGCTACCTGGAGGACTGTGATTCGAACGGAAACTTTTTTTTGCTTAGTTTGAAGAGTTTCTGATTGCTGTTTATTTCTAGAATAATTTGCATGCTTGATACCGTTTTTTGTAATATCATCTTTTAATTCTGTAATTTCTTCGGCTAGCTTTTTAAATTTGCTTTGTAAGCTTGCAATTCGTACTTGAATCACTCCTAAAAGTTTGCGGGCTTGAGAGCTATTTTTAACCCAATCCTCGCAAGCCGCTTTGTAACCCTTAATTAACTCCTCATCAGATGGTTCAAACAAATTACCAAAAATTTCTGGAAAATCCATTGTAACATTTCTCCTTGTTTTTAAAAACAAATGAACTCAATTATAATAAGCTGATAATTGGCTAATTGTCAAAACTAAAAATTTTATTTACCGTAATTTTATGTTCAATGATAAAACCACAATAGGGCTTGAAATCGGAAGTTACAGCATTAAAATTGTAGAGCTTAAACAAACACCAGAAGGTTATAAACTATTGACGTTTGGATTAGCCACTCACTCTCTCGATTTAAGCTCATATTGGCACTCCAATAAACTTAAACAGCTATCAATTATCATTGAGGAATTGCTAGAGGTTAACAAATTTACTGGTCTCAAGACTATTATGGGAATTAGTAGTAAAGATGTTTACGTCACTTCAATGGATTTTGATTCGGTTTGGTCAAAAAATCAAATTCAAACTGAAATTGAAAAACAATCCAAATATTTCCTGCCATATTCTACCGACGAAGTTCATTTGAGCTGGAAATTAGTTGATAGTAACAGCGCTATTAACGAGTACACTTCAAAGCAACGAGTTAGCATCACCGCCCTTCCTGATTTTGTGATTGATAACAGCCGTAACCTGCTAGAGCAAATTAATTTAGATGGAATTTCACTCGAAAATCAAACAATCTCTCAAGTCCGCTCACTTCTAACGGGCGATACAGGAAACACAATACTAGCTGATATTGGGGCTAATCAAACGACTTTTAACATTATTGTAGGTAGTCAGTTACGATCATCTTCACATATTCCAATTGGAGCTAACCAAATCACTAAAGATTTAGCCGCTTCCCTTGGTGTTGAAGAGGCTGTTGCAGAACTATTTAAAAAAGACTTGCATTTAGTAAATTTATTTAAACTACCAAAAGCTTTAAGTGATTACTACAAAATTCTCAAATCTGAACTAACAACTTTTATTGAACTAAATAATAAAATTGGACAAAAGCCTAGTAAAGTCGTATTTACAGGAGGAGGTGTTTATAGTGTTGGCTTAATTGATTATTTCAAAAGATTTCCAACGCCGGTCTATATCGGAAACCCTCTTCGATCCTTAATTATAGATCCTCAAATGCTACCTGTTATTAGCCCTCTTGCTAATCAATTATCAACAAGTATAGGCCTCGCTCTCTGGCAAGCTTAAAAAAACCTATCAAACAAACTGAAAACTAACACAAATTCACATAAACTAATTTATTAAATAAAATATGGAAAACATTCTAATCAATCTCGGACCAGTACTTGGAAGCTTAATTATTTTTAGCATTATTTTTGCTGAAAGTGGACTGTTAATTGGATTCTTTTTACCAGGAGATACACTTTTGCTGAGCGCAGGAGTTTTATCAGCTCTCGGAATTTTTAACCTTCCGCTTACAATTATTCTTTGCTTTATTGCTGCTGTTTTAGGAGATAGCCTCGGATATTTAATCGGCAAGAAATATGGAGTCAAGCTTTTTTCTAAAGAAGATTCAGTATTTTTCCATCGCAAACATTTAGCATCAGCAGAACATTTCTATGAGAAACACGGCAAAAAAACTATCGTCCTAGCCCGCTTTGTTCCAATCATCAGAACCTTTGCACCTACGGTGGCGGGTATTGGGAATATGGACTACAAAACATTTTTAACCTACAACGTAATGGGAGGTGGATTATGGGCAATCGGGCTTCCAGTCGTTGGGTATGGGATAACAAAGCTTTTCCCAGAAGTACATTTAGAGAAATACGTAGAGCCAATTTTAATAGTCATGGTTGCAGCAAGTCTGGCCCCTGCCCTTTACCACCTCTGGAAAGCAAACCAAAAATCCAAAACCGAACAAATCCTCGGGAAATAAAGTAGAATCGATCCATTAGAAATTGATAATGAATTATATCAACAAAAATTTTGTTGTGATTTCATGACCAGTTTGAAAATTTAGTAAAATCTATAAGTGGCGGTAACTCTACTATTTTCTACTGAAAAAGATAAAACCCAGCTTTACTCCGAACGTAGGACGTCTACTAGATTCTGGCGGATGGCTTATCCTACTGTCATGCCTCGCTTGAAGGGGCATCTACTTAACAAATATTTTATATGACTAAAAATTATTACACCTATATAATCACTAACAATAGCAATAAACCTCTTTATGTTGGAATGACAAATGATTTAGAACGAAGAATTTTTGAACATAAAAATAAAACCAACCCAGATTCTTATACTGCTAAATATAATCTCAAAAAATTAGTCTACTGGGAGCAAAGTCAAAATATAGAATCAATTATTATTCGTGAAAAACAAATTAAACATTAGAAATATGACTGGAAGATTGATTTAGTTAAAAATACGAACCCCACGTTATTAGACCTTTTTGCTACTAGGTTATGTTTGTAATTCTTTAGATGCCCCGTCAAACGAGGCATGACACTACACCAAACGAAGCATAGCAATTATTTCACCAAGTAAAGGATAGCGCTAAAAATATTCTACTCCGAGCGTAGGACGTCTACTGGATTCTGGCGACTAGCTTTAAAAGACGGGTAAATTCCTGAAATAATAGTAAAGAAAAGGGCTAGAATCAACGTCCCAAACCCAAGCCAAATAGGAATTGAAGGATTAAATTGAGTAATATTCAAGCCCGTTAAGCTCGAGTTTAAATCTTTGTTGTTCTCTAGAACTAGCTTAAAGACTTTTGAGATTGCCAGATTTGAAAGGAAAGCCAGCAAAGTTCCCAGAATCCAGCCAATCAAACCAAGAATTGAACTTTCTAATAAAAACATAACAAAAATGTCTAAATTCCTAGCACCGAGCGATTTTAAAATTCCAATTTCTTTTTGACGCTCCAAAACCGAGATTGTCATCACATTTATAATCCCAAATACCGATACAATTAATGCAATAAATCCAAGAGCCGAAAGCCCAACTGTTAAAACTTGAAAGGCAACCGATACCCCTTTGATGGTTTCTTGGGCTACAGAAAAGGCTAAAAGTTTATCACCTCGCAAACTATTTATAGTTTTATCCAGACTTTGGTATTTATCCAAAAATACATTGTATTGAATTGATCCGTATTGCAAAAAATTATCATTTGGTCTGGCTAGCTCAAAGGCTTTTTGGAAATAATTGTAATCAAAATAAATAGCCGATCCATCAAAAATACTAGCCTCACGATCGTCAATTACTGACACTACTTTTAAAGTTATTGTTTCAGATTTATTGATTTTAGTAGCCGGTCTATCAATATTAGTTACGTCCACATTTTTGCCTATTTCATACAATTCTGGAGCCCGTTGCAATTCAATTTGAATTTGTTTGTTTAGAAGATCTTCAGGCTTTTCTACTTTCAAAATTTGATTCAGATTTGTGTTTCCGCATTTAAAACAGAGAGCAATTTCCCCAATTGCAGGTTTGCTTTTTTGACCGTACCAATTCTTTTTTTTGGCGTCATAAAATTCTTCAAAACCAGTAAAGCTATGACTAATATTTTTGCAGTTACTAGCTAATTTATTAGTATCTTCTAGTTTTGGTTTAGGGCTTTGAGGAGTAATAGACAAGTTTATAGAATTTTCAAACTCTACGCACTTAATTTGTTCTAAAGTATTTGAATTAGTTTGCACAAAAAAATTCATTCGCGAAGTAGGACCAATATCTACAATTTCAGGATATTTAGTTTTAATAGAGCTAATTTCTTCCCGACTAAAAGGAACAAAAACTGGTGGAGCCTTCAAATCAAAGAAACTACCTTCACCTGCACTGGTTTTATTAAGCGTAATTTGCTTGGCAATTGATTGTGAATTTATAGCCTCAATTATAGTGTCAGAAAGCCCTATTGAAATGCTAGAAGTCAGAGTAATTGCCCAAATTCCAATCATAATCCCACAACTAGCAAGAAGTGTACGCCCCCATTTACTAGTAATTTGCCTGCTTAGAATAAGCAAAAAAGATTTTGAAGTCATATTTTTAGTTTGTTTTAGTTAGATTTATTTATTTCAACAGTTTTTAAAATATTGCTAATTATCAAACCGTCTTTCATTGTAATTACTTGGTTTGCCAAATCAGAAAATTCTGGATTATGCGTAACCATCACAATTGTTAAACCCTCGTTATTTAACTCCTTTAAAATTAACTCAACTTGCTTCTCATTAGTAGTATCAAGAGCTCCTGTTGGCTCATCACAAAAGAGAATTGTCGGCTTATTAATTAGTGCCCTAGCTATAGCTACTCGCTGTTTCTCACCACCAGAGAGAGTTTTAACATTTGCACCCCTTCGATGAGTTAAACCAAATTGCTCCAAGAGTTTGTCAAGATATTTAGAATCAACACTATTTCCCGCAACCCAAGCTCCCATTTGAATATTTTCAACTACATTCAAATTTGGCAAAAGATTATAAAACTGAAAAATTATCCCAATTTTAGAGCGGTACTTAGCCAAAGTTCCTGATTTAGAATGAGTAATGTTTTGATGACTTACAACAATCCTACCCTCGGTTGGAGTATCAAGCCCAGCCATTAGATTTAAAAGTGTTGACTTACCACTCCCACTGCGACCCAGAATCACCACAAAATCTGACTTATTAATCTCAAGGCTAATTGGGCCAAGGGCTTTAATTAAGTTCTTTTTGGTGCCGTAGTTTTTAGATAGATTATCGATCTTTATAATCACTGGCATATTAATTTGTTTTTTTACTTGATACTAAATATTTTTGTCTAGTCAATTTATGTTTTAAAACGCCAGAAACCACCGAAATTAAATTTATTATATAATTGACATGGCGGAGGATTTTGGATTAATTTTATGTATGCTCAACAAAAAAACGTTACCCGATTTACTAAAAACCCTGAATTTCGATTCTGATGAAGATGCAAAAATATGGATTAAAAATTTTACAACTGGAGCCTATTTAAAGGTTGATTTTGATAATCAAAAGTTAATTTACCCAACCGATCAGCGTTTTATTGTGAACGGTGAATTTACAACTAATTTTAGTAGTGATGAAAACTTTGTAGTATTTGAATGCGTTAATCGTCTATTTGAAAAAGGGTACAAACCCGAGCATATTGAGTTGGAACCTAAGTGGAAATTAGGTCATGGTGCAAGCGGTGGTAGGGCAGATGTGTTTGTGAGAGATCAAAATAATAAACCACTCTTGATAATTGAATGCAAAACAGCTGGCAAAGAATTTGAGAACGCTTGGAAGAAAACACTAAACGATGGCGATCAACTATTTAGCTATATTGAGCAAGAAAAAGATGTAAAATATGTTTGTTTATACGCCTGTAGTCTAAATTCAGAGCTTAATCAAATAATAGTAGATCAAAAAGTTATATCTCATAAAGATAATCAAAAAATATTAGATGAAAATACTAACCTTGAAAGCTATTTAAGAGCTAAAAATGTAAAGGAAAGATTTAGAGTGTGGCAACAAACTTATAATTTAGAATTTACAGAGAGTGGTATTTTTGAAGATAATGTGCAACCTTACCAAATTGGTAAAGATAAATATACTCTGTCAGATGACACAAGAATTATAACAAACGCTGATAAAAAAGGCAAATACAATCAATTTGCTACAATTTTGCGAAAATATAATGTATCTAGGAAAGAAAATGCTTTTGAAATACTTGTAAATCTATTTTTGTGTAAAATTGTTGATGAAACTCAGAACCCAACAGATTTAAAATTTTATTGGAAAGGAATAGCCTATGATAATTATTACGATTTTATAGATAGGCTTCAGGAACTCTACAAGGTGGGAATGGAGAAATATTTAGAGCAAGAAATAACTTATGTTAGTAATGGAGAGATCGAGGGAGCATTCTGGGCATATAAAAATAAGAAAAACGCAACTAGAAACACAATCGAAGAGCTATTTAAAAAGTTAAAATTTTATAACGATAATAATTTTGGATTTATTGGGGTTAAAAACAAAGAAGGTTTTAATAAAAACGTAAAAATAATTTTAGAGGTTACTCAAATGTGGCAGTCATTGAGACTCAAAACTAAAGAGCAGAATCAATTTTTAGGAGATATGTTCGAGTTTTTCCTTGATAATGGGGTCAAGCAGTCGGAGGGTCAGTATTTTACCCCAGTTCCTATTTGTAAATTTATCCTGATGTCGCTTCCACTTGAAAGTATGGTTAGACAAAATATAGAACCATTGAAGGTAATTGATTACGCCTGCGGGTCGGGACATTTTTTAACCGAATATGCTAGTCAAATTGAACAAATTGCTAAAAATAACGGGCAAAATCCCACCAGTTTTTATAAAGAAATCTATGGTATAGAGAAAGAAGATAGACTTGCTAAAGTGGCTAAAGTTAGTGCTTTTATGTATGGTTTTGATGGTGTGAATATTGTTGATAGTGATGCATTAATTGAAAATCCTAAAATCAAGGAAGAGAGTTTTGATATTTTAATTGCCAATCCGCCCTTTGCTGTTAAGGAGTTTTTAACCACTATCCCAGTCGAGGAGCGTGATAAATATGAACTAACAAAAACCGTTTCAGACATAAATACCAATGACGACATCCAAAACTTCTTTTTAGAGCGAGCAAAGCAGCTCCTTAATAAAGGTGGAATTGCAGGAATCGTAATCCCAAATACAATCCTAACAAATACTGATAAAGTCAGTATCCAAACCCGCCAAATTCTCCTTAGATATTTTAATTTTATTTCAATTGTAGAACTTCCGCCAAGTACTTTTGGTAAAACTGGCACAAACACATTAATTATATATCTAGAACGAAAAAAAGAAAGACCTGAAATCGAAGAACATTACAAGGATAGGGTAGAAAGTTTTTTTGATAATCAAATTACAAACGAAGATTTTGAAGATAATATTCTAATCAAAAACTACTGCGAGCACAATGATTATAACCATGAAGATTATTTAACCCTTTTGAACGTTAAACCAACCAAAGAACTTTTAGAAACGGAAATATTTACAGAATATAAAGTGAGTTTTGATAAGTTAAGCACTGATAAAAAACGAAAATATAACAGTAATTTCACCACGTATCTCCAAGACATTGAAAAAGACAAATTGTATTACTTTGTTCTCGCTTTCTCAAACCCAAAGCCAGTTTTGATCGTAAGATGCCCAACTGAGACCAAAGATCGAAAGAAGTTTGTAGGTTATGAGTGGAGTGGATCAAAGGGTAGTGAAGGAATACACTATTATGGCGGAGACACTATTCATGACATCAACACAATAATGTTTAACCCCAAAGACAGGAATGATGAAACAAAAATTAGTTATTATATTCGCCAGAATTTTATTAAAAATGAACAAATTCAAGAACTACCAGAAACCCTAGCTAAACATTGCAGTTATCACTCACTTACAAACCTTCTTGATTTCACGGGAACCAGCTTTAACAAAGCTATTAGCTTGACCCCAAAGAAAGTCGTTGGAAGCGTAGAGGTTGTAAGCAAATACCCGATGATTAAATTAGGCGAAGCTTGTGATGTTTTAATTGGTGGTACACCATCGCGTGCAATAAATCAATATTTTGAAGGTGAAAATTTATGGGTTTCGATTTCAGAAATGAAAGGTCAGATTATTACAACAACTAAAGAAAAAATATCTGATGAAGGTGTTTCAAAGTCAAATGTAAAATTAATTCCAAAGGATACGACTTTAGTAAGCTTTAAACTTTCTATTGGTAAAACAGCAATTGCAGGACAAGATTTATACACAAACGAGGCAATAGCTGGACTGATTCCAAAAAATGATAGCTTAACCAATCAATATTTATACCAATTATTCACGAATTCAAATATTCTATTACCTGAAAGTGTAGGGGCAAAAGTATTTGGTAAAAGTCTAAATAGTGAATATCTAAAAAACCAAGTTAAAATCCCAGTTCCGCCGTTAGAAATCCAAGGGAAGATTGTAAAAGAAATAGAATCTTTAGAAAATTCTAAAGGTAGGCTATTTACGGATGGATTATCTTCTCAAGAATTTGACAAGCTAATTAAACAAAAAAAACAAGGTATTTTAGATAAGTTTTTGAAGTAAATATGTCAATAATAAAATGTGAAAGAATTCCATGTAAATTCTACTTTAACACTGATAAAGATATAGAAAAACACGGCACATACCTCATTCGTGAAAATGGACGAATTGAAATTGAGATTTTTGATTGGGCTAAAGATAGATTACAAACAAGAGATCTTTATGGAGATAGCAATATCCCTGAGTTTAATTATGTTTCAGGCTTTGATACTCGTGGTAATTCTTTCCATTTTTATGCTGGGAGTTCGTCAATGAATATTGGTTCTCATGGATTTAATCATAGATATAGCAATTTTAGATATGGAGTTTTCTGGAGGTGTAGCTCTGACTTTAGAAGTCAAAATAGCTTTGAAAAGATTCACTTAAAGATTGATCACCTTTCAACATTCTTTTCTGATTTAGGCAAATTAAAATTGATGAATGTTTTTAAGGATAATTTAAGAAATTTAGATTTTTACCAAATAACTGCGGATAGAAAAAAGGACGAATTGTGTATATTTCGACTGGGTGATTATATTTTAAGAGTTAAAAGCTATGTCAAAGGTCTTGGACTGGGTAATTATATTTTAAATGGTAATTGTGTAAATTTAGATGTAAAAGAGATGTATTTCCTAGAGATAAGGCGGGATATTAGAGGTAAGTTTCTTGATATTCAAGATATTGAAGAGTTGCAAGCTTTTTTTCAAAGATTTTTATCCTTTGCTTTTCAAAGTAATTGTTACATAAGAGAAACTAGTGGTTACATTGGAGAAACTTGTTTCGAAATTATTTCCGAAAACTCAGTAGGTTTGTGTAGTCCTTGTAAATCTATTAATTGTTTGTTTGATATAAAAACTATTAATAGATTTGAATTCATTATAAATAATTGGTGGAATAACAGGAGTAAATTTGCGACTTTATATGGCTACACCTTATCTAATATATTGAAAGACAACAATGGATATGAAAATTTACTCTCAAATTATTTTAAAGGTATTGAAAACTACTTAAATGTGGTGATTAAACTACCTTTATATAATGAGTTTGTAAAAAGCAATCACTGGAGGAATTGCAAAAATGGTACTCCGAAGTTATTAAAAATGACGGATAATAGACCTACATGGAAAGAAAAATTCACTTATCTAATTGATAATAGTGATTATTTAAACAATCATTTAAAATTAACAATAAATTACACGGAATACTTTCTTAAACTTAAAAAAGCTTTAATGCATGGTGATGCTGTAGATCAAAACAACCTAATAAAAGCACCTCCTTTTAATTTAGCTTTTATTCTTGAGAGGATTGCTAAATATTGTTTTCTTAAAAGTTTAGGTTTTGGTGAGGGGCAGATTATAAGAATCTTAAAATTTTAACTTTGATGAAAATGCAAAAATATGGATTAAAAATTTTACAACTGAAGCCTATTTAAAGGTTGATAAATATTAAATTAAAAAGAACCCTCGGGAATTAGAATCTAATACTAGGTACAATAAAATATAATGTGCAAGTAGAATGGCTTAAATTACTTATTTCTTTTTTTTATTATTTTTGTTAATCCTTCATACCACATTAGAGGTACTCTAAGGCATATATAAAAAAGCCATACTATAAAAAATGGATTGCCTTGTAATTTATAATCTAAGTTTTTAATGAATTTGGAGATGGTCATAATATGGAATTTAAAAAACTCTCTTACCTTTTTTAATTATGATAAGAGAGGTAAATCAACTAGATTTTAAAGAAACTTAAGATTCAGGAGTGGTTTTCGCATCACTTGCTAGAACAGCACAAAATGGTACTCCCCAGACCCTAACAACCTTAACAGTTGGATATTCACGTGAATAAGAAACTTTGCAGTCTTTGTCAGGAATAAACAAGTTTGCTCGTCGTAAAAGATACACGCAATTGGGATCTGATCGATCGATACAAATCGTAAAGGGTGCACCTAGTCGAATAGGTTTACCAAGCGCTTCTGCGGGTTTAGCAAGTGGCAAAATGGAAAGAGCTGTAAGGCTAGCAACGCTTAAAGTAGTTGCAATCGCTTTTTGAAAACCAGAACGCTTAAACATGAGTTCATCTACTTGGTTTCAAGCAGAAGAGTAGGTCAATGAGCGATGATAAAATGAATTATCAAAACCTACCTAATAACATAAAAAAAAAAATGAGGGTTTTGTCAAATGCTTTTTATTTGTACTTTTTTTCGCGTACCTACTTCACATAGATTTTTGTGGTTTGGGTCTGGATTGTAACATCTGCTTTGTCTTTAGCAATGAAGTTTAATGTATAAGCGTTTGTTCCTTGCCACTTCCAATTAGATAAATCAACCCAAGATTCTTTGTGAGCGTAACCGTCGTTTGAATCGTACATCTCAATCAGTCTGCCATTATCTACTTGCCAATACATTTTGTAGTCTGTTAATTTCATACCGCTAACGATTGCTTTAAACGGCTGAACTCCGCTAACTGCCTTATTATCTGCTGGCCACCAAATTTCAATTTTGCCTGGAGCCTGAATGGGATTTGCAGGATTAGCGGTGTTTTCTTTAATTGTGTATTCACCAGCCAGTCCTTCCCAGGTGTACGCTACTGTCCAATTAGTATTAAAAATTCCAACTTTAATAGTGTATTTACCCGCAGTTTTAGGCAGTTTGTTTAAGTCAATTGTCAAAGTTTCTTTTTCGCCAGCTTTATAACTTGCGTTAGCATAAACAATTTGATTCACCCTTTGGTTGTTAGAATTATAAATTTCTATAATCAAATTTAAACCACTGTAATTAGTATTTGAGTTATTTTTTACATTAACTAATAAATTATTCTGGCTTTGATTGGCACTTAACCCAAAAGTTTTAGTTTGAGGACTAGGATTTGTGTTTGGTGTAGAGCTTGAGGAACTCGCTGAGCTTGAGCTAGTTGCAGGGCTAGTTTGTGTAGAAGTTGAAGAAGATGATGAAACGACACTTCCAGATCCTCCAAAATATTTTTTGATTACCGCTTCAGTTTTTTTGTTCTGGGGAGTATAATCAGTATTGCCGTAGCCCCCAGCATTAGGATTAGTAGACCAATCCCAAATGTGAACACCATTAAAATATGGTTTATTACTAAAATATTGGAAAAATGCCTCAAAGCCGTTAACCTGATTGTTTTCATTGTAGCCACTATTAATTGACCAATCTCCAGGAACTTCAAAAGCTCTATCCATAGATTTATAACCAAATTCAGTAAAAGTTATTGGCTTCTTGTATTTATTGTAAATTGGCAAAATATCTCTTGCTTCGGTCTGGCTCCAAGCAGATTTCAAATCCTCAACACTTGGATTAGTTGACTTAGTAAGTATGTAATAAGCTGAAATACTAATTATATCTAAATCATCAAAAAACCCAATATTATCAATTTCATTCCACCAAGTTCTATCAAATTGGGCACTATAAGTAAGTTTCCCACTGTAAATTTTACGTAAATTTGCTATCATCTCTTTCCATCTTCTAGTATTGTCAGGATTTTCGTTACTACTAGTTAATTTAATCATCTCAGTCCCAATACAAAAAAGCTTTAAACCATTAGATTCAGCAATTTTAGCGTATTTAATTAAAATATTGTTGTAATTAGTAAACCATGCATCACGATTAGTTGGATTCATATAAGCTCGCCAGCCATCAGGACTTTCTGCAAAAACTTTAATTGAAGGAGTGATTCCAATACTTTTCAAATAAGTTATAGCAACCTGAAGAGCATTATCAGATGGTGTATTATAAGCAGGCTTCAAATCATCAGCATAAAGATTTGATTGCGAATAACTAACTACAAGCACAGCAGTGCGAATTCCTGCCTCGTAAGCCTTACGCATTGATTGTTTGAAATTATCAGATGCAAAATCCTCAGCGTAGTTTGATTGTACGTTAATTCCTTTTTCCTGCCAGTCATTGGTTGCGGCCTGAGTGTTGATAGTTTTAATACTTAAAATTGAAAGAGTGCTAATAAAAAGTAGTAGAATAGTTAATGAAAGTAAAATTTTTTTAGTCATAAATAGTAGTAAAAACGATAGAGAAAAAAATATAGAAGAAGTGATTTTAAAATAACAAATTGAATGTTAAATTAATTTGCAATTAGCATAAACACTTTTTTACAAAAAAAGCAAGTGGTAGAAAGATAATCAAGGTTTTAATAAAGTTTTGAGTGCTTGCACAAAACAAATTTTCATGCTTATCTCCTCTCTAGGAGACGGGAATTCAAACCTATTCACCCGTTTTTAAAAAACAATGGCTACTAATATTCGCAAAATTTTGGACAAAGCTGGCTTTACGACAGGAACTAAAATTCCTGAGGATGCAATCAAAGATATGTTCAAAAATCCCCGTCGTATTTGGAGTGTTTTTGAAGAATACCCACCTACTCCATTTCAAGTTCTTAACGGTCGCCGTTTCCTCTCTGGCGCTCCCACAGGAGACTCTGGAGACTACAGTAAACAAATTGCTGTTTTAAACAGCGATGGAAGTATTGCTTTTACTTACTCGTCAGGTGCAAGTATTGGGGTTTGTCAAATTCAATCTGGAAAGTACAAAGGAAAATTTGTGGCAGTTTTTAAAAATAAACCATTGTTGCAGGGAGTTGCTCTTCCTGGTGGAACTGCTGGAAATAGTAACCAAGAAGCTAAAAAAGTTTACGATGGAGCTTTGATAAGAGAATTTAAGGAAGAATGTGGTATTACCCTTTCGGCTATCGAACCAATTATGGTCGCAAACCCAACTCCGCGACTAGTGCACTCTTGCGTTGTGTACATCTGTAAAGGTAACATTACGAATACTCAACGTGAAAAAGATGTAGACTTATCAATTGCGTATCTAACTTGGGACGAATTGAAGATTGCCCTAAGTTCAGAATTGAGCATTGATCCATGGATCACACCTTACATTCAAACAAATGAAAAAGAGCTTCGTCGATATTTCCATGTATAATCTAGCTTAGTCCTAACTTTGCTTTCGGTCGCCCAACCTCATAACTAACTATTCTAATTTATTTAGTCTCAGTTGGTTTTTTTTTATACGCACAAAAAAATTCCCTAATCAAATAAATGATTAAGGAAATACTGAATTATGTGACCAGCCAACTACCTTTGATAAGGAAATTCTACACCAAAAAGATCCTGATCATAGCGAAACCCAATATCAGGTAAATCCAAAAGAATTGGATAAACACGATGCCAATAATAAGTTTGAGAATTATTTCCTTTGACAACTCTACGATCAGCTTTACGCAATAAAGCTAAAGTATTTGACTTATAAATTGCCAGAGGAAATGCATAGACATGGCGTGCTAAAATCTTTTCATTCGTATACTCATTAACTTCTAGCGGAGGAATATTAGTTAAAAACTTAGGATTAAGAGGGAGTTTACCTCTAAATTTCCTACAAGAAGAAGGAAGATCAACCTCAACTTTAACGTAGATATTTTCCACGAGAAAGCTTAAAGCTCTTGTAACGTCTCTTTGATACTGGACTTTAAAAACAGCAATACCTCCAACGTACGACCAGCAAGTTTTAATATGCATTTTCCTAAACAACAAGTTTAATTTTTTTAATGATTCGGAACTACCCGCATCGCAGTACAAAAAGGCTAAACCTGAATTAAACCAGCTTGGTTGAGTATGATTAGTTTCGGTGGAAAGTGAGTTGATAAGTCTTGCTAATTCTACTTTATTCACTATTAATCTCCTGTTTTGCAGATTTTTTAATTGACACTAACTGTATTCAGTAATTCACACACATTGCTAAATGTTTAGCAAACAAATTTGCTCCATTTGAACTGCTAAAGCCCCAAGAGGGTTGACACATGACCAGTTATAAATTATTTTGGCATACTGATTTAGAATCGGTGACGCAATATCAAAAACCAGAGGTTCATTTGCAAATAAAGCTCTGCCACTTCTATCAACTCTATTATAATGCCCGAAATAACGAGGACTAAATTGCATTGCAGTAGCTAAGTGATAAGCAAAATTTTCGCTTCGGGGGTATATAATCTGGGCGTGTTCTCGAGGAAAAAAAGAATAACAAATACTATCTTCATCGAGGTTTGCAAAAGCTTCAATCTGAGTTCCATAACCTGCTCTTACAAACTTACAAACTAAGTAAATTGGAGTCTGCAACTTGTGTGATTCAATACTGTTACCTGTAATTTGAGATAAATTTCTCCAAATTCTATATCCGATTCTTCCAACAAAACCAGTGTCAACTAATACAGAATTAGCTAAATAATTCACTGGAACTTCATAGTATTCAAAGAATTTTCTCACTTTTTGGGGATTTGATTCTGAATCAAAGTAATCCCAAAGAGCTGTACTTGCTGGTAATAGTCTTAGTTTGTGCCTTAATTTGGGATAATGTAAAACAAAATAGTCATACATAATTTCAGCATCTCGCCCTAAAAAAACTAAATTTTTATTACCTGCTAGAGATAACAATTTTTTAGCTAAAAGAGGCATAAGTGATAAAATTTGTCTTGTCTCACATAAAACATCTTTTAAAGATGGTGGATTATAACCTAACTTTTTCAAAAAAAACTCAATATCATTAAAATTGCAATTCTTTAGAATTAGCTTCAAATCTGTGATTAAAGGTCTTTCATACTGGGCACAAGACAAGTATAAGTCTAAGTCTTTTTTCAATTTTTGAGTTTTCACTGTAAATCTCCTAATAATTTAACTTGATAAATCGTTGAACTCTTTTAGCTAAGCACTCTTTTTTCGTTTTGTAAATTAACCTCAGTTAGTTTTTTTATACGCACAAAAAAATTCCCTAATCAAATAAATGATTAAGGAAATACTGAAATAATCAAAAAGCATTAGACTTTTTTTATCAATTCTTAGTATACCATCCATTAGAAACAGAATAAGACCAAAATTTAGCTGTAAGATCCTGAACAATAATGATATCATCATTAGATGATTGCAAATTTTCTGGGTAATATCTTACAAAATGTACTGAAGTAGAACTATCATAAGCAAAATCAAATCTATCAGCATAATTATCGCTTATATTTTGGTAAGCTTTTAAATTTCCATACAATAGACCAAAGGTTTCACAAACTGTTTTTACTGACTCTGGAAGTGGAGAAAAATTTTCCAAACTAGAATTTTTTGATAACTGTTCGATTAACTGATTAAGTGTCATGATTTTATCTCAAAAATAAACGAAAGAACTGACAAAAATTAGTTCTAAAAAAGACTAATTATCAAAAACATATACTTCCCATTGTGAATTTATTATTTGATTTAGTTTGTAATCTGATTGAATTAGCGCTTTATATTTGGAATAATTCTCTAATTTATTGTCTAAAATTATTAGTTTAGCCTCGTTTTTTTTGATTTTAAGATAAACTTCCTCAAGTGGTTCATGATACTGATACTCAACAGGGTAGGGGTAGGCTGGAAGCCTATTTGCAAGACTATAAATAAAAGGTTTGTTGGCAAATAAGTAAATTTTATTAGTGCTTTGAGTGTGATTTTGAATAATTGGGACTAGAACTTCTGCGAGCTGAGCATCAGGCCTACTATCAAGTTGCCACTGGCGCAAAGTAGTTTGCCCCATAACAGTTTTTAAAAATAAATTGTAATTTGTATCAGTCCCGAAACCACTCCAAATATCTTTTGTGTTTAAAAAACTGATTAAAAATAAAAGAGTAGAAATTCCTAGAATCAAAGTTTTTAAAATCCTAAACTTTTCTTTTAAAAATAAAGCGATTAAAAGTCCAAACCCTAAAAATCCTTGAATTAAGTAATGGTGATAACCTCTACCTGATAAAAGAATCGCAAAAAGCTCGATTCCACACAAATTCCAAACCCAGTATTGGAGCTTGGAAATTTTAGATTTTAAGAATAAAAATAAGCTAATACAAATAAATCCTACATAGAAAAAGACTCTCAATAACAGCTGATCTCTCGGTATATAGCTACCACCAAAACCAAAAATGCCAAAGTATAATTCAGGTAACTTATTCCAGAAACCGTAAACTAGTATCAGAATTAAATAAGGCGATGCGATAATTAATAAACCCTTCAATATAATTTGGAAATCTATTTTTATTTTTGACTTAATTTCTGATTTTATGATTGATGTTTCTGTTAAACTTTGTATAACGTATTTCTGGCTTTCTGTTTGATCTTTAAATAAAATTACTAAATAAATGAATAATAAAATTAAAACCTCTATCAAGGAATTAAATTTAGTAAATCCAGCGAGAGCAAACCAAATTAAACCTTTGTAATAGTTTAGATTATCAAAATTAGCATCATTTAAATTCCTCGTCCAATAATAGAAACCAAAAGTTATCAATGGTAAAAATAAATTTTCGGCATTGAAAGTTACTGTTTGCCATCCAAAAGTAGTCAAAAAAGCAAACAAACTAAAAGCTAAAAAAATTTTTTGTTTAGATAAGTTAAAAATTTGTAACTCTAATATTTGTTTAAATCTAATTAGACTAAAAAAACTTAATAGCAAGCCCACACAACGAACTCCGATCAAGCTTGGACCAATTAAAATATAGTTGAACAAATATACAAAATACAAAAAAGGTGGTTTGTTATCCCAAATATCAATATATAACCTCCCACCCTTAGACAAACTCTGAGCAATCACCATATAATAGTCCTCATCGACACCCCGAAGATAATCAAATAAACTTGGAATTCGAGCAATTACTAGAATTGCTAACCAGGCAAGTAAATAGTTAGTCAGTACCTGATATAATACTTTATTTAACCAGAATTTCATCAATTGATTGCATTATATCTCCTACTTGAATTTTCTGCTTACCTTTAATTGAGATACCAAACTGCTGACTTATATTTATCTCGGTGGCTTTAACTTTATTTCTTTGTAATTCAACAATTTCATATTTACCAATTATTTGTTGCCCTCTAATAATTTTTACTTCTTTACTATCAGTAATTTTACCACTAATAACCTCACCTCCAAAGACAAATTGATTGTTTTTTTCTGACTTGAAAATAGCTAAAACTTTAGCCTCGCCTAAGATTATTTCTTTGGTTTCGTGTTTAGTATTAGCTAAGATTTGCTCCTCTACCCATTCTAGAATTTCATAAATAATATCAGATTTAATTAAAGTTAGTTTACGAATTTGAATTAGCTGCTCTAGTTTAGAGCTAACTGACGTATGAAAGGCTAAAATTGTAGAATTACTAGTTTCCGCAAAATCGATATCTCCTTCATTGATAGCACCTACTGCTTCAAATTTGATTACAATCTTTACTTTATCTTGTGGAATTTTTAAAATACTTTCTTTCAAAGCTTCAAGCGATCCGTTTACATCTGCCTTGAGAACTAAATTAATTACAACTTCACCTGATTGAGTAGCGGTCGATTTAGTATTTGTAATACGTTTGCTCTGGGATCTTTTAATAATTTCCAAACTTGCATCATTTTGAGCTTTTTTAACGGTTGGGTAAACAATTAAATTTTCTCCAATATTTGCTATACTAGACAACCCAAGTATTATTACTGGCTCACTCAAACCAGCTTTTGTAATAGCTTTAGAGTCCGTTGTCTCAAGTCTACGCAGCCTTGTTACTTCAGTTCCGATCCTTACGGTATCGCCCGTAGCTATCTCTCCTTTCACAACGAGTGCTGTTCCTACAATTCCAAGTTGATTATCTAAATGACTTTCAATAACTACAGCCTGACCTGGACAGTTAATTTGACCTTTTAATTCTAGCATTTCTGAATGTACTAGAATAGTTTCAAGAAGCTTATCAATACCTAAGCCAGTTTTTGCTGAGATTGGTATAAAAGGTGTATCACCACCCCACTCGTCAGGAACGAGTCCGTATTTTGCTATTTCACCCTTAACCCTCTCTAAATCTACATCTGGTAAATCAATTTTATTAAGAGCTACAATAACTGGAGTTTTAGATAATTTAGCACGCTCAATAACTTCAACTGTTTGAGGTTTAGGACCTTCCACTGCCGAAACCATTAAAATTATATAATCGGCTAATTGTGTGCCACGAGCTCTCATTGCAGTAAAGGCTTCATGTCCAGGAGTATCAACAAAAGTTACTAAATAGCCCCCATCACTCGATTTAACTAAATTTAGATTTTTAGCTCCCTCAGTTACAGGTTTATAAGATATTTGATAAGTAGCAATATGTTGAGTAATAGCGCCCGCCTCTCCTGAGACGACATTAGTATTTCTAATAGTATCTAAAAGCGTTGTTTTCCCATGATCCACATGACCCATAACTGTGATAACTGGAGGGCGTGATATATACTCCGCTGTCCTACTATCACCATAATCTATTATTTTAATTAAATCATCATTTGAATTTTCAATGTTACCACTAATTAAATCTTCACTTTCTGGATGAGTTTCGACTCCAAGCTCTTCAGCTATTAGCACCGCAGTATCATAGTCAACTAACTCATTCATTGTAACGATAATCCCGTTCATAATTAAAGATTTTAGTACTATACCTGCTGGCTTACCTATTGTTTCAGCAAACTCTGCCACAGTAAGGCTGGCTGGCAAATAAATTTTATCATCATTCTTTAGCTTAGA
Source organism: Minisyncoccota bacterium (assembly GCA_043772945.1). Lineage (GTDB taxonomy): Bacteria > Patescibacteriota > JACMRA01 > JACMRA01 > JACMRA01 > JAYVFR01. Next base: position 34,501 of record JAYVFR010000023.1, on the reverse strand, counting down.
TAGTCTATCAGGACGTAATAATTTAGTGATTTGAACAGCTGAATTATATGGAATACGAGTATTGCGACCATTGAAACCATAGATGCTATTTTTAGCGCCAGTTTCCCGTAGTTCACTGACTCCAACGCCTAAAATTTTAGCTAAAGTTGATATATTCATATTACTTCTCATAAGCTTACAAAGACGCCTTTTGTCAAATTGACCATTTTAAAAAATCTAGTTAAAATCAAATGTATGTTTCCTGTATTGCCCAAAGCAATTAATCAATTAACTCAACTAATTGTACAAATTAAAAAACCTATTATTCATTTAATGATAGCGTTTGTTTTAATGATTAGTTTAACCAGCCTTAATACATACGCAGCAGCTTGCCCACCAACTGACACTATTACCCTCACTGACATATTTCAATTTGCCAAATTTGTACCAATAATACCCAAAGAATGCTCCGAAAAAGCTTTAGATTTACAAGACTTAGGTACAGTTTTACTAAGATTATGGGGATTTATAGCTTCATTAATCTGGTATCTAGTTTCTTTCACTGTAATTTTTAGTGGAATGATGTGGATCTGGGACGGTATTGATGGAAACCAAGCCAGTCAAGCCAAAAAAAATCTATCAGATGCAGTTTATGCCCTTTTAATTGTTTTCAGTACTTTTATTATTATCAATACAATTTTGAGTATAATTGGAGGAACTAATTTAACTCTAGGTCTCGGTAAATTTTTTAGATAATCAATCAAAAACACAATATACACAATCATAATGACTCAAGCAATAAATACCTTTTTACAAAAAACCATAGCTGTAGTTTTTGGTTTAATCATTACTCTCTCAGTCAGTTTATCTTTATTTAATCCAGTAACATATACCGCCGAGCAAACTTTAGAAACGCTAAATGTATTAGCAATTAAATGCTTATTCCCTAGTGCCTTAAATTGTGGAGGAACCTCACTAACTGAAAACCTTCTAAGCTTTTTTCAAATAGCAGCCCTACCTCTTGCTGTTATCGTAATTACTTGGGGAGGGTATCAATATCTAATCGGTAGCGTAGATGGCAAAAGTGATGGACGTAAAGCTATTACTTCTGCAGTCATCGGATTAGTAGTGGTCACATTGGGTAATTTTGCTGTTAGTTTAATTTTTCGAGGAGGGAACGGAGCCCCTCCCTTAATTGGAGAAGGTGGAAAGCTAAATGCAGAAGGTTTAATTAAATTTTTAGAAATAATAAAAAACTTTCTGGTTACTATTTCAATAGTTATTGCAGTTGTTGCTATGATGTGGAGTGGCTACAAATTCTTTTTTAGCTCTCTTGATTGGGAAAAAGAAACTGGTATTAAAGGTATTCGTAATTCAGGTATTGGACTTGTTGTAATATTTTTAGCTAGCTCTGTATTTGACTTAGCCAAAACTACTGGCGAAACAATAGCCAAGAGTAATACACTTGGGCAAATTAAAGCCGATGGAGCTAATGGTGGACTAAACGTTCTGGGACAACAGATTTTTATTCCGCTTTTAACTAACGCTAGTAACATTTTAATAACTCTCTCCTCAGTGTTAGCCATAATAGTTGTAATTTATAGTGGTTATAAATATTTTTTTGCAGGAGCGGACTGGGTCAAAGAAGACGGTCTCAAAGGTATTAGAAATGGTGTAATAGGTTTAATAGTAGTTTTAACTACTAAAGTAATATTGACAGCTATTGATAGTGTTTTTGTAATTAGAGATGCAGCGACTAAGGAGTCCACCACTCTTTTAACTCTTCAGGATGGTGTTTTTAAAGATTTAAGACTATCTTCTTTTTTAAACCTTGTTAAAGCAGTAGTGGGAGGAATTGCTATCCCAATTTCTAGTGCGGTAGCCCTTTTCTTTTTAGTTCTCGGGGGGTGGTTTTGGATTACTTCCAATGGTGATACCAAGCAAATTGAAAAAGCTCAAAATGCAATCAAAAATGCCATAATTGGTTTAATTGTATTATTACTTGCAACAACCATTACCTCACTTGTCACCTACTTTGCTTTCAATATTGATTTAGGCGGAGGCAGATAATGACACCACAAGATATAAATGAGATTAAAATCATTTCACACTACACAAGTTTAAACGAATTAGAAATTATTAGTAATAAGCATTTCTTTCCAGCTCTTTCTACAGAAATTATCAATCAAATTAACGGAGCAATTTGTAATTATAGAGAAGGGTTTCCGCTGGACTATATTTTTGGTGAGATAATCTTCTTAGATAAAAAGTTTTTAATTAACAAATCAGTTTTAATTCCTAGAGAAGAAACTGAATACTGGGTTAAAAGACTTATTTATAAATTTCAAACAAACATAGAATATTATAAAACTCAAACCCTTGTTGATATAGCTACAGGGAGCGGAGTAATTGGAATTTCCTTAAAAGAATTTTTTGCACAAGTTTATATTAGTGATATAGATTTAAATGCCCTAGAAATTGCCAAAAAAAACCTTGATCTTAATTTCAAGTCGCTAGAATCACTCAAAAAAAATTGTGTTATTTTACAATCTGACTTGTTACAAAATTATCCCAAAAACCTAAAAATTGATATTTTAACAGCCAACTTACCCTACGTCCCAGAATCAGATAAAAAAAATGCCACTAAAAACAAAATTGAATATGAACCAGATACAGCTCTTTATTCAGGTTTTGATGGTTTAGATTTATTTAAGAAAGTAATAAAACAAATTTATAATTGGAACAAAAAACACCAAATTAAGGAAATTTATTTAGAGCTTGATCCTAGAAATATTAAAACAGCTAAAAAAGTAGTTAAAGAGGCTTTACCAAATTACAATTGGCAAGTTTGGTTAGATCAAAACAAATTAGAGCGAGTCTTAATTGGAATAATTTAAAATTCTACTAAACGCATAATCTCATTAAAACTCATCTGGTAAGCTTTCACAACCGATTCATGAAATTCATTTTCAATTCCTTGAGTACTTTCTCTATATTCATCAACCAAATTGTTGTGATCATCTATATAATCATCGTTATACTCTGAAATATCTTTTTTATTTTTAGTGTTTACTGGTTTGTGTTGGTTTGATAATTTCGCAAACTTCTCTTTATAATATCTAGTATTTTTGGATTTCTTAACTTCGTATGCCTCGACAAGACCTAGGCTGTGTCTTTTAGCTTGATTAATAATTTGAATTTGCTGGTTCATAATTTCTTCGTAGTGAGTTTTTTCTGCCATCAGATTAACAAAGCCCTGCTCAAAACGTTCGAGCTTAATATTAAAATCCTGAATTTCATTTTCACTACGCTTTAATTTATCTCTTAAAAAATCACTCTCACTATACTTATCACTAAAAGATACTGGATTATTCCCAGTTTGGAAATTATACTTATTTTTAGTTTTATAAGCGGGATCTTGCAACTTATTTTTTAGAAATATATAGCATTGCCTTAGGTAAATAAACTCCTCGGCAGATCCTCCTGTGTCAGGATGATATTTTTTGGCTAAATGACGATACTGAGAACGCAACGTTTCATCAGTCTGGCTTTCCAAACCAATCAATTCAAATAACTTTAAACTATGTGCTAAATCGACTTTTTGCATAACTCAACTAGTTATATAAGTTTTTTGAAAAAAGGCAAGTCTAAAAACCAAGAATTTGTTATTTCTATCTGTTGTCACCACTACCAACCAAAGTATTACCTTGCTTTCTTTGGACTAATTTTTTATAATTAAGGTTAACTACCTCTTCTAAGCTCGAATCAAGTTCATGGGCAATGCAAGTTAAATAACCTAAAACATCCCCAAGTTCTTTAATTGTTTCCAATCTATCAAAATTGCCTTCTCTATACTTACGTTTAAGTTTGCCAGCAACTTCCCCAGCCTCTTCAAGTAGCCCAAAAGCCACAAGCTCAAGTGTGTGATCCGGATCACTAATAATATAATCTTTTGAAATATCTTTAATAAATTGATTGTATTCTGAAAGTGTAGTTATTTGAGTCATATTTATATAAAAGTTTTATTTTGACATTTTTTAATAGAGTGCTTCATTATTTTTTTATGAAAAAAGAAACAACTAAGATTCTGATTTTTTTAGATTGGGATTTAGAAATATACCAATTAACAAATCACAAAATGGATAATGAGTCAAAACAATTGGTCTATAGCTTAAAACGAGAAAATTTAAAAGTCCTAGATTTAAGCCAGAAATTTGAAAAAATTTGGACATGGCTAGAAACTCAATATTTAATGTCTGAAATTTACTATCTGATAAATGACAAAGCTAGTTTTAGTGATTCACGAGTTATTTATATTTGGCTTAAAACTTGGCAGATGTTTGATCACCAAAACAAATTCCTAATGTCTCATAATAATTCATTTGAATGGGTATTAAATCCAGTACAATTAACATATTTACATGACGTTAAAATTGGTAAACCTAAAATAAAACTGGTAAAATCCTAGAGTTATTAATAAAAGTTAAAAGAATTCGAAATTTACCTTTTATTTACTAAACCTTAGCTTCCAAACACCTAATAGAGCTTCTAAAAGAATTTTTTTGCTAAACTTAGAGTGTCCAGCCGAACGATCAGGAAAAATTATAGCTGACTCAGCCCATTTAAAATTAGCTTTTACTGTCTTATACTTCATCTCTACTTGGAACAAATAGCCTTCCGCAAAAATTTTGTCTAATTTAACAATATCAAAAACAGTTGATTTGTACATATTATACCCTCCTGTCCAATCATGAATAGGAATCCCTAATATAGTCTGGCAATAGACACTAGCACCAGAACTAATTGCCTTTCGATGCCAACCCCAATTTTCTACGTCACCCCCTTCAATGTATCTAGACCCTATAACTAAGTCGTTACCCGCCAGCATTAAACTAATAAATTCATGTACATATTCGGGTTGATGTGATAAATCAGCATCCATTTCAAGTAAGTATTCACAATCATCCTTAAGCGCAGTAAAGCCCTGAGTGTACGCACTACCGAGGCCCATTTTGCCTGGACGAACATTAATTTGTATTTTCAAATATTCGCTATTTAATTTTGGAATTAAAGATTTCACTATGTCGGCTGTTCCATCTGGACTTGAGTCATCCATGACTAATAAAGTAGTATTGATATGATACTTTTCTACTTCAGTTTTAACTCGTAGTAAAAGTGTTTCAATATTATCTTTTTCTTTATATGTTGGGACTACTATTCCAAGAGTATATTTGTAATTGTTCATAAATTTATATATTTTTTTATTGTGGTTTATTTATTGTGGTTTATTTAAATACAAGAATTTTATAACCGATGAAATTAGTGACCATACTTATAACTATTGTTATTATTTTAGCAAGAGTTGGATAATGTTTTTTGATTAAACTTTCTTTTCTAGTAAATGTCTGCTCAAAAAGGGCTATTGTATCAACAATTTTAATTACTTTTTTGTTATTAATTAAATAATTTAAAATGAATGTTGTTACGATCCAACTAAAAATAGCAACAGCAAAAAACCTCACTCCTTGAAAGTAATCACCTTTGTTAGAGGAATCGTTCCAAGTTATATTTTTGTTTAAAAAGTAACTAGAGACTACAGTGATACCAAAAGATAAAGTATGAGCGAGGGTGTGGACATTTAATCTAATTTTTTTTACTAAGGATAAAATCTTTGGTTTTTTACTAAAATAATTAACAAAAAATTTCCATAGTAAGACATCTAAAACTGAGTTCAAAGCGCCGATCAAGCCAAAAATAATAAATCGCTGTAATTCATTCCAAAAAGTCATTATAAATTCTAATATTTTAATATTATCATAATCAAGCACTTTCTTTCTTTCTTGACAAGTAACCAGAAGATAAGCAAAGAGTAAGTAGTTTTAATCCAGTTTTTATCAAGTTGATTTGACAATCTAGTTGATTTTAGAATAGGTATAGATCATACATCTATAATTAAATTATTTTTTAAACAAAATCCTAATGTCTCGATCACTCAAAAAAGGACCTTATATTGACCTTAAGTTACAAGCTAAAGCTACCGCCATGAAAGCAAGCGACAAAAATGATGTAATTCAAACTTGGAGCCGCCCTAGCACAATTTTACCAGAATTCGTCGGATTGAAATTCGGTGTTCATAATGGTCGTAAATTCATTGAAGTTTTAGTAACTGAAGATATGGTAGGTCATCGTTTAGGTGAGTTCTCCCCAACAACTTTTTTTAAAGCTCATGGTGGTAAGGCCGCAAAAGTCGTCCGTAAATAAAATACATAAATTAGCATTACTAAAATCCAATTAGGGCAGTTTCTACGATGGTCTTTGTTCCGTAATTGATTATTGTGTATTTTCTTAATAAAGTTTTTAAAAACAGTTACAACCCTTGTCAAAAATAATTTTTTACTTCCTGTTTGTAGAGAAGTTTATAGGTTGACTTAATGAAAACGAAAATAAATTGGAAAGCTGTTTGGTTTTTTGTTTGTGTTATTGATATTTTTGTTTTATTGGTATCAATATTATTCAACTTAAATCTACCTGTTATACCTTTATTTTTGCTGTTAATAGCAGCTTTCATCTTCTTTTTATCAATTAAATAATAAAGCTAATAAAACATTCGCGTAACCCCTGCCTAAAAATTAATTAGATTTAATATTAGGTAGGTATTTTTTTATTCAAAGCAAGTATAGATGTGTACCTTAGGATGAGAGAGAAGAAACTTAGCAGGATATTGACTAGCTAGCAGCTTACCCTCTAACAATTCAGTTAAAACTTGCATTTTATTATGACCTTCTAATAGTACAACAATTTCACGGCTGTTGAGAATACTCTCAATAGTAAGGCTATATCTTGCTGGAATTTCATATTCACGAGGAGCAAGGGTTGCAATAGCTCCGTTTTCTTGGTGTCTTAGATAAGGAGTATCAGCAAAAAGCGAAGCAATATGCCCATCACTTCCAATCCCCAAAACGCATAATTCAAACCAAATATCATCTAAACTATCTAACTTTACTTGATAGTCTCGTAAACATTCGTCTTTTAATAAATCAGTTCTAAATTCATGAAATTCATAAAGATTTTCAATTACTTCTTGCCCAAGTGATTTTTTAATTTGGTAGCTGTTTGATTTTTCATCAGTATTCGAAACATTTCTCTCATCAGTTATAAATACTTCTAAGTTTGCCCAGTCAATAGCCCCGCTCCTTGATAATTTGCTATAAATTGGTAATGGAGTCTTGCCACCCGCTAAGGCAACCCTAGCAATCCCTAGATTAGTTTGGTTCTCTAAGATTATACTTTCTATAACGTTAGTTGAAAGATTAAGAAATTGGTCGCGCGATTCAAATTCCGTGACAAACGGTTTATATAATTGTGTTGACATACTGTTTTTGTAGCTATTTTAAAGACTATTTAATCTAGAATAGATTTAGAAATTTTTTAACTATATGTCAAGTATTTTTTATCTCATTTTATCATTGGCATCATCATTGGTTTTATCATCTAGTGCTTGAGATTTTTGAGTATTAGCACATTGAATTGAATATGGGGCTTTTTCACATTCACTTGAAGTTGGTTTATAGTCATTTTTGTAGTTTCCGTTAAAACCAGAATAAAAGAGTGCCGAAACCCCAATCATTGCAACAATTGATAGCACTGTACCAATAATACTAATTAAATTAACAATACCAGACCATTTATAAATATCTTTTAAGTCTGGCAATATACTATCGCTAGACAAATTTAACTTCAAAGCGTTTGCAATTTTAAAGTGTTTACGAGCTCGATAAGATGAGTACGCTCCACCAATAACAAAGAACGGCAATGAGGTAAAAATTCCAAAAATGGTAATAATTGAAATAAGCCCAGCGAGCACACAAAAGCCAAATCCAATATAACTAATGACTCCTTCAAATTTAAGCCAGAATATTAGATTTTTATTTGCTAATTGAATTACTGGTTGGTCGTTTTGCTTATCTAGCTCTACCGCTTCTTTTAATTGTACAGTTTCTAATGTATCCAGAGAATTTTCGGCAGTCGGTTTAATGTTTTGTTCCATATTGATAATAAGAGATAAATGTTTAAAATAAAAAGTAATCTAAAGAGAAAGCTTTTAATAAGAAAGAATTAAAACATTTTTTTAGTTCTTGGCTAGTAACTTTTTTTTAATTAGTTTTAAATAAAATTTGATTGCTAGTTTCCACAATAATTTTCAAATTATTTTGCTTTAGACTTTCTATATATATTTTATCTTGTTTAGCTTTTTTTGGGATAAGCCAATAATTATATTCATCACTTTTCATTTTTTCGAGCCCCTCTGGTGTATCAATCCCATAAAGAAAGCTTAAATTCAGACGAGCTGAAAACTGTGGCATGTACTCTCTACTTGTACGAAGCTTATAATTAGGTTTTATAAATTGTTTGATATAATTTAAATCTTGACGCTCATCACTTGTAGTTAAATAACCTAATTTAGCATTCTTAAGTGAAAAAAATGAATAGTTATTAACACGCTGCATATCAATACTACCACTCCAGCCAATTATAGAGATAAATCCAAAAATATAACTAATCAAAATAAAATAAATAAATTTTTGAGCTAGCTGTTTTTTGTTGTATTTAATAAATAAAAAATAAGTAAAAATGATTCCAAAAAGTACAATTGTTGGAACTTCAGATCCATAGTGAAACCAAGGGTGCCTAAGAAACTGATTTGAACTAAAAAGCCTGATAGCATAATTTACACATATACTAAAGGGGAATAAAATAATCCCAAAAATATCAAAATGAAGAAAATGTTGATACATATATGCACTTGCATCTTCCCGTAGTGACGGTAAGGAATTCCAATAATCACCTACATTTCCAGTTTGAAAAAATTCTTGAGTTACATTTTTAAATTGTGTATAATTTGATATATAGCCACCCCAATTAGGACTTACAGATTTCATCCATCTTTGAATTAACTCCCAATAAATTAAACTAAAAATACCAAAAAAACTGTTAATAAAAACAAAAACTTTATTAGCCTTAATAAAAACAAAAAACTTTCTTTTACAAAAGACTATTCCTAAAATTACAAGAGAAAGGAAAAATGTTAAGATGTAAAGCCACTGATCCTCTTTTACACCAAGCCATCCAATGTAAGAAAACAATAACCCATACAAACTAAACCTATCTCTTTTCGAAAAATATCTAGTGATAAAGTAAACCACTAATCCAAAAAACAAGCTAAATAAATACTGTTCGTGATAATAAAATTCAATCGCACTCTGAGTATATGGATGAATTGATAATATTAATGAGCTAAAGCCTATTATCCAATAATTAGTTTGATTTGTGGCTTGGTTCTCTGTTAAATTTTTGTAACTTAAATAGACTAATATGCTAGGAATTAGAATCAATAATAAAGGTGATAAGAATATCATAACTAATCCACTCATGCCTGAATTCATCCAATACAATGGCGCTAAAATAATTTGACTAAAATGCTGATGATCAATCCAGAGATTAGACATTTCCCTAACAGAGTTAATGGGTGGGAAAATGCCTTGAGATTGCACAAAAAAGTTCTGATCAAAAATAGCAAAATCAAAAGCAGAGGTTTGAAACGATAAGTGATTTAAATACTTAATTAAAACAAAATAACTTACACACACTAATGAAATGAAAATGCTAAAATCTAGGCGGTTTAACCAATTAAATTTATGATTCCAAGCTTTTAGCCAAAATCTATTAGATTTAAAAAATATTTCAACTATAAAAAAAGCAACTAAATAACCCAAAATAGGTAAAAACACCCACGAATAGGTGCTTGCTGTTTGTACTAAGTTAAAATACTTCATTTGAATTGATGATAAGTCTCTGCAATTGCTATTTTACAAATCTGTCATAGTCTACAACCGTTGCCTGAGCCTCAATTTGCTTAAGAGTTTCAATAGTAACGGATACTAGAATAAGCATTGTAGTACCGCCTACAATCCCACTCAAAGTTTGATCTCCACCGACTTGAGTATAGCGGTTAAACACAATCGGGAAAATTGCAATCAAAGCTAGAAAGAGGGCTCCAGCAATGTTTAATCTGTTAGAAACGTGAGTTAGATAATCTTGGGTCTCAAGCCCAGGTCTGTATCCAGGAATATAGGCTCCACTTTTTTGAAGGTTTTCTGCCACTTCATCAGTTTTAAAAGCAATAGTTGAAGTGTAGAAGAAAGTAAAGAATACAATCAATACAAAATAGTAAAATGTATAAGCCAAAATTCCGTTCCAACGGATAACAACTTGCGGTAAAAAGCCCATATTACCACCATTAAATTTTAAGAAAGGCACGTCATTAATTGGAGTTGCTTCAAAAAAAGAATTTTTAGTATCTCCCATTGTACTAATAGTAAAACCAAACAATTCCTGACCTTCAGTTGTGTCGTAATTTTTAACACTTTCAATCTCATCTTTAGTCCCTGAGAGATAAAATCCTAAAAATTCTTTTTTAGGGAGATTGATTGAACCAGGATTTGCCACTTGTTTATTTTGTGTACTTAAATAGCTTTCAGCAGCTTTAGCGGTATCCCGCAGAACACCAGTGTTAGAAGTAAGGAAAAATCTTGATAAAATACTAGGAAATAAGATGAAAGAAACTGCAAAAATAATTGGTAAAACACCTGCCATATTTACTTTTAATGGCAAATCAGCCTTAACACTATCCATGGTTCGTGATTTTCCTTCTGTATGCCCACGACGGGAATAAACCACTTGTAATTTACGAACTGCATCGTTAATAAAGACTACAAATAAAAGAGTTCCAAGGAAAATAGCAATATAAATAAAAAAGCAACGACTGGGTTGCCAGAACTCATTTTCCCACAAAAACTTTTTCCACGTGTCTGGATTAAGTAGCTTAGCAGGATTTTCAAAAATTCTCTTAGGTATGAGGTAGATATTCTCAGAAACTCCATTCCAAAACTTGACTAGCTGGCTCGGAAGCCTTACCACAATTCCAGACAAAATAATTAAAGAAATTCCATTTCCCATTTTATATTCTGTAATAATTTCACCAATCCACATCATAATAATACTACCCGCCACCATTGAGAGAATTACTACAAACCAGTAAGGAAAAGTTTGAGCAAAATTTCCAGTGGTTAAAACTTCAGGTAATTCAATCTTAACTCCTCCTGTATTATTAGAAGCCAGGAATTGCAATATCCCCCACGAGTTAAGTGCAGCCAAAGGAACTGCTATCATGCGAGTCCAACGATTGATTTTATTGCGACCTTGCTCCCCTTCTTCTTTTTGGATTTCATTGAGCTTTGGAACTATAACTCCAAGCAACTGCATTACAATACTAGCAGTAATATAAGGACCAACTCCGAGCATGACGAAACTAAGTTTTCCATAGGATCCTCCTGAAACAGTGTTCAACAAACTAAACACAGCATCATTATCAATTAAATTAGCGATGTCCTTACCTTTGATAATTGGAATAGGAACGTGAGACAAAAGTCTTGCCATGACTAAAAGCCCGAGAACAGCCAATAGCTTCATCCGTAACTCTTTATCAGTAAAAACTAATAACAATCTTCTAAACATAATATATAAATATAATTTTTTCTAGCTTTTTTTTGCGTTTTACGGCTCTATAACGGTCAAAGTAAAAGTATTCTCTACTTTTAGTCAAGATTAGTCAAGAAATTGTCAAACTTCAGCAAAGAATTTAACAATATCGGATGGCTGTAACACATTTTTAATATATGGAATTATATTTTCTGGTAATTCGTTTACATCAAACCATTTTAATTCAGCACATTTATCTGGTTCTAAGTTTTGAACCTCTCCCTCATAATCATTAGTCATAAAATAAAAATCAATATAATCTCGTTTGTTTTCCGTAGTGGCTTTGCGGTGATTGACCCTCACAAATTCAAAATTAATTGGCGTAATGTTAATCTCTTCTCTGGATTCACGCACAATAGCCTCCGAAATAGTTTCACCCGCTTCTAGATGTCCACTTGGTAAACCGTAATAACCGTCCATAAAGCCTGTACTAGCTCGCTTTGATAAAAGAATTTGATTGTCTTTATTAAAAAGAATTAAATAAACGGCGCTATAAACTTGAAATTTACTGGACATATTAATCACAAATTAATTATTTATTAAAAAATCTGTCAAATAATCTTAAAAGATAAAAAAAATCACCCCTGTTTATAAAATACTAAAATAGTAAATAACAAAAGTGATTATCGGGAGTAGAAAAGTCTAAACTTTATGAAAATAAAAACTATGAAAAAGTTATAATGTTCCCATTTTGATTAGCCTTGTATTCCTCATTTTGAATTATAAAAAAGCATAGTTTCTTAGTTTTGTCCATAAAAAAACACCAAAACATAAATTAATACAGCTTTGATGAGGTGGTTTGTAATAACTAACAGAAGTAAACTAGTTTTTGAAAACATCTGCTAAGGCTTTTTCCAAATTCTTAACTAGCTTTCTTTCGCCATTGGTTGGGTTTTGGCCTGGTTTACGAGGTTTCGTGTTTATCCAAGCTTCTACAGAAATAATCAAATCTTTGCAACAACTCTGAAAGTCAAGGCTGTCATTAGCTGAATGGGTTAAAACTTTATCTTCTCTAACAGTGCCAAATAACCACCAAAAATATTTGAGTTTTTTACTTAATGTATCATCCTCAGTCGTGATTTTGATTTTGTACCAAGATGGTAAATCAACTTCAAAATACGTTATCTGGTTTTTTTTGTTACGTTTAACAACCGTACCCATTTGAAATCTCCTATAAGAAATTTTTACTTTTGAAAGTAGAAAAGTTACAAACAATAAATATCTCCAATTATCTATTTTAGTCAAAAAACAAAGGTAGTAATTTGACCAGAATAATTCTAATGTATAGGTTGATGAAATGACTTACTATAAACAAATAAAACTAAAAGTAACGAGGCCTGAATCTGTTTATCTCAATTACTGGAAGTCAAATAAAAATCAAATTGAAGATGCTCTTTATAATGATTTATCAAAAAATGAGAAAAATTTAAAGTTAAAAGAATTTGTAGATTTTAAGATTAAAGAAATTATTGAAGCTAAAAATAAAGTTAATACATCTAAGTATTTAATTTTTGACTTTGATGGAGTTTTTGGAGATTCTTGGAACGCTACCGTAAAAGCTTTTATGCATTTAGAGAAGAAAGAGAATCAAGAAGAAGTAATTAAATATCTTAAAACTGATAGACTAGTTAATCCACGCTACACTAAAGATAGAGTTTATACGGACGAAGAAACAGAAAACCTCTTAAAGTTTAGAGAGGAAGAATATAATTTAAAAAAACAAATCGGGCTCGGATATTTCAAAGAATTTGTAGAAGAAGTCAAGCAATATAAAAACGCCAAGATGGCAATTGTTTCTACAGCTTATCAACCAGTTCTAGACGAGTTTGCAGTAGCTAGCGGTTTAAAATTCACTCACTTAGAAGGCTTTAAGGCAAATTTTAGTAAAGAAACTTGCATTAAAAATATTGCTCGTGATTGGAATGTATCACTGGATCAAATAGTCTTTTTTACTGACACTATTAGAGATATCAAGGAGGCTTCTAACCTTTTAGCAAAAGAACAGATTTTTGGGTGTAGTTGGGGATTTCATAACCAGAGTGAGCTTGAGACAATTCTGCCAGAGGAGCAAATTTTAGTTAATTTTAGTGATATTCATAATAAATTAGCTAGGCAAATAGATGTTTTAACTCGTCAGATTTTAGTTTTAAGTGATGATAATAATTTGATAGAAAAAAAGCTTCACCTAGCTCTTGATGAATACTTAACAAAGCTAATTAAAGATAATTTAATTAATAACAAAAGACGAGTTGATGGTCGTTTATTAACCGAAACACGAGCTATTAGTTGCCAAATTAATGTGCTTTCAGAGCCACACGGATCAAGCTTATTTAGCAGAGGTGAAACTCAAGTTTTGAATACATTGACCTTAGGAACTCTCGATCAAATGCAGCTAACGGATAACGCCGAAGATGAAAATGAGGTTTATTTAGGTTATATCCACCATTATAATTTTCCTGCTTATTCAGTCGGGGAAACTGGTCGCTACATTGGAGCAGGCAGGCGTGAAATAGGACATGGAAACCTTGCTCAAAAAGCTTTAGAGCCAGTATTGCCAAATAAAGATGATTTTCCTTACATGATCAGAACAGTTAGTGAGTGTCTTGGGTCAAACGGATCCACTAGCATGGCAAGCACTTGTGCTAGCTCCCTTTCACTAATGACGGCTGGCGTTCCGATCAAATCTCATGTTGCTGGGGTTGCGATGGGACTTGCAATAAATGAGAATGGGGACTACAGCGTTTTAACTGATATACAAGGACTTGAAGATCATCATGCTGATATGGATTTTAAAGTTACAGGAACAGAAACTGGCGTTACTGCCATTCAATTAGATAATAAAGTTGGAGGAGTAACTTCACTAGTTTTAAAAGAGGCTCTCAAACAAGCAAAAGAGGCTCGTCAACACATTCTGTCGATAATGAATCAAACTATTAGCTCATCTAATCGAAACATCCACCCTAAAGCTCCCAAGGTTAGAATTATTATAGTTCCAAGTGACAAAATGAGAGATGTGATTGGACCAAGTGGGGCTGTTATTAACGGCATGCAAGATAAATTCAAAGTTAAAATTGATCTAGAAAATGAAACTGGTAAATGCGCAATTTATAGTAGTAAAATGGAAGATGTTGACGCTTGTTACAAACAAATTGAGAGTATTATTAAAGTTTATCAAACAGGAGATAAAGTAATGGCTAAAATCTTTCGAATGGAAAATTACGGAGTATTTGTGAAACTAGACGATGGTGATAAAGAGTCAATGATTCACATCAGCAACCTTAAAATGGCTCGCGGCGTTCCACCAAGCACTAGGTATAAAATTGGTGACGTATTGCAATGTGAAGTTGCAGGTTTTAACGATAAAGGGCAAATGGATCTAAGTCTAATATAATCACTAATATAATTAAAAAATTTGTATGCTTAGTAACTGGATTAAACGCAATTTGGGGATGGTGAGTTTTCTAGCATTTATGTTGCTGGTTTTAAGCTCTCTAATTTACAGCTTTGGCAATGGCCAGCGTAAGCTTTCAGACATAGTTATTCATATAATTGAAAAAAGTCATAGTATTGAGAAAAAAACTAATAACTTAACTCAATATTCAAAAAATAACCTTAAACCAAGTGATGATATTTACACAGAAATAAAAAAACAAATTGAAGAATTAAATCAAGTTTTTGAGAGAGAAATTACCTGGATAGATTTACAACCAAAAGATAATCAAACCAATCAAATTTTAAACAATTATGAAGCTTTGATATCAGGCTTAAAGACAAATTTAGAAAAACAAAATCAAGGAATAACTCTCCAAAGCGAGCAACTAAATAATTGGGAAAAAATAAGTAAATTACAAAATTTAGATGAATTACAATATTCACAACTAGATGAAATTATTAAAGCTATCAAAAAAATCTTAGAAAAATTAGATTATAACTCAATTAAGATTCAAGATGTTAATGATAGGGCTAAAATCCTGTCTGAAATAGAAAATCAAAAAATAATTACTATAGAATTAACAAAAATTATAGAAAATAAACCTTTAAACAATAAGCTAAGTGAAGATGATAAGCAAACAATCAAGAATATTTATAAGAATGAATTGCCAAATATTCCTCAAGTAATAGAAATTAAAAGAGAATCATTATTCACAGAAGCAGTTGAAAATAACCGCCAAGCTATTATTGATCAAATAAAAGACTATTTGAAATAAGTTTGTAATTTATCAACTATGAACATATCTTCTGAACATATCTCTAGCTCTAACAAGTGTTTTAACAGGGTTTGATGAACTTTGGCCGTTATTGCTATCATTACGCCAGTTGGAGAGATATATGTAATCTGCCCTACTGCTTTAGTCTTTGTGAGCTTTAAAAAAGTGCTTGAATGTTTATTTACTTTGTTATATAAAGTCTTGTTTAAAGGAGTTTGGGCTACTTTTTTTTATTATTACAATCTATTGAAATTAAGTAAAAATTTAATTGTCACAAAATATGTAGTTTGTACGACTTACTAGATGAGAACAAAAAAACATCTCAACTAATCATTATTTTTTTATTTATTATTTATATGACTACAACTTTTTTTACTATTTTAAACAAACTAACTTTACTTTCAGTATTGACAGTTGTTATTACAGGACTTTCTCTTAATACCGCTGTTAACACTCAAGCTGCCTCACAAAATTTGCAATATAACTATTTAGAAGTTACATCTAGCAATGGAGCAAATCTACGAAACGCAAACTGCGAGAAAATTGGGGCTGTTAATAGTGAGGCTATTTTAATTCAAAATGTTTACCTATTAGATGGCGACAAACAAAATCTTAGCTGCAAAGTAGGAAATAAAAGCTATCTGATGATCCCTGTAAATGTGGTTTCAATAACAGATACTAACGGTCCTTATACTGGTACATATGTAGCTAAAGAATTCACTAACATTATTGGTAATATACCTTCAAACCTTTCTTCAAAGCAATTAGTAAGCAGCTCAAATGGCCTTAATACTCGTGATAAAAATTGCAAAAAAATTAGCTCCTTAAAAAATGGAACTGAAGTAGAGATTGAATACAGCAATCTTAAACCAATTTTTTGTAAGGTTAATGGACAGATGTATCATTTAACTCCCTTAATTGGCAATAGATACGCAGCCTCACTATTTTTAAAATAAAGACAGACTTTTTAAAATCAATATTGTTTTTAATACTCACCTTAATTATAGGGTGAATTTTTTTATGTTTATTCTTTTGTTTATATATAAACTCTCAGAAAATTAGAAATTTGCAATCTTATAATATATTAGGTATAATCGCTAGGAAATTTAAACTAAATAAAAAAGCTAAAAATAAATTTATAAATTAAATGTCTAATCCTCTTCCCCGCAACAATAGCAACAACTCTAACAATCGAGTGCTACCTACAAATTTTGGGGCTACACACACTAATTTAAACCAAACTAACAAACCAACAAATTTTGGGGCTAAAGCAGTAGCTGGAGCTAAACCGATTGCATCAAATCAAAATCTACAAACTGAACTTGCAAGACGAAATGATTCAGTAGGTGCCTATGGTCAATATGGCACCACCGCAACTAATCAAGATTTAAAGAGATCGCTACAACAAAACCCTACAACAAAACCTAACACTGGCGCTATAGTTAATTCAACCAGCAACTTTGGACAAATTCGTCAAAATACAAACAACCCAAACCAGAGACCTCCGCAACAAATTCCACAACCAAACTCTCAAAATAATTTTTTTAGACCATCTCCTCAATCAAATTCACAGCAACAAACTCAGCAACAATTTAGGCCTAACTTGAATCAGAGACCACAACAGCAAACCATTAACCAACAATCTACATTTCCAGTTGGTAAGCAAGTTACAAATAATCAACAAATAACAAACTCACAACCGAATCGACCTAACCCTCGTGGAGCAATTAAACCAAAAGTCGACACCAATAGTTTAGAATATTTAAGATCATTAAACCCAACAGAACTAAAGAGAGAGATTATTAAAACTGAAATAGATATCCAAAAAACTCTTATTGCCAGCGAAAAGTCGTATAGGCAAGGAACTACTAATATCCGTGACTTGATTGCTCCATCTGGTGTTAGCATTGGAAATCGTGAAATTCAAATAAATACTAAACTCGTTCGCTCGCATTTTGTTTTGGTTTACCCTCGTGTAGTAACTATGGGGTGGCTTGAAGGAATTGTAAATTCTGATATCCAACTTGATTTATCCATTTTTATTTATCCTAGAGATTCAAGTGAGGTATTGCGTGAGCTTCGCGGTAAAGTGGGTAAAATTCAAGCCAGTTTAAACCTAAATCAGGAGCAAGGAAAAGCAAGGGATCCCCAGTTAGAAACAGCCTACCGAGACGTTGAGGGCTTACGGGATGCAATCCAACAAGGTGTAGAGAAGTTTTATCGCGTTGGTATTTACATTCAAGTATACGGTAACACTCAAGAAGAATTAGAAAAATCAAGTCAAACTGTTGAAGGAATCCTTTCTCAGCAAAATATTTTGATAAAGCGCTCTGCTCTTCAGATGGATGACGGCTTTAATGCCTGCTTACCAATTCTCAAAGATGATTTAGACGTAGTAACTAATATGAATACTTCACCTTTAAGCGCAGCTTTTCCTTTTGTTTCTTCTGACTTGTCAAGTGATTCTGGAATTCTCTACGGAGTTAATATTCACAACAGTTCCCTCGTAATTTTTGATCGTTTTGAGCTTGAAAATGCCAATTCGTTGGTTTTTGCTACTTCTGGAGCTGGTAAAAGTTACACAGTTAAACTTGAAATTCTTCGTAGTCGTATGCTTGGAGTAGGAGTTATTGTAATTGATCCTGAGCAAGAATATAAAATTCTAGCAGATGCTCTGGGGGGAGTTTATATTAATTTAAGTTTAAACGCTTCTAGTCGCATCAATCCATTTGACTTACCTAAACCTCTCCCAGGCGAGAGTGTAGCAGATATTTTGCGAACTGCAATTATTGATTTAATGGGGTTATTTAATTTGATGCTCGGTAAACTCAACCCAACCGAAGTGAGTGTAATGGAAAAAGCCGTTCAGCAAGCTTACGCTAAACGTGATATTACTGATAGTAGTGATTTAGGAACGATAACTCCACCTACTATGGGGGATTTGGTTGAAATTTTAAACGGAATTGTTGGTGGTGAAAGCCTTGCCCAAAGACTTTATAGATATACAGAAGGAACTTTCTCGGGAATGTTTAATCGCCCAACTAATATTAACATTAGCAATGATTTTATCGTTTTTAGTATTAGAGATCTCCAAGAAACACTAAGACCTATTGCCATGTACATTTTACTTAAATACGTTTGGACTGAAATCCGCTCTAAATTAAAGAGACGTATACTTGTGGTAGATGAAGCTTGGATTATGATGCAGTACGAAGATTCTGCTCGCTTTCTCTATGGGCTAGCTAAAAGGGCTCGTAAATATTATTTGGGAATTACAACCATCTCTCAAGACGTTACAGACTTTTTATCATCGCCACTCGGAAAACCAATTATCACAAACTCAGCCATGAAAATTCTTTTAAAGCAATCGCCTGCTGCCATAGATCAACTAGTTGAAACTTTTAGTCTAACAAACCGTGAAAGACAATTGTTATTAGAAGCTAATGTAGGGCAAGGAATATTCTTTGCGGGTTCACGACACGTCGGTATTGAAATTATACCCTTTCCCCGTGAACATGAAATTATCACGACCAACCCTAAAGATTTAATGAAAAAAGAATTAGAAGAAGATAGTAAATAACCTTTACTTAAATTTTAACTTGACAAGGCAAAGTGAGTTGCACAATTTTTTAAGAATATGAAAAATAAATTTAAGATTATTTTTAGTTGCTTAATAATCATTGCGTTTTTTTTAATTGGATTTTTATCTTTCCAGCAAAAAAAATCAGCCGAAAATGATAAACTAACTCAAGTTAAAAGTATTGTAACCAGTTTTTATCCTTTTTATTTCCTTACTAAAAAAATTGTTGGTGAAAATTTAAAAGTCATAAACCTAACACCTAGTGGTAGCGAAGTTCACGAATATGAATTAACTCCAGCAAACCAAAAAGACATTGAAGACTCCAAATTATTAATTTATCATGGTAACTTAGAAGCTTGGAGCAAAAAAATCAATAAATTGAATTCGCTCAAACTACAACTCAACCCGCTTGAAACTGATCCACATATTTGGCTTGATCCAGTTTCTATGAGACAAATGTCTGATTTGGTTTTTAACAAAATTACTGGCTTAGATTTTAACAACAAAACTGTTTACACTAACAATCAGAGTCAATTAGTTGAGCAATTAGAGAAATTAGACAAAGAATTCAGTGCTGGTCTAAAAGAGTGTAAAGCTCGCAAATTCTACACAGGGCACCCTGCTTTTGGACACTTAGCCCGTCGCTATAATCTACAAATGATTTCGCTTGTGCAAGCGAATGACGGAAGTGAGCTTGACCCAGTTGAATTAGCAAGGATTATAAAAGAAATTAAAGACACTAAAATTCAATATCTTTTAGGGCAAGTAAATGAAAATATTCCCGTAATTAATACAGCAATAAAAGATTTAGGGATTAACAAATTAGAATTAAATTCAATTGAAGCTATGAACCAAGATGAAATTGACAATGGTAAAAATTATATTACCGAAATGGAAACTAATCTTAAAAATCTTAGAATAGCCCTTGAATGTCAATAAAGACAAATACAACAAATGTAATACTAGAAATAAAAAACCTAGATTACCAAATTAATAATAAAATAATTCTAGAAAATATTAATTTTAACGTTAAACAAGGTGATTACTTGGCTCTTCTCGGACCGAATGGTGGTGGTAAAACTACCTTAATTAAGCTAATTCTTGAAATAATTCAAGCCCCATCTCAAGCTAACAAACCGATCATAATTAGCAATGAAGTTATAATTGGATATGTGCCCCAGAGAATTAACTCTGCTTTTAATGAACTAGTAGCTAGTGGAAAAGAATTATTAACAACAGGAATTATTTTTAAATTAAAAGATTTTAATAATTTAGTTAATCAATTTCAGCTGCAAACTCTTTTGTCAAAAAATGTTAATATATTATCAGGAGGACAATTTCAAAAATTATTAATAGCCAGAGCAATTCTTAGTAAAGCCAATTTATTAATTCTTGATGAGCCAACAACAGGAATTGATTCTAAAACCAGAGAAGAATTCTGGAAAATTTTAGCCGATTTAAATAAAAATAATAACATTTCAATTATCATAATCTCTCATGATATTAGAGAAGTTACTAGCCAAGTCCACCGTGTTATATTTCTAGACAAACAAATTCAGTGTTACCATAATGTCGGTGATTTCTTAGTAAGCCAAGACAAAAATAAAATTAATCTAATCCATCATCATGTTTGAATATCTTGAATATTTTCGATATGAGTTTTTTTGGCGAACTGTTATAATAGGTATAATCTTTTCAAGTATTGGACCAATTTTAGGTTTACTATTAATTACTAAGCGTAATTCAGGTCTAATTGACACGCTGTCTCACTCTTCTTTATTAATAGCTTTGTTTAATGTTTTTTTAAAAATTCCGATTTTTTTGACTGCAATTCTATCAAGTTTAATCATGAGTTTTAGTATAACTAAATTAAACCAAAGCCAAAAAAAATTTCCTGAATCAATTAATATTGCTTTAACTATAATATTTCTAGCAATTACCAATATTATAATTAGCAAGTCCAAAAATCTAAGCTCAACTTTTAGTAACTATTTATTTGGTAGCATTACTACAGTAACATTGAATGATATATACACGACAAGTTTAATTGGAATCGTTATTCTAATATTTTATTTCTTGAATTACTCTAGTTTTTTTTTAATTAGCTTAGATGCTGATCTTGCTACAGTTAACAAAATAAACGTCAAAAAACTTAATTTTCTTGGATTATTCTTAGCAGGCTTGTTTATTGCCATTGGTCTCCCAATTATTGGACTTGTAATGACAACGGGAATTATGATTCTTCCAACTTTGGCATCAATTAACTTGCAGTTAAGCTATAAGCAAACTTTAATTTACAGTATCTTTTTTTCTATTTTTGGGTTTGTAGCTGGGTTGCTATTTGCTCTTAATTTGAATATTCCTGTTAGCAGCAGTGTAATTATTATTAACTTAGTTTTGTATTTAGTTAGTATGATAAAAAAATAAAAAGTAAAAATTGATAATTAAGAAATTTGATTGCTGTATTTTTTAAATTTAAAATGGGGCGAACGACGGGGATCGAACCCGCGACAACCAGTACCACAAACTGGCGCTCTACCACTGAACTACATCCGCCTTACAATATTTTTTATAGCATAATTTTTTAAAAAAAGTCAAATCTTTGACATAAAACTAAAAAGAAAACACATATTAGTTAATATTTAAACTTCTTTATTTTATTTACTTAATTAAATTACATTATGTTCGCTAGCACGAATTTTCAAACTGATACTATGTCTGTTACTGCAAATAACCTAGGTTTAGACCCAAATGCCACTTGGATGCCAGAATCAATACCACAACTAACGGTCGATATGTTTCGCCGCGGTGATATGATTTATATCGTATCAACAATTGCTGGAGTCGCTGTTCCTGACTTAGAAGTTATGTACGACAACAATACACTTACAATTAAAGGAATTCGCAATAAACCATATATTGAATCAGAAGTCGATTCTCAACTAAGCGAGTGTTTTTGGGGAGGTTTCTACCGAGAGATTCCAGTAACTGAAACTATCAATTCAGATAAAATAGAAGCTGCTCTCAAAGATGGAATTTTGACAATTCAAATACCTATCATTAGAGCTACCGCTAAAAAAATTCAAGTAAAAAGCATTTAAAAACTAGTTTAAATAAAGTTTGACAGGGAGTTTTAATTTATTTAAAATTTTCTTGAATAAGAAAGGGAGAGTAGCTCAGTTGGTTAGAGCACAGATCTTATAAGTCTGCGGTCGGCGGTTCAAGTCCGCTCTCTCCCACCAAATAAAAATAATAATTTCAACCTACACTAGCCATCTAAACACCATATCTGACAAAAATTAAAATTCTAGATACACTCTGATCAAATATGGCTAGTAACGATTTATATCAAATTTCTCCACCAGTATCAGGTATTACCTCTAAAGTGGTAAGTTTATCTAATCAAAGTAACTCTGGGACAAGTAATCTAACACCGTTAATAATATTTTTAATTGTTTTTTTATTAATCATTATAATTGGAGGAATTATTGGTCTCAGAATATATAAAAAGAAATTTTTTCAAAAAATTAAATTAGAGCAGTGGCAAGATAGCGTCATCCTTGAAATTAGCGTCCCGCGTGAAAGTGCAGAACAAATCCAAAAAGAATACGGATCGGCTGGTTCTAAAGAATCCAAAGAAAGCTTGTCTGTAGGCGAGCAGATTTACAGCATAATGTCAGAGTACAGCAAAAATAGCCCTAGCTCTTGGGTAAAGAAAAATTTTGAACGATTTAGTTTAGAAATAACAATTATTGATCAACAAATCCGTTTTTGGCTTATCTGTCGTGAACAAATTGCAGAAGTAATGGAGAAGCAATTGATTAGTATTTATCCTAAGGCCCACATAACGAGACTCGAAAAAACATCATTTTTTAAACCTGAATCCCAAGTGTATGCTCAGGAAATGATTTTATCAACAACTCAAGCTCTTCCATTTAAGACTTATAAGCTAATTGATAATGATCCTCTTAATAGTTTAACAAACGCTCTTAGTGGCTTAGAAAAAGAAGAATCGGCTTCTATACAATTAATTTTAACACCAATTAAAAATGGTGATTGGCAAACTAAAATTCAAAAATTTGCCCTTGAAATTCAACAAGGACAAAACCCTGAAGTAGTGCTATTTAATAAAAAATCTGGCAATAAAGGTATTAACTGGGGTAAAATTATAGGTTCGATTGTTAAGGGATTTGCAGATGCATTATCAGGTAAAAGCGATAGCGGAGACGAGAAAGATAAATTTGATAAAAAAGATAAGCGTGAAATAGATTTAAGTGGTCAAAAGCAAAGTATTCAATTAACTCCCCAGCAAGTTGAAATGGTTAAACAACTTGAAGCAAAAGCTTCCAAACCAGGTTTTTTGTTTACATTAAGAGTTGTTGCCAGTGCTCAAACTGAAGACAAAGCCAAAAGAATTGTGGATAATATTATACCTGCTTTTCAAATTTACGATATCAGACCTTTCAACAGCTTTAAAAAAAACAAAACCAACACTGATAACGCCATTAAAGATTACATTCTTAGAGCTCCGAATATAAATCAAAAAGGAATAATTAATACTGAAGAAATTAACTCTCTTTGGCATGTTCCAGGATGGCAAGTACAAACCAGCGCCATCAAATGGTTACTAGCTAGGAGACCCCCTATACCTTTAGAGATACCTGAAGAAGGTAAAGGTAATGTATACTTAGGGCGAGCAGAAGCTCGTGGAGTTCGCAAAGACATATATTTACAAACCGAGGATAGGTTTAGACATATTTATTCGCTAGGCGGTTCAGGTTCAGGAAAAACTGTAACGATGAACAACGTAATTTTACAAGACATCAAAATGGGTAATGGAGCTTGCGTAGTAGATCCGCACGGTGAGGCCATCGATGACATTTTAAGAAGAATTCCACCTGAACGTATTGATGATGTAATTGTTTTCAGCCCATCAATGATAGATAGACCTTTGGCTTTAAATATGATGGAAACAGACCCCTTACAGCCCCAGCAAAAAACTCTTGTAATTGATACACTTTTTGCTATTTGGGATAAATTATATGATCTCAAAAAAACAGGA
This sequence comes from Minisyncoccota bacterium, assembly GCA_043772945.1. Classification (GTDB taxonomy): domain Bacteria; phylum Patescibacteriota; class JACMRA01; order JACMRA01; family JACMRA01; genus JAYVFR01. The sequence goes on along the minus strand of JAYVFR010000023.1, from coordinate 10,074 downwards.
GGACCAATGTTTGAAAATTACATGAAAAATGCCATGAGGCTTGTAATGTCCCACCCTGAAAGCGGATCTACTTTACTAGAAATTCCTAAAATTTTGACTGACGATGATTACCGATCATTCAAACTTGCAATGTGTGACGAGCAGGACGTAATTGATTTTTGGGAAAAAGAAGCTTTGAAAGCTGGAGGTGAAGCAAGTCTTGAAAATATGATACCTTACATTACAAGTAAACTCGCTCCTTTTGTAACTAATGATTTTATCAAACCTATGATAGGTCAGCAAAAAAGCTCAATAAACTTTAGACAAGCTATGGATAACAAAAAAATTATTTTAGTTAGTCTTTCTAAGGGCTTAATTGGTGAAACTTCAGCCTATCTAATAGGTATGGTAATTGTGGGGGGTATTTTAATGGCTGGCATGGGGAGAAGTGATGGTTTGAAATACAATCTTGATGGCACAACCGAGCGAGTGAACCCGCTTGATAGACCTCCATATTTTGTTTATATTGATGAGATGCAAAACTTTTTGTTCGATGCCATCCCTAAAGCCCTCGAGGAAATTCGTAAGTATAAAGTTGGCTTCTACTTAGCTCACCAATTTGTTAAACAAGTTATTGTTGATGGTAGTGAACGCATAAAAGACTCTCTTATGGCAAATTGTGCAACTAAACTAATTTTTCGATGCAGTGCTGACGATGCCAAGTATTTAGAAACTGAATTCACTCCTCTAACTCCACCCGATATAGCAAACCCGGAAGCTCACACTTTTAATGCTATTTGTCTAGTTAATGGTCAGCGGACTACACCTTTTAATATCCAGGCTAATTACCCTGAATACTTTGCGATCGAAAAAGATCGTGAATTAATGAAAAAAGCTGAGGAACAAAGATTAATGATTTTAGAAAGAGTCAAGCAAAAATACGGAAGACCAAAAGCTGAAATTGAACAAGAAATTAAAGATCGTGCTAAAATCTTTTTTTAAACAATAAATCATTACCATACACTAGCTTTTATATAGACAAATAATATATTGTGTGTCAAAATTGGTGTTGAATAAACAACTCTAATCTTATATCATTTTATGATTACAATAACCGCCACGGATAAGTACTTACAGATTAATCGCAACCGCATTTATATAACTTATTTTATCGGTTTGAGTAGCGTATTACTCTTATATATATTTTTATACAAAGATATCACAAGTCTACTAACACCAATTGCTTGTTTTACTGTAATACTTTTTATATTAGTTAACCCAGCCAAAACTGCTCAGCTAACTTTAGACACTGACATGCAAACTTTAAATTTTAATGAAGAAACAATTGATTTGTCTAATTGCTACGCTTGGAGTATGAATGACTTAGACGATCAAATTGAAATTATGATCAGACGCAACAACCCAATTCGTCCTTACAGCTACTACTATATTGACTCTAGCGATACGCAAATTAGCGAGTTTGTCGTACAAATGAGTCAAGTTCTGAATTACGAAGAGGAGATGGAAGACAAATTTCAATACTGGATGCGTAAATTTAATTTTAGATAGTTGTTGTGACCGTTATACGCAATATTGAAATTTCTAGAAGATTTGATGTATCTCCATCTACTGTCACTAATTGGATTAAGCGCAGCATAGAAGGAAGTGAAAAATTAATTTTGTCTAGAGTTAATGGGAAATATTTTATTAAAAATACTCCAGATAATATTGACTTAATTTATCGTCTTAAAAACCTAAATTCTAGATATAAACCTAAAGCTCAAAATACAGTTGTTAAGCCAAACAATGATATATACAAAACTTTTACACCTAATCAGTTAGCAGATTTAATATACAATCTTGAGGCTAATAATTTCATTCCACTTAAATATAGCTACTTTGCCGAAGGAGCCGATATGTATTTTAATGCTGTAGAAGAAGAATTAATGAATTCAGAAAGCGTGAGTACTTTAAGCAAGAAAGAAACTAGTGATTATTTGATAACAGTTTGCGATGATTTAATTAAAAAAGGTTATAAAATTAATGTAGCGGAAATTGGGCACGATTATGGAACTCATTGCCTAATTGATTTGATTAAATATTTAAAAGCTCAAAAAGCTTTCGGAAAGTATATTTCAATTTGTGCAAGCCCTAGAATGAATCAAATTAGACTACAAAAAGTTAGGACATGGGCTAAAGTTGAAGGGATTTGTTACGAACTAGATTACGAGCAAGATAGTTTACAAAAAACTCTTTTAGAAAGTGTTAATGTAGAAGAAAAAATAATTAATCTTTGCTTATTTTTAGAATGTTGCACTCTTAACACACTTGATGTGGAATATAATTTCTCCAGAGCCTTGCAACTAGTATCAAAGTTCAATTATGTTGTTGTTAAAAGCTCGTATAAATCTGAGAATAAAAGCCCTTTAAACACAAAGCAAAAAACTACCTATAAAGGTAGTGGTTTTCGCAAAAAGAGATGGAATTTTATTTACAAATTACTAGGCATTACTAATTACGTAGTAGACGACAAAGAAGAAAAGCTACCTGTTTTTTTTGACGACAGTGAATATTACGTCACTTGTAAAAGTGATTTTACCATTGACTTCGGTAAAATTAATTACAAATTAGACTTTCAATTTTCAGAAAATATTTGCCATTTTGTAATCAAAAGACCAGAGGTGAATTGGTATTTAAGTAAAATTTTTAATCAAAACTTAAACTGCAGTTTATCCAAAACAAAAAGCAACTCTTTATACATATTAATTAATTCGTGATACCTGGGCAACTAAAAACAAGGTTCTTTACTAAAGAGTTTTTAGTAGTTTCGAAGGCATTGTAACCTAAATATTTTTTTGAAGTTGCTGACAGTGATTTGAAATCATCATTAAACTTTGTTTCAACATACAGAGATGGTTCATGATGGATTAACTTACCATCATTAACAGTGTAACAAAAATCTTGATAATCACTGGTGTGAAGAATGTGCGAGTGCCAAATATAATCCATAACTTTATTTGGGATTTGCAAATATTTACCAGAAACCACTCCTAAGTATATGTAGTTTCGGTATTCTCCTAGCGCTTCCAGCCAAGCTTCGTTAGAGATTTCTGGATATTCTAGTTTGGTAAACTGTAGGATTTTATCCAAATTCCAGCTGTTTATTATAGAGTATAAAGAAGTGTTTGACATAAAATGAATTAAAAAAAATTAAACGAGGAACTATGTAATATAGCTCATACACACGTCTAACAGAAAGTTGACTTTGTGTCAATGCATTAGGTTTTAGCCATCTAGCAAAATTGAAACCAATAACCACTAGTCAGACCCATCCTAATTATGGACAAAAATCATAACTATTGACAAATTAACCCTTTTAATGTTGGCTATCTGATATAGCCTGATTATCTGTTTCACTAGCTTATAACTACCTGATCCTTAAAATCAATAATTTTTAGACAAAAAAATTTAATATGCGCCATCTTAAAAAATCCCAAAAATTTCACCGTACTGAAGAAGAACGTCGTCGCCTCTGGATCGATCTTTCAACAGGCCTAATCAAAAACGGGCAAATTAAAACTTTCACTGTTCGCGCTAAGTGGTTTCGCCCTAGATTTGAACGACTAGTAACCTTGTGCAAACGAGCTGGAGATAATACTCAATTAGCCTATCGTAAAATTCGTCCTTTCCTTAGCGAAGATACGGCCCGTATTCTAGTAGAAACAATTGCTCCAAAATATACTGATAGAAATGGCGGATATACTCAACAATACAAATTAAGTCGCGAGTTTAGTCAATATGACACTAGCCTTGTAAAATTGGTTGATTAATGATCCTCTAAATATCTTTTGAATAAATAAAATTACAATAAATAATATAATAACATGGCTCAAATTTATACTTCCGTTCGCTCCTCACTACCTAAAGTTTTAGGATTACATCGCGAATGGTACACAATAGACGCTTCTAGTATGCCAGTTGGCAGAATAGCTTCCCGTGTTGCATCAATATTAATGGGCAAAAACAGAGCTGACTACACGCCTTCGGTCGATATGGGCGGATGTGTCATGATTACTAATACTGACAAGCTAGTTTTTACAGGGAAAAAAATGGATAAGAAACCATATTTTCGTTACGATAATGGTCGTGTAGGTTCTTTGAAAGTTCGTTTAGCTAAAGATCAAGTGACGATGGATTCAACTAAAGTACTTTATCAAGCAATTAAACGTATGCTTCCACAAAATCGTCAGAAAGATGTCCGTATGAATACAAGGTTAAAGCTATTAAAAGGAGATTACCATAACATTACTCAGAAAATGTTACCTATAGTATAAATCAATCATAAAAATCACTACTGTGTCTGAATTTAATTATCAGCAACCAGCTCCTGGAGTACATCTATTTTCATACAATATACCACGAGAATTAGTAAGTTTAGAAATTAACTTCACTTCTGGGGGTTCCTGGTTTGAAAAAGCAAACGACCGTGGTAAAAAACATTTACTTGAACATTGCATTGCAAGCCGTACTAAAAAAATGAATCATGAAGAGCTAAAAGATTGGGAACATGCTGAATCTATTGCTTTAAATGCTTTTACCAGCAGTTTAAAACTTGCCCTTACAGCTAGCGGCCATAAATCTGATTTTAAAAAAATGCTAGAAATGCTTTGTGAAATGGCCTTTGAACCTACTTTTGATCAAATTGATTTAGATAGAGAGAAAGAAATAGTATTAAGGGAAATTAGTGAACGCAGAGGAGATCCTAACTACAAACTCTATTTTGATGTTAATAAGCAAGTTTACACTAAGGAGAGTCTAGAATTACATGAAACTCTCGGTGATCCAGAATTAGTTGCTCAAACTATTTTAGAAGACTTTTATAGACTACAAAAAGAAAATTTAAGCACCAGTCAAATCATTATTTCTATTGCTGGTGGTGGCATTGATTTAGAATACACTAAGGAACTAATTCAACATTATTTAAATAACCTAAACCGCCAAATAGAACATTTTAGACCAATAGACTACTGCCCACCAAATCTTTTGTTAGATTTCAAAACTCTACCAATCGTACACGAATTTGCTCATGAGCATGTTGATGCTACTTACATTATTCCGCTTGACATTAAATTTGATAATAGAGCTAGCCGCCAAATATTTGCTAGCTTATTTTTAAATTACGGTGGGGTATTGTACGATAAATTAAGAGATCAGAAACAACTGGTTTATGGAATAAGTTATTATTACGATATTTCAACTCAAAGCTTAATCGTAAATTTTCAAGCCGAGGCTAAATTAATAGAAATTATAGAAAAAGAATCCAAAGAAGTATTTAATGATTTCACAAAAGTTTTTCGTGCTGATAGATTTGAACAATTTAAAAAAAGTATCCTAAAAAAGCAATTAGTTGACAAAGACAACCTAAAAACTGTCTTAAATTTTAGTAAAAACACTTTACTAAATTACAATCATCTAGAAAAATATGATGAATTTACTAATAAACTCCAGTCCGTTAGCGTAGATGATATTAAAAACGTCTATACCCAAATTCAAACTAATTGGGACAACAAAAAAATTGTTTTAGTCTCAAAAAACCCATTGTAAATTTTATTATATGATTAGTGATAATTTAATTCAATCAATTAAAAAAAACCCTACTTTTGACTTAGTTAATCTGGCAGTTATCGACAAAAAAGATTCTAAACTTTTCCTAGAAACGAAAGAAGTAATTTTTTTTGATGGCGTATATGCTAAAATTTGTTTAAGAAGTAGGGCTTGTAGACCAAACACTAAACAATCTGAAATTATAGATAATTATTATTCGGCAATTATTGATGCTGGATTTATTGGTAAGTTAGTTTTTAGTGTTAAACTTACAAAGCTTTCTGATCAATATTCAGATAGTGATCTTTTAGAAATTCTCTCAAGTAGCTTCAGCTTAATGCTTTTTGAGTCTCAAGCTAAAAATTACTACACTGGTAGTAACCAAACTACGCTAGAACCTAGAATAATCTTTAATTCTAATTAAATGATCAATAATCATTCCGAAGAATTAATTACGCTACAAAAAATAGGTTTTAGTGTAAATCCTCTAAATAAAGCCTTTGGAACTTTGGGTGAAGTTTGGAAATATTCAAATCAAATTAACGAGCAGCGTGAGAAATTATTGTATGATATAGACGGCTTGGTTGTTAAGCTAAATAATAATGTATTAACAGAAGCAATTGGTGTAGTTGGTAAAACTCCCAGAGCTTGGTGTGCGATTAAATTCGCCCCTGACGAAGTAGTATCTAAGCTGATTGGAGTAATATGGCAAGTTGGTAGAACTGGAAAATTAACACCAGTTGTTGAAATTGAGCCTGTAATTTTACAAGGAACAACAGTCAGACGCGCCACCCTCCACAATTTAAAAAATTTCAAAGCCTTAAACCTCAGAAAAAATGATTATTTAGTAATCCGAAAAGCAGGTGATATTATCCCAGAAGTTGTACAAGTAGTTAAATAGCTTTTTATAGTTTTTCAAGCTTTCTTAAATAAGTTCTAATGTGCTGTCTTGCTTGTCTAGTTTTAACCCAATTAATCCAATTTAAGTTTGGTTTTTGGCGTTTATCTGTTAATATTTGAACGACATCCCCATTAGTTAATTTGTCACTAAGCCTTGCTATTTGACCATTAATTTTAGCCATCATAGCATGATCTCCTATATCTGCATGAATCCTATAAGCAAAATCGAGAGGTGACGAGTCTTTTGGTAAGTCTATTGGATCATTCTTAGGTGTCATTACAAAAATTCTGTCTTGAAATAAATTTAACTTAACATTTTGTAGATATTCACCTGGGGACATTTTCTCTTTACCTAGATCAACAAATTCCTTGATCCATTTTAAATTTTCAGAAGCTACAAATTCTTCTATTTTATGTCCTCTTTGTTTATTTTTATAAATATAATGGGCCGCAACCCCATATTCAGCAAATTCATTCATTTCTCGAGTTCTAATTTGAAATTCAAAATAAGCTTCTTCTTCTTTGTCATAAACAGTTAAGTGCAAACTTTGATAACCATTTACTTTTGGATTTGCAATGTAATCTTTAATTCTTTTAATATCAATTTCAAAATTTTGCTCAAGTAAAGAAAGCGTAAAATAACAATCTTCCACCGTCTCTACAATAATTCTAAGAGCGATTAAATCGTAAATGTCTTTAATTGATTTATTTTTAGCTTGAATTTTTTTGAAAATTGAATAATATTTTTTGGCCCTACCTTTAATACCTACGTATTTTATATTACTATCGTCTAAAACTTTTTTAGTCTTTAAAACCATTTTATCCAAAAATTTAGTCCTCTGATTAATTTCTAAATTAGAATCTTTCACAAACCCTTGATATGTATCTGGAAACAAATACGGAAAAGCTGTCTCCTCTATCTCTGCTTGAAACTTACTTATACCAAGCCTTTCAGCAATTGGAGCGTAAATCTCTAAACTCTCAAGTGCAATCCTTGCTTGCTTCTCAGGGCTTACATGATGTAGGGTCTGAAGATTATGAAGCCTATCTGCAAGCTTAATTAAAACCACTCTCAAGTCTTTACTAATAGCTACAAACATTCTTCTCAAATTCTCAGCGTATCTATCCTCACCTTTATAACGAACATTACTAAGCTTAGTAACCCCTTCAACCAAAAAAGCTATCTCGGGACCAAAATCAGCATTAATTTGTTTCAAAGTTACATTAGTGTCCTCAGGAACATCATGTAATAATGTCGCAGATAGAGTTTGTGGATCAAGCTTAATTAAAGCCAAGGATATACAAGCCGCTACTGGATGAATTATGTAATACTCTCCACTTTTACGCTTGTCAGTATTATGTGCAAGACACATTTGAGTAAAAGCAAGCTCAACAAGCTCCTTATCAGCATTATTCAAATAGCCTAAATAACCTAAAAGCTCATTCCAGAGTTTAACTTGAATGTCGAGTAAATCTTTTGTATTTTGATTATTAATGTTTGTCATGCTTAGATTTTAAACAACAAAACTAACTTTGACAAAATATACTGTATAAATACTAGAACCCTACTAAACGACAGTTATCAAATTACTTGCCACAACAACAAAAACAATTTAAGAATTTAGAAAAGGAGAACTACAAAAAACCTCCTACAAACTTGCCAGTAAAACCTTATGGCAGATTTTCAAACACAAAAGCCATAACCAACTTAGATCACGCCGCTAACAGCAATTAAAAAACTATGTCAGATATAATCCGATCAGAATATAAATCAACGCTTGAGAGTTTAGTCCTACGGGTTAAACAAGCTCAATATAACGCGCTCAAAGCTTTTTCCGCCGAAAAGGTAGGGATGGCTTGGGACTTTGGTAAGATCATTAGCCAAAAGGTCGAGGATGCAAAACGCGGGTCGAAAGTTATACAAAGTTTAGCAACCGATCTACAGCTCGAATTTGCTGGCGTTACGGGATTTTCGTTTAGAGAACTAAAATATATGAGGCAGTTCTATGAAACTTATGTCAATAGCCCAATCGGGCATCCACTGGTTGCCCAAATTAGCTGGAGCAATAACAAAATTATTTTGGACAAGTGCAAAAACCCTCTTGAAGCCGAATTTTATATCAAAAAGTCTATTAGTAACGGCTGGTCTAAGTATGATCTCACAGACCAAATTAAGCGAGGATTATACAATAATACCTTACTGGCTCAAAACAATTTTGGTAGGACTCTCGAGGTTAGTGAAGACCTAAAACAACGGGTCGCCTTAGATTTTCGTGATGATATGGGAATAGAGCTTATAAATGGCGAAAACCCATTTGCCGAAAGAGACATAGAAGATCATATAATGAAAAACCTTAACGCATTTTTACTATCAATGGAGGGTAAGCTTAGCTTTGTTGGAAGGCAGGTTAAATTGGTCGTTGGTGAAGATGCGTTTTTTGTGGATTTGTTATTTTATCATTTGGAGCTAAACTGTTATGTAGTAATGGAGCTAAAACCTGGTAAATTTAAGGCTGATCATCTAGGTCAAATCGAAGGGTATATGGCAATTATTGATAATACGAAGCTTAAAGCTGAGATGAATCCAACAATTGGAATATTAGTTTGCCGGGATAAAAATCGAGTACTGGTAGAATACCTACTGGGGCGGAGAAATCAACCGATCGGGGTGGCAACATATGCAAGTGGTATGCAATACAAGGAATTAACAGAAAGTATGAAATTGCTATTACCGAGCGAAGAAGAAATCAGTAAAAGATTGGGAGATTTACCAATCGGGGAATAATCAGAAAAACTGTAAAATACATTTATGACTAAAAACTTACTAGAACAATTTACCGATCTAATCCATACAAATGAGATATACAACTCCGAAACGGGGATTCTCAAAAACAAACTAATTGAAGATGGCTTCAAAAATGATCCAAGCTTAATCCAATTACTTTTATCAAGTCCAAGTCTAAAAACTCATTTCTTTACGGAGTTAGACGGAGGTATCTTGATTTTTAACTCACTCAAGTTCCAGCAGTTCTTGTCTCTAAAAGACTTTTTGCCCGATAGTTATACTAGTTTCAAGAACAAAATTGGTTTAACTGATGATAATGGTGATTATTTATCCCAAAATAAAAACGTTGTTCTAAATTTCCCATTCAAAGACTGCGTATTAGAAGGTGGACAAACCAAAGACGATGCCAAAAGAAAAGAAATATTTTGGAATGAGATATTAGCTCCCGATGAAATTGATGCCTTGTTAGAGCCGAAGATCCTAACTAATGCTAAAAAATATACTATAGAAGGCGCTGAGCAAGTTACAGAATTTAACAGAAACAGCGATGGAGTTATAACAGATAATCTAATAATCAAAGGTAACAACCTAATAGTGCTTCACAGTCTCAAAAAGGAATTTAAAGGTAAAGTAAAGTTAATTTATATTGACCCACCTTATAATACCGGCAACGATTCCTTCGGCTACAATGACAAGTTCAACCACTCTACTTGGCTGGTGTTTATGAAAAATAGGCTAGAAGTTGCAAGAGAGTTACTGCGAGACGATGGGGTGATATTTGTACAATGTGATGACAATGAACAAGC
>JAYVFR010000022.1:0-8496 GCA_043772945.1 Minisyncoccota bacterium | reverse complement strand
AAACAACTCAAACTCAAGTAACACAACTACCAAAACCAAATGTAGTGTTAACTACAGATATTAATAAAAGACCAGACATAGTTTCTTTTAGTACGGGTACAGTTGCTGGTATAGGCGCTTTGGTAAAAGCTGGGAGTTTGATAAATACAAATTTAACACAATCACAAGTTCAAAACAACACATCATTTATTCAGATCCCAAAAACTCCTGAAATTAAACAGTTTAGCCAAACTGAATTAAGTAGTGATTTTAACCAAGTCAACAACCAATTTGAAAAGATAGGCCTAACCGTCTCAAGCCCCGAGCTTGGAATGCAAGTTAGCAATTTTGTTGAGGCACAAAAAACTCTCTACCCTAATAAACCTATTGAAGCAAGTGTAATTACTAAAGAATTTTTAAAAACTAATCAAATACAAGTTGATGATGTTCGTGCGCCCCAAATTCAAAACTTAGTTACAGCCTTTACTACCAGTAATCAAATCAATTCTTTACCAGTCAACGTAACGTTCCAAAATCCACAAGCAAACGCTCTTATTAGTGGAGGACTTATCACGCTCCAAACTGAACAAACTACAGGAAATAATCAGCCCTTTCAGACTTTTGTTATTCCACCTTCTCAAGTTAGTACTTTAAATATTCAAGTTCCAAATACTAATCAAACCCAAACAATAGTGTTGCAGAATACGAGGAGCCAACCAATGAGGTTCGTTTTTCAGAGTAATCAACCTCAACAAACTCAAACTAAAATTATTAGCGCTCAAATTTTTAGACCTGTAATTAGCCAAACTCCTGAAAAAATTGGAATTACAAGCTACTTTCAAACTGAGCAAGGAACTAATGCTTTTAACCCTAACACCAAATTTCAAAACACTGCCACTTTAACTCCAGTTACAATTAATACGACAAATTTATTTTCATCTTTAAATACAAATACAATTCAAACGCCAAAAACTACCATTTTAAATAGCTATCAAGGAGTTGGTAAAACTTTACAAACTAATTTAGGGGAAAGCGTTGCACCAACCTTAGGCAAAATTAATTTACCAAATAAAATTCAAAACATCGGTCAAAACATTTCTCAAACAAATGATTATAGCCAATTCAAAGAATACGGAAATGCGGGATATAGTCAGTTCACTCCTACCACTAAAAACGCCCGCACGCCCAAAAAAGCTTTAATTCTTAACCAAGCCCAAGCTGATAGGTATCTCGAAGAAAATCCTATTAATAGAGTTTTAAAATATCAAGAAGATACCAAAAATGGTGAGCCAGTTTTTATTGTCTTAGCTAATAATGATGACTATCTACTTGAATATGGTAGCCCTCGATCAATCGAGAATGAGCCAGTTTTAAGTATAGAGGATTTAGACCAAGCAGAAGCTGACACAACTATTAACAAACTTTATGAAATTTCTAATTCCAAAATGGAAGAGAGTGAATTATCATCAATGCTACCAGCTTTTGCCGAAGAATATTTCCCTCAAAATAATTTAGATATAAATAGAACTAATATAGGTCAAAATAAATCAGAAATTCAAAGTTTTAAACAAGATAATTTTGCGGTTCCAGATAGAATCTCTCCAATAGTTTTACCTAATTTAACAACTGGATTAAATATCCCAACAACTCAGAATCAAGCTACAAACACTTTTAAACCAACCTTTAATTCTGCTAATTTAAAAACAGAAACTCCACAACCAAAAGCTGAAAATAGTACTAATTCCTTGAGTCAAAAAACACCTGAACAAGCAGAAACTTCAAAAACTGAAGAAACCGAGAATAAAGAAAAAACTGAAAATAAGGAAGGGGAAATAGAAAAAAAAGATGAAACTCAAGCGGAGAAAGAAATTGAAACAAAAACTAATAAAGAGCAAGAACCTCAAAACAACATCAAAAATTTTAATCGCAAAGATGGAGAAAGTGAAAACCAAGCTCCAAATTCTAAAGAAGGTCAAAAAACAGCTAGTCTAGATGGCGAGAATAAAAATGCTCCAGATGGCTTAAATAATGGCAATGTAGCAACCCTTGAGAGACCTCAAACTGAGGAACAGACTCAGACAGCCAATCAAACTGAAACCGACAAAGAAACTAGCCAATCAACCGATCAAGACAGTCTTCAAACTCAAACGAACCGTGAGGCTTTAGAAAGATCTTTTCAAAATTCTGGAGGTGAAAATAATATAAATAACCAAGAAATTAGTGCAGAGACTGAGCGAAATCAAATCCCTAGTAACAACAGTTCTAATTCAGACGAACGAGAAGAGTTTGATGACTCAAAGCCAGCTGATAGATATGATAAAAACGGATTATTACAAGTCAATAAACTTGATGAAAACAATGACTACGTTAATGATACAAATACTAACGGGAAACCAACTGAACAAGAAAAATCTGATAAGTTAGCCTCTGATAAATTAGAAAAAGCAACTGGTAAAAGAGTTCCTTTCGGAAAGCTTCGAGAGCAAGCAAAAGGTAAAATTGATGACACTAAAAATCAAATTAAGCAAGCGGGAACTAAAGCTTATGATGCAACTTTAGGGAAAGGAGTAAATGCGGTAAAACAAGGAGCTGGTAAAATTGCAAATAAAACTACAACAGCAATAGCCAATTCACCAGTTGGTAAAAGTATCGGTAATGTAGCAAACAGAGTTTCAGCTCTTGCAGGTAAAGCCAAGACAGGAACAATTGCCGCCAAAAATAAAGTAGGCCAAATTGGTAAAGGATTACAAATGGCTCGTGATGCTAAAGGAGCTGCCAAAGATTTTGCTAAAGACCTAGCTAAAAATGCAATAATGGGAGCATTACGCTCAGCTATTGTAACTTTTGGGCCTTGGATTGCAGGAGCTTTAATATTCTTTACTGTGTTTTTTGTGGGGCCTGCCGTTGGGGCTGGTTTAACTATTCAGCAAGCTTATTGCGAGAAAGCAAATAACCAAGTTGCAAACTTAGCTCGTAACATGGCAGAAGGTTTGGTTTTTAATGACAAAAAATTAGAAGCAAGTGCGGCAATATTACTAGGACAAAAACTTGCTATTGAAAGCGATTTTGGTAAACGGGTTGCTCAGGCCTGTGGATTCTGCGCTAGTGGAACAGGACCTAGTGGAACCAATGATAAAGGTAGTTTTGTAGCTGGAAGTTACAGAGACTTTGAGGGAAATATTACCAAAGCATTTTTAGCACTTGGCTACACAGATCCAAATCAATTAGCGTATATCTTAGCTACTGTTAGCCACGAGTCAGGTGATGGTAAATATTGTGAGGAAATTGATGGTAGAAACCAAGCGTTAGCCAATGGATATAGCGGAGGCGAAAATTTCTTTGGTCGAGGCTATGTTCAATTAACACACGATTATAATTACAGGAAATTCAGCAAAGTTCTAGGAGTTGACTTAGTCGCAAACCCTAGTGCCTTATGTGACCCTCAAAATGCTGCCAGAGTTGCAGTAATTGGTTCAATGCAACAAGAATTTTCGTTTACAGGTGTTACGCTACCGCAATTTGTTGGAGGGGGTAAAAAAGATTTTTATAATGCCAGAACAGTTATTAACGGTCTAGATGCCGCAAGCAGTATAGCTGCAATAGCTGAAAATTATGTGAATAAAGCACCACAACTTATAGCTCAGTATAAAAATGGAGGAGGGGGGGCAAGCACTAGTTCATCTCCAACTAAAACCTCAATGTTAAATTTCACAGGACCGCTTGACATTGTAGCTCAAGCTATCTTTGGGCAAATTGATGTACGTGCTTCAAGAGCAAACCCTGAAGACTCCACAACAGGAGGACAAGCCCTAGGAAATAATACTATCCCACCAGATAAAATAAAACAATTAAACGATCTAATAAGTGCTAATAAAATTACTCATGATGCAGGCGCCCAAACTATAGTAAGACAAGCTCAAGGAGGTTTATTAAACGCTTCAACAGTGGATTTTATAATAGCTCTAGGTAGTAAATACGCTCCTGTAACTTTTAGCTCTTTAAACGATGCGGGCCATGGAGGAACAGGTCATGGTAATGGACTCGCTATGGATATAACAGTTTTAACTCTAAACAGTAAAGAATATGCACCAGATGACTACACTAAAGGAAGCACAGATCAAGCTAGTGGAATCAAGCAATTAGCAGAAGAAATTGCAGGGATGGGAGTCAAGGTAATTTATTTATTTAATACTCAAGCACAGTTGGATAGCGCTGGAATTAAAAACCCTAAAGTGCAACCATGGCCAGGGCATAACAATCACTGGCATGTAGAATTGGAAGTGGATGGTAAGATTACAAAGACAGATGTAGGAGGACCTCCAGGCAGCAACACAGGATCAGGCAGTTGCCAGTGTGGTGGAAGCGGTAGTAACAACCCAACTAGTAGCGAAAGCACCACTAAACCAGCTGATACAACTAAGCCCGACCCAGCTAAGCCAACCCCTGTTTCAAACCTTGACTTAATTAATAAATATGAGCTTTTTGCCATGAATTTATTTGGTGGAATTGATACTTTGGCTGCATCTAAAATTAGAGTCAAAGATAAGAATGGCTCTGAGCAAAATGCCTTAGTCCCAACCCCACAAGAAGTTCCTGATTTAGCTACTAGATTGCTAGTTATAGGTACATCAGCACGCGAAGCTGGTACCGATGGGAAAGGTAATCAAGCCAGCGACGGAATACACTTAGGCTGGTTTCAACAAGACAAAACTGAATCTGCAATTTTTCAAAAGGCAGGAACTGATCCAAATAGCCTTCTTGGAGATGATCAAAAACAATTAAAAACATTTTTAGCTCGTATTGAAAATGAAGGATTTAAAAAAGATCTCGAAGCTTTGAGTAAACAAATTAAAGATGGCAAACCAACACCTGCACAACTGCAAGAAATAGCTAAGCTTGGAGAAAGAATTCAACGATCAGGCGAGAGTGCCGAAACTGTTGCAACAGTTGCTCAGTACATTCAAAGCGCAATTGACCAAAAACTTGTTGATGCAGTGACTAGTGGCGCTACTGATTCACCAAACGCTGGAAGTTCTAGTAGTTGCTTAAGTAATTCAGATTGCTCACCACCAGCAACACCTTCAACTAGCTCGAGCAACAGCTCTGCATCTAGTTCAAGCAAGTCTGTTTACAACATATTTAATAAAATTAAAGTTTATGCGGCTGATTCTTCTTCAACAAGCAACAGTCAATCATCTTCTAACTCAAGTGGAACTACACCAACTTCAAATTGCAATACTAGTAAATCTAATGGCAACCCTCAATTACTAGAAATTGCTAAAGCTTATGGATCTGTTGGCTCACCTCAAGGGAGATGTTGGGCAAAAGTTGCAGATTATGTCGCAGAGTTAGTTACTAAGGGTGGTAAAGTTGGTAATGGTAAATTTGACGGACAAACGAATTTTCCTGATGTTGGGTATGGAGAAACTTGTGCTGTAAATGTAGGCGACTTTTTTAGAAATCAAAAAAACTTAGATGATTATGGTCTTCGTAACCTAGCTCTTGAAAATCCTAATATGTCCCCTTTTGATGCTCCTCCAGGTGGAATCGTCGTAGTTTCGGCAGGATACGGTCAAGGAAGTAGCCCATGTGGAGATATAACTGTCGCTGATGGAAATGGAAAATTTTATAATGATGGAACTATGACTTACATTGGTAGAGAACATTGGAACGGCCCTCAAGCAAAAAGTGGTGATGCCTCGCTA
The DNA here is from genome assembly GCA_043772945.1 of Minisyncoccota bacterium. GTDB lineage: Bacteria > Patescibacteriota > JACMRA01 > JACMRA01 > JACMRA01 > JAYVFR01. Next base: position 2,812 of record JAYVFR010000022.1, on the reverse strand, counting down.
CCACCTGAAAAAGCAGGATCAGGAAAGTTAGTAGCCGTTTTAGTCAGTAAATAAATTTCTATGTTTAAAAAAATTATAATTACTATTTTTGCTCTGCTTGGAGCGCTAGCACTAAGCCTAACTTTAATTATATTTCTACGAAATGGCAATAAAATAGAAAGTAAAATTGTAGCAAAAATACCTTTGACAATTGGTAGTGCGTCATTAAGTTACAAAACAAATAGCTTAAATTACGGAAGTATATCTAGATTATCAGAATCTAACACAACTAGCAGTAGCGGAAAAAATAGTGAATACACAGATGCAAAACTCGAGCTAATAATGGAGGACAAGAAAATATTTACGACTATTCAAGATACGGATAAAAAAGTTGAATTATTAGAATCTTCCATAAATAGCATAGAAAATTACAGAACTCAAAAACTAATGGACGGAGGTAGTCTGTATGATATTGTAGACGATAAAGCTTTCATTCCAAACATTTTCAAAAAAGCAATTATTAGGTATCACAGTGGGGAAGACCAAAAAAACGATGAATTAAAATTAGAAACTTATGGAATGTTTATGATTAATTCAAAAAATCAAATTAACTACTTGGGCACCTCATTTATCTATATAGATGAATTCAAAATAAAAAATACCACAAAATGGTTGGTTATAAAGAGAAATTTATCTGGGAATGGTGAAGCTGGATATTATATAACTGATCCTTATTTAAAAAATGCTAAAGAGATTAAAATAAACGGTTTAAAAAGTTATTTTGTTAGGATTAGGTACTTAAACGATGGTGTCTATAAAATTGAAACTACAAACAGTACTTGGAGAAATCCTGAAATTACTGAGACTGAAACTAGCCTGGAGAATTATTTAGAAAAATAGTTTTTTTACTATTGTATTCTAAGATTTTTAATGTAATCTTGTAGATTTTCTTTTGACTCTATTACTACTTCTGGAATTTCTTTAGACTTTGCTTCTTTTAACGTTTCAACCGAGCTTAATACTAGGCTAACCTGAGTTTTTTCAGTCCTATTTTTATCTATTGATGGCTCACCATTCCCATCTAAAAATAACCTATCTTTGTACCATTTAGTTAAAAGTATTTTCTTCCCTATATACTTTAAGTTAAGCACTATATCAGTTTTTGGATTTAAAGTATTTAAGTTATAAGTTAAGGTTACTTCTTTACTCGTTGATTGCTCTGGTAATCTTACTCTTCCGTCCGTTGGGCTTAGTACTGCCCCGTTATTATCAACTACTTTAATACCAAACGTGCTTAGTTTAGTAACAAAAGCTGGGTTAATATGGGCTTCAGCTTGCCCTGGAACGTAAATCTCGTTCACGCTTATTGGAATTACTCCATTTGGTTGCCTCGTTAAAATGTCGTAAGTTAAACTTAGCAACTTTGGATCATTAGCTATGGCAGAGGTTGAGTCTGTATTACCTAAGCTTGATACCCCTAGTGCACTTGATAAGCCTAATCTATCGCTTGGAATTAATATTTGATTTTGCTGCCCTAAGTTTATTGTTAGTTTGCCAGTACTATCAGCTCTTAATATAATTATCCTATTATCACCATGCGTGGATGTGAATAGAATTATCTTATCTGTTTTAGGATTGATATTGAGTAGTGTTCTAAGTTCTTGACTCTCTAAATCGTTCTCTACGACAGCTTCATTTCTGCCATTTGGTGTGTTTTGGACTAGTTTTTCATTTAGTTTTTGAGCTACAATTCTGGCTTCAGGTGTTTTAATCTGAGGCATTTGCTCTGGTCTTATTTCTGCTGAAATTTTAGGAGCGGTAGTAATTTGCTCTGTTGTAGGTACTGGATTTGCAAGTTTTGCATTTGAATCCACTGGTTTCGGAGCTGTACAGCCCGTTAAATTAAAAGCTAAATATAATAGGGCACCCGCTTTCAGCAGCTTTTTTCTTGTATTATCCATTAGTTCAATATTCATATATCAAAAGAGCACTTTAATTTACACGAAATGTCAAAAGTTCCAGAAAACTTTCAGCTCTGGACAAAACAACTCAATTCTAATTTTTTTATTATATTATGCCAGTATTAACTCCTCAATTCCTAGCTCAAAAAACTTGGGACTTATACCAAACTCACGGCGTTCCACTTGAAGTCTCAGAAGATATTTTAGCTGAAAATAATCTAGAATTAGATAGCCAATTACTGAACCAGCTAATTAATAGTCACCAGAAACTTAGTCAGGACGCTTCAGGTAATCAGTTCAAATCAGGAGTAGCAGAGGATAATAATCGTACCAGAAGTCTGCACACTACAACACATTTATTGCATAAGGTTTTAAGAGATATTTTTGGAGGTGAGGTTTACCAGAGAGGTTCTGCTATTACCGATGAAAAAGCTAGATTTGATTTTAGCTTACCAGCCAGCGAATTAACTGAGTCTAAGCTTGAAGAAATTGAAATTAAAATTAACGATTTAATTAAACAAGAGCTTATAATGATTAAAACTCAAATGAGCGAGCAGGAGGCAAGGAGAATGGGAGCGATAGGTTTATTTGGTGAAAAATACGGAGAAATTGTAACTATTTACTCATTAGAAACTAAAAATGGTAAAATAAAGTCAAGAGAATTCTGCGGAGGGCCACACATAGAAAATACAAGTCAGATTGGTGAATTTAAAATTCTAAAGAAAAAGTCAATAGGACAAGGATTAACTCGCCTTGAATTTAATGTGCATTAATACTAACGACTGCGTTATTTAGATTTTAATTGTGCAAAGCAACTATCTCCAGTAATTTTAGCAGGACTTTCTATTATATGTGGAGTAGTTACAAAACTT
>JAYVFR010000021.1:0-74087 GCA_043772945.1 Minisyncoccota bacterium | reverse complement strand
AAACAGACGATGGGCAAGCTCTGATTTCTAATGTTTTTCAGCAAAATTCAGAAAGGGTAGAGAGACAAAAAAAAGCCCCACTCCGAGTGATTATCGGCAATCCACCTTATTCTGTAGGCCAAAAATCCGCCAATGATAATAATCAAAACGTAGAATATAAAAAACTAAATAGCGATATTGATAAGACCTATGCAAAAAGTTCTGATGCGATAAGCAAAAAATCAAATTACGACTCTTACATTAAAGCCTTCAGGTGGAGTACTGACAGATTAGACCCTCAAAATGGTGGTGTTATTGCTTTTGTATCCAACGGCTCTTGGCTGGACGGCAACTCTACAGATGGTTTTCGTAAATCATTAGAAAATGAATTCAGTAGTATTTATGTGTTTAATCTTCGAGGTAATCAAAGAACTAGTGGAGAATTAAGCAGAAAAGAAGGCGGCAAAATATTTGGCAGTGGTTCACGCACTCCAATTTCTATAACTATTTTAGTTAAAAAACTAAATAATACCGAAAAAGCTAAAATCTATTATCATGATATAGGTGATTATCTTAATCGTGAAGACAAGCTTAAAATCATCAAGGACTTCAAAACTATCCAAAACACTCCATTATTGGAACTACAATCCAATGAACATGGAGATTGGATCAGTAAGCGAAATGATATTTTTAGTACCTTTATTCCACTCAACCCAGATAAAAAATTTGATCACACTTCGCAATCATTTTTTGTAGTCAATTCACTTGGTGTAAACACAAATAGAGATAGCTGGGTTTTTAATTATTCTAAAAGTATTTTAAGTTCAAATGTCATCAATACGATTGATTTTTATAACAACCAAGTTTTAGGGTACAAACAAGAAAAGTTTAACAATCCAAATCTAAATGTAGATGATTTTATAGACAGAAATCCACAAAAAATTAGTTGGTCTAGTAGTTTGATACCCAATGTACAAAGAGGCAATTTAACTAAATACCAAGAAGACAAAATTGTTACTGCAATGTATCGTCCATTTTTAAAGCAAAATTTGTATTATGGAGACAAGTTGATACATAGAAAAGGTCAATTTAATCAATTTTTCCCTACAGTGAAGACACAAAATTTAGTTATTAGTGTCTCTGGGATAGGTTCAAATAAGGAATTTTCGTTACTTGTTTCGAATTATATTTCTGATATTCAATCTCAATTTAATACTCAGTGTTTCCCCTTATACTATTACACTGAAAAAGAAAAATCTAGTTCTAATTTATTTGATCCTTGCATTCTCCAGATTATCGATTCATGTTTGCAAACGACCTCAAAAAAATGTTACCAAAATTACCGCTTGTTGATTTGCCTGCCGACTTTTGGAAATTTAGCAAAGCTGGTCGAAAACTAGCAGAATTACATCTAAATTACGAAGATATAACTCCCCTAGAAAGTGTTAAAGTAAATGGCAGTGAGTCAGATTTTTTTGAAGTTGAGAAAATGAGATTTGAGAAAAACGGAAAGGAGGCTGATAAGGCAACTATATATTACAATAGCAAAATTACAATCAGTAACATTCCAGCGAAAGCCTATGATTACAAGGTGAACGGCAAAAGTGCAATTGACTGGATTATGGAACGGTACCAAGTAAAAATCGACAAAGACAGTGGAATAAGAAATGACCCGAATAACTGGAGTTTAGAAGTTGGAAATCCTCGGTACATTCTAGATTTATTGCTAAGCATCATTAATTTAAGTGTACAAACTGTTGAGTTAATTGATACGTTACCGAAAGTAGATTTTTCTCAAACAAATGATTAACTTTTTATTAAAATGACGAAATATAATTGGAATCATTTTAGAGTTCAAAATCAAAAAATTAAAATTTTTGAAACCTGGCAAAGATTAGAGTTAAAAAAAGATGTAAAATCTCTGCTAACAAAGTGGGAGCCAATTATTGGTGTAAAATCAAACAAATTTGTAATTAGAAAAATGAAGACAAAATGGGGATCTTGCAATATAGAAACTAAAACTCTTAATATTAACCTAAATTTAATTGAAAAGCCGCCAGAACATTTGGAGTATATTGTTGTACACGAACTGATCCATTTGATAGAAAGAAATCATAATACTAATTTCGTGGCTTATATGGACAAGTTTTTACCACAATGGAAACAGATTAAAACTGAGTTAAATAGTCTACCGTTGATCAAAATTTAATAGTTTTATGAAAAAGCCAGGCGTTAATTATTTCTAGTTATTTTTAAATCAAAGTCAGATACATAAAAATAAAACTTAGAACTGGGATAAAAATATTATCAAGGCCCCAAACACTGACAAATTCAACTCCACCAATTAAAATAATATAACTAATCAAAAGCCAGTAACGATAATTACTTAGAAGCATGGGGTCATAAAGCCAAATTGCAAGTAACCCAATTAGGAATGAAACTGTCGCGTAAATCAAAGTTCCCGTAAAAGTTTTGCCGCCCATTGTAAGTTTGGAAGTAATTTGCTTCAAGAAAGGAATCGTTTGAAAATAGTCAAAAACTGGTCTACCAAGCATTGACAGAGGATCCGCTATCCCAAGCGAAAAAAGTCCAATAAAATAACTAATTTCAGCAAATTTGGGATTTTCTAGCCAAACAATTCGATACATCAAAAAAATAATTAAAATACCTAGAATCATCCAGTACTCACCTGTGCTTTTACGTTTTACGTTTTTTAAATAATTAATCCAGCCATTTTTGTCAGCATAAAAAACCATCAATAAGCACAACATTCCAAGTAAAGCCCCTTGCCACCAAAAAAGGAAATGGGAAACAAAAAAAGTTGTTAAACAAATACTAAGGTGAATAACTTTGCGACTCAATTCATTATGATTAAAAATTGAGTAATTTGCTTTTTGGGATTGCATCTCTGGATTCATAATTTTATTTTACGTGTTATTCTAAAATATCGCCAAAAAATGGAATTAAAACACGAGGGATTTTAACACTACCATTTTCTAATTGATTTTGCTCCAGAATGGCAAATAGTGTTCTATTAACCATACCAGTGCAATTGAGTGAATGGGCTAAAACTTTATTGCCACTAGAATCGTGAGTTGTAATATTGAGAGTTCTAGTCTGGTAATCTGTGCAGTTAGAGGCACTACAAAGCTCCCGGAAAGTTCCTTGAGCTGGAAACCAAGCTTCAATATCAATCATCCGGTTATTTTTATTTGAGTTATCTCCACTACAAACTTCAAGATCGTGATAGTGTAGTTCTAATAAATTAGCCGTTTCATAAAAAATATTCTTCATTTCTTCGAAAGCTTTTTGGCTATCTTCGGGCCTTGTGAGGTAAACGGTTTCAATTTTTTCAAACTGCGTTACACGAATCCCGCCTCTTGTATCCTTGCCGTAAGCTCCCGCCTCTTTGCGGAAACAGCGGGTCCAAGCAGTAAGTTTAATTGGGTCTAAAAGGTTTAAAGTTTCATTAGAATGTAAATACATGAGGGCCGCTTCACTAGTTCCAGGTAAAAACTTTGGAGAGTTCTCATCTATTATTTCATAACAGTCTTCACGCCCAGTCGGGAAAAACCCAGTCCCAAGCATTACTTCCTCATTCACAAAAACTGGTGGAATAATATAATTAAACCCTTTAGCAATTAATCTGTTTAGAGTCCAACTAAAGAGTGCTTGTTGCAACCTTGCTAGCTCTCCCTGGATATAGTATCCCCGAAAACCGCTAGCATCTACTCCTTTCTTGCCTAAATAATCCCGCTTAAAAACAGGTAAATCATAATAATTTAGTGGATTAAAGTTAAACTCAGGTTTGACTCCGTATTGTGCAATTTCAACATTTGAATTATCATCAGGTCCTACGGGGATTCCCTCCCAAGAAATGTTTGGAACTAGATGTATTAACTCAGTAATTTGTGAATAGAGATTTTTAGTTTGCTCTTCTAGCTGTTTGATTTGATTAGAAGTGCTCTTCATCTCATTAATTTTTGTAATTTTTTCTTCGCCGACAAGCTTAATGACTACATCATTGAATTGATTCTTAATTTGTCTTTTGGATTCTAATTCAGTTTGAAGAGGTCTGTAATCATTATAAAGCGTGATAATTTGATCAATTAGAGTTTCGTCTTTAAAGCGTTTTTTAAGTTCATTTTTATAAATATCAGGATTGCTAATTAATTGCTGAAGGGAGATCATAGTAATAATTTTTTAATGCCAGATTAATATAAAAAAGCTGAAAAATAAACACTCTCTTGTCAAAACTAATATATTGTATTTGTAATTAGAAAGCCCTTTTGTGATTATTTTTGGAGTTTGATTGATGAAACTTTTTCATTGCCGACTTGAAAACAGTTCTAATGTTAAAATTTGGTTGTTGTCATATAATATAGCTTCTTCGCTTTCTCAGATTGCTAACACTGATGAAATGAAAGAGGAAGATATTCTAAATGGCAAGTTTCGTGTAAAACCTTCACTCTTTAGGGTTTTTGGGAAAAAAGGAAAAGCAGTTGCAAGTGGTGATCAAAGACGTAAGTTTTTTATGATTGAAATTGCTTGCCCAGGTATTAACAATTATGACAATGGTTTTAGTTTTTTTCCTCCTAAATTCAAAATTAGTTCTAGTTTTAGAATTGAAGCCTGGACAACAGATTTTGGGATACTAAGACTTTTGGTTGAGCAAGTCATCGATGATGGCCAGTTTGGTATTTTAGTTAAAACAGGAGCTATTTGCTTCGCGTTTTCTTTTGATATCAGACTAGAAATTATTGGTGATGTTCAAACTATCTATGTGAATTCAGGAGATTTTAAAACACTTGATGTGCAAATAGTTTTGGGCCTTCCTAATATTCCGAAAAACTAAAACTTATTTGTTTTTAGATTTCACCCCACACAGCCTCATATTTTGGGGTTGTTTTTTTAATTAATTCCAGCACTAATTACCGAGTCATTTGTTTCAAGTTTAATAACTTTAACTCCTTGAGTTGAGCGACCAAGTTGAGGAATATCCTCAGGTTTCAAATTAATTGTAATTCCATTTTTAGTTGTAATTATTAGAGTTTGTTCCTCACCAGTCATTAATTGAATTAGAACTGGGTTACCAATTTTTTTGGTTAAGTTTAAAGTTTTAATTCCTTTACCACCACGCTTAGTCATTCGATATTCCTCAAGGAAAGTATGCTTACCGTAACCGTTTGCTGTAATGACCAGTAATGAAGGGAATTTTTTGGAAGAGTCTGTGCTAGTAGTCATATATGTACTTATAATAAAGCAAATATTAAACTATTGACAAGTCAAAAGAGTGCTGAGTATTGTTGGCTGATTGAGTAAAGCAAATAAAACTTTCTTTTGCTCTTTTCTCTTGCCTAAACTAAGAATTTATATTTATTAAATAAATAAGCAATCAAATTTGATCGCATTAATTAAATTTTGGAGAAAGCTCAAAGTGAAATATTTCTTCTTTTTCAGAGTTACATTTGATGGTTTAACTCCTAGAATAATCAGCTCTCTCGAAAGAAATCCAGGCGAGCTACCACCAGAAAAAGTTTCATGTGTAATTTGTGCTTTAGCTGGGGATAAAAAAAGAGCCCACAATATGGTTTCTACTTATTTCTTTCATGAAATATCAATTCGCGACAAACAGGAAAAAGGTTATGAAGGAAAGTATACTATTACTTGCTTTGCTCTAAGTGATAGTAAAAATGCTTGTTCTTGGAATGTAGCTTTAACATAATTAGTTAATTTAAAACATATTATTTTGATATTGCTGGCATCTAAATACTTTAAGTGTTTGGGTGTCTTTTTTTATCCTTTTAGAATATTGACAAAGATATTAACTAGTTTAAAAATTTTGCATTAAATATATTTTTACAATCACAAAAATAAAACTAACATGTCTCAAACTAATTCTAAGAAACTTCCTGAATATTTTAAATTTGAAATGACTAGCCCCGATGAGACTGATTTAGTTTTGGTTTCCCTAATTGATTCACGAACCAATTTTGTGCTGAGGACTGCTCTACCTAATTCTGGTAAACAAGTTGCTTCAATTATGGCCTTTGCAGGAGCTCGCTATTCACGATCTGACTTGGGGGCAATAAATTTGTTTAAAGAGATTAAAAACGCTCAAAAGGGTGCAAACGAGAAACTGGCTACGATTTTCCGCCAATATGGTCATGCTAGCGTAGCTGATATGGCAAATCTTTTTGCGTATATCGAAAATGTTCCTCAGGCACTTGCTTGGAAATTCTTTTATTCAACGAGCCTTGGTGGAGGGCAGGAGAGATCGACTCGTTACCAGAAATTTGATAATTTAATTCTGAATGAATTGAGTGAATATTTACCAGTTGAAAAGCGAGAAAGCACTAAGCAAAATAAAAATTATAAGGAATTGAACGCTGAATTTAAAACTCTCCTAGAAAGTTCTCTCTCTAAGTATAATTACTATGTAAAAAAATTAACAATTGAATATGCAAAAAACTATGAAATTGACACTGAGAATAAAGGACAAGTAAATGCACTTAATGCAAGGGTTTTTGATAGTGCCAGATATTTTTTACCTAGTGGTTTTATGAATAGAACAAGTCTTGCTTGGATAACTTCGGCTCGGGAATGGGCGCGACTTATTGGAATTTTTAAAAGTGAAAAAGATCATGAATTAGTTTATTTAGCTGAGCAATTAGAATGGCTCTTTGCTCCAGAGAGTCTTGTTGCTGATGAGCTTGGTTATGTCCCAGAAGCCTCAGAATTAATTCGCTATACTCAAAGTGATGAAACTCAGACAAATTCATTAGCAGACCTTGATAACTATTTGAAACAAAATGAAATTTTAACAAAGCTTCTAAAGGATCAAAATGAAATTCAAAGTGTGAACAAAACCAATTTTATAGACTATAGAGAGTTGGGTGTAAAGTTTTTTGATAATAGCTATACTGCAACTGAGAAAACTCTGGTCCAAAATATCATTACATTGTATCCAAGCTTATCTTTTGAGAGTTTATTTAAGGTTATACGAAGCTTAAGTGATATTCAAAAAACCGAGATTAGTAAGGTTCTAGTGAGCAATTTTACTCAACATAAACAAATGAGCAATCAATACCAGACTAATAGTTATACATTTGAGATTAATCAAAGTATTGCTGAGGCAAGGGATCTAAATAGACACAGGGCTTGGGGAAGATTTACTCCACTCTTGGAAATTCAGAATAGTTATGAAAATTTATTAAAGGAAGGTTATCATTTGCCAGATTACTTAACTCGTGTGGAGGCAAATAATTACTTGAGAGTAGAATTTGAAAAAGATTTACAAAATTATTACTCAGAGCTTAAAACTTTATGGAAAAAACTCAAGCAAAAACTTGATATTCCCGAGTATTTATTAATTCAGTTTCTACCTTTTGCTCATAGCGTTCGAACTGTAATGCATGGTTCAGTTAAGGAATTAAGTTATTTGTCTAAGATTCGTTCAACTTGTGGTTGTCATATCAATGTTCGCAGAACTATGTTTATAATGAACAAACTTGCTTGTGATAGTGATCTGCTATTAGAAGGAATAAGAATTACTAAGGAACCAAATCCAGCAAGCCATAGTGAATTTATTGATAGAAGTTAAAACTAGGTTTAGACCAAATCTTAATTATTAAAAAAATCTCTTATAAATTATACTTTGCGGTGTAAAAATAAGAGAGAGGATATTTTGTAAACTAGTTTTTTAATTGAACTAGCCAAATTTGCACTTAATTATTAACTGAACAGCTTTTGATTCCTTTGATTGATTTGAAGTAAAAGTAACTTCAATAATTCCATCTCTAAACTCTCCCCAGCTAGAATTAACAAGAACTTGAAAAAGTCCATTCTCCCCAGTGCGCATGCCTTCTAATTGAACAATGGATTGCGGGCAACTTAGTATGTTGTTTCTAATACCAACAATAATGTTAATTTCAGAATTATAATTAGGTCCAAATTCCTTAATTAATAGTTCCTTGAAAGCCTCAGTTGTTACAATTTTGAGTAAGCAGGGAGTGTTTGAGAAAATCATTGAACTTAAAGAAATATCTTTCAAACCTCTTTGGATAATCCACCAGAGAAATTTGTAATTATTAATAGTTCCTCTAACGACTTCTCTTAAGTTTTCTCCAGCTTTAATACTATTGCCAATCACCTGAGAAAAAATAAAAATATATAAGAGTGGTTTAAAACCTACAACCGACGGTGGGAGAAATTTCATTGAACAAGAAACTTGTCTAACTATCTCTCTAATAAAGTTATCTGCAAACCAAGCAGGAATACTCATTTTGATAAACCCTAGTTTTTTTGGAAGGAAAGTCGATCGGATAAATACAATTACTGCATAGTAATACTCTACTGTCAAAGCTTGCTAAGTATTAAAATTTATGTATTAACTTACTCAATAATTTAATAATTTTGGCTGGTATGTTAAATAATCAAACTCGGGAAATCTTTGAAAGTCCTAACTGGGCTATTTTAATGAGACCTATTTGGAAAGAATATTTTTTTGAGGAAATTGCTCAAGAATTAAAAACTAACGAATGGAAAGAAAAGAAAAATGCTTATGTATCTTTGGTCCTAAATTTATTAAAACAAAAACAAGTTTATATCTCTAAAGCTGGAGTTAATGATGATAGTCTAAGGAGTGAAATTAAACAAATAGTTTTGCATCATAGCCATTCTGATGGAATTTTACTAGAGCAGACTAATCAAGAAATTTTTGAATGGATAAATGCTTTGCAACTAATTAGGCAATATGGAGATTATTTCTCTAATTTACTTTACAACGAATATAATAAACCAATTTATTCTGGGCATTATTTGAATGGTGAACAAATTTTTATTGCTTATCATTGGTTAGTGTTTCCAGATGGGGAAATAATTCAAGCTTTAAAAGACGAATACTTAGGCTGGCATTGTAAAGGAAATAACTTTAATTCTATTGGAATTTGTTTAGTAGGTGATTTTACTGACCCTCAAACTCCTAAACCGAGCAACAAGCAAATAAACTCTTTAAATAAACTTATTGTACATTACAAAGAGAAATATTTAATTCAAAACGTTTCTGGGCATAGAGAGTTATTGCTGTCTACTACTTGTCCTGGTAATTGGTTCCTGGGAGAAAATGGCTGGAAAAAAGATATTTAGCTACAAAAAATATTGAAATAAAAAACCCAGCAACATTGTTTTATTGCTAGGGGGTTGGGTTAAAAAATCTTTGGATAATCAATTACAAGAATAGACTTCACCATTTGGTGCGACACTTAAATTTTGTACATTAATATAAGTACTGTGAGAAATTTTTTCGTTTTTTAACCAGCTTTCAACTTCTTTCAAGGAGCTTCCACTATAGCCACCAATGTATTTATTATTATCTTGAAAAAGATTAGCAATCACCACTTTCTCACCGAACCTTTCCCAATGCCTATCTGAATTATCTCGGATGTAGATTTTAGCAACAGTTTCCATGAGATTTTCCCTTTGTTGTGCGTTTTTGCGCCGGTCTTTTTTAAAACCAGCACCTCGAAGCTGGCATATATATATGGGAATGTCAATTCTTTATAAGCAGATAAATAAATGTAATTTAAGTCCTTTCCATTGGGAGGGTAGTAAAGCTGTTTTAATTTCTGATTTGAATTTTAAAAGGCAGGTTCAATCGTTTGTAAATCCAATTTTTCAAAAACTTAATATATTTTGGTGTGGTCTTGATATTGTAATAGATCGAAATAATATAATGTCTTTGATTGAAATTAATACTAACCCAGGGCTTACAATTTTCTTGGAGCAAAATGATGAGGGAATTGTTTATAATTTATATAAAACTGGACTATCAAAATATTTTCAATCTTTAAACCTTTTAAACAGAGAGATAGATGGAAAGTAAATTAATTAGATTAACTAATGGTCCTAAAGATCCTGATAATTCTAAGGAAGAAAAGAATGTGCAGGAAGTACAAACTTCTGAAGTTTTTGATTTTCATTTAGGCAATATAGTTTTTGATTTTCATTTAGGCAATATTCGTGTTACTGTTTATATTGTAGCTCGCAGATACACTGAACCAAATTATTCTATCAGGCATAATTTTTGGAACCCCGAACACAGAAACGCTAATTCAATTGATGGCAATTTGGACGTACGAAAAAATAGAATATTTAATGATTGCTTTGGTAGTTCCTGGATAGTTTTAAATGATTTGGCTAAAATTAATAATGTCTCCTCAAGAATTTGAAAATTATATAAGGAGTTTTTATAAAGTTTATCTTTAAAGTTTAAGAATGGTGTTAATTATTTGAATAAAAAAAATATTTGAATAAAAAAACCAGCAAGATATAAATCAATTGCTGGATTATGGGGTTAGGGAGAAAAGTTTGTTGGTTTATCTAGTTTGATAATCTTCCTATTTTATTCTAAAGAAAGATAATAAAATTGATTTTCATCTTTAACATTGATAAAATCTTTAGGAACAGTAAATCTAAATCTGAAAGTTCTTAAACAATCACACTGATAGAAGACTATAATTCCATCTTCTGTGACGTATCCTGTTTTGTCGTCTCCTAAATCAGTTTTTTCGGTAACTCTAATTGGAATTTTTTTTGGTTTTCTTTTATCACAGTTATCAATTATATAAAAGACATCGCCTGGTTTGAGGTTTTGATACTTTTTTAAGGCATTTTTTTTCATTATACTTTGCTGGCTAATTACTAACTTAGTAACATCGGACAAAATCTATATCGTCAAGGATAGAGAAAATCTTAATCGATCCAGACTTTACTACTTATTTAGAGCTTTTAATCTTCCAAGCCAAGTTCTTTTTTGATTATTTGGTCCACTTCAAAAGAAAAGATATCAGTTATTGACGCATTGAAGTAACTCCGCTTCACCAGATTAATTCTGAGAGACTTTTGAGTGTTTTCATTATCATAATAGTCAGAGTCACCAAAAAACTCATTTTCTAAGCTCTCAGAGTATTGTTTTTCTAATTTTTTTTCTTCGATAGTTTCAGCAATAACAACACTAGCCGTGTTATAGCTAATTTTAATATTTTCCTCAGTTTTAAGGTTATACGAAGTTTCAATACTCTCAGTGTCTAACTTTTTTTTTAAGGTCGGAGAAGTCAATAAAGTTTTTTGGTATTGATAAGCTCTAGTAGATTGATGATTACTTATTAGATATAAACTAGAGCTGTAAATTCTTGCAAAGTAATAAATTAATTCACGGGTGTCATAGTACAAACTATTTTGTTCTTGAATATAATAGCTACTTCCTTCATCAAATAAATAAATTAAATCAACAAACTCAAAAGGTAGAAACATAATACTTCGACTTCCTGTATAAATATTTAAGTTTATTAGAATATCAACATTAGGGACGTTTAACGAAATATTTGAGTTATACGAAGTTTCATAGCTTTTATGATCTTGTTCAGTTTTCTTATTAATTTTGTCACTTTTAATTAAACAGCTCTGATCTTGTTTTAAATTTAAAAAAATAAGCTTGGAAATTAAGGTCTGAGATTCAGAACTTTTTTCACTATAATTAAAACTATTGCTTATTATGTTAATCTTAAAATTTTGGTTTTTAAACTCTTCTAATAAATTAAACTCTCTTTCAAAAGCTTGAGTTATTAGTTTCCAATTAAATTCTCTCTGAATTACTTTTAAGTATTTTTTTTCTGGAATTATTTGTAAAAGATTTAGGTCAATAACAATCGGGTTTAAACTAATCTTTTTCTCTATTATATCGTTTTTATTGATCAAATATGCATTAATGTTACTTCGTATAAGAACCATTATACGAATTTTAATATATTCTACTAATTGATTAACCTCAAAGGAAATAAATTGTGAATTGTTTTTAACTTCTTTATTAATAAGATTATTAGTCGTTTTAAATGAAGTCGTAACAGCTTGATTTGAGTGTTCTTTTAACTCTTGTGATGTTTGTGTACTTGAATTTATTTGATGTTTTGTTTGTTTTTCTAGTTCTAATTGAATTTTACTCCAAGATTTATTTGATAATTGGGTGTAAGGTAACAAAAAACTTTCTAATATTACTCCTAATTGGTTAAAAGAATGTAAGTAAATTAACTTTAAAAACTCTATTGTCTTCTTTGATAGCTTTATTTTAATTGTATTCCCAGATCTTTCGCTGTTATTATATGTGAAACTTCGTATAACTTGAATTTGGATCTTATTTTGAAGAAAATAATCACTCACTTTATTTTCAGTATTGTCTAAAATTTTCCAGATTATACCTTTGATTTCTTTATTTCTAACTAAAATATCTACAATTAAACCCACCTCCAAAAACTTATTTGAAGAATATGTTAAAATTGGATTAGGTAATTTTAGCGGAACTAAAACTTCATAATAGTAACTAGTATCTAAGTCTTCGGAATTTACTTCTGGGATTTGTGAAATGCCTTTGTTTAAATTTGGGTCTGAAATTATGTTTTGAGGTAATTCTGGTTTTGAAAAAAGATTTAATTCTGAAGTCATAGAATAATAGAGTTATTAAACTATCTAGTAATTGACAATATTTTTTTAAAATTAGCTAAAATTTGTTTTTATAAAATCTTACAATAAATGATATTCAACTAATATTGAGAATTAAAAAAAGCAACAATAAAATAAAAAATTATGAAACTATGTATAACCTTAAAACTGGGGAAAGTAAAATACTCAAAAAAAGATCTAGCACAATAGAGTAAATAAATAGTTAAACTATGAAACTATGTATAACCTATTTTATTCATTAAATATTTAATTCTTATAATTCGTTCTTGGACCGATAGTAATATCTATTTTTGATTAAAATATATGCCGAAGTAATTATGTGAATTTACCTCACAATTTATTCTGTATGAATTCAACACTAGAAACAAATGAAACTAAAAAAAAGAAAAACTAATCTCAGGAAGAAATAAACCCGTTACTTGTAAAACTCCACTTCTTGAAAAACTAAAAGACAAAAGTTTAAAGAGAGAGTTTCAAGGACCAGACCAATTGGTAATAGATGGTTTTTGTTATATAAATAAAAAAGTCTTTTTATTAAAAAAAAAAGATAGCAATTCAACAGAAAGCTTTAATTTTCAAAATATTACCTACCAATTAGAAGAGCAAATTATCGTGATTGAAGTAGAGAATGATATATAGACTGATGAAATTATTAAAAGATATGTTCATGATGACTTTACAACAGACAGCCGCGACTTTAATACGTTTGAATAATACGTTTGAAAAATATGGGTTTAATATGTTAAATTATTTGTAAATTCAAAACTAACTTAGTTTAGATTTAACCTAACTTTTCCAGTCATTTTTTAGCTGGTTTTTTTTACATATATTTTCTTTTAATTCTAAATGGAGGACATTTATTTAATTTGTCTGTTGATAATGTTAAAACTAAAAGTCAAAAAGCTCTAGTAACATTGCTACACAGCCCTTTCATTTTTTTGATTGTACCAGTAATCTTTTATTTCTATTGAGAACGGTGGTTCCTTTATTCCGCAAACTGGTATGAAAAAAACATTAATTGGAATCGCTAACCAATACATCATTTTAGCAATTTTGGTGCTCTCACCAATCATTGTGCTAGAGAGATTAGGAAAACTTAACTTAGCAATAAATCTAATTAAATAAATCTAATTATTGTTGAGCTATATAAATTGAGTATTTTAAAATACATCCATTTTTAAACAATCCAATGCGTAACTAGTTTGTGAATAAACCTCAACAAGTTTTTAGAATAGAATTAGAATAGAATTAATTTTCTCACTTCTAATTAACTTGTTTTTTTAATGATTTTTTTACCTATATACCTTATTTTTATACTATGTATAATCTAAATATTTATTTGATCTGAGAGTATTTTAAGCTAAAAATATGAAAAAAAGTCTAAAATCCCCGAGAAAACTTTAAATCTGAGTATTTTTGTTTTAGTTTAACTATGTATAATCTGTTTAATAAATTTAAATCTCAAAAGCTTTCAAATTAAAAATATCTAAAATCTTTGGGCTTTTTTTACTACTTTTAATATTATACTCACACATAAATTTATAAAGCGGTGATACAGATCCTAAAACTTGCTTCGATTCAATTACAGCTATTAAGAAAGCGTGTTGAAAAGAAGGATTTAGATTGTTATAAAAATTATGAATTTTCATTCTCCATTCTTGGTAACCATACCTTTTTCGTGGAATCTCACTTCCAACAGATTGATGAGTAATAATATCAGTCAAAAACTCAGTTAAAGCCTCATTCAAATCGTTTCTTGTATTTGGAATTACTTCCATTTTAAATTACCAAATCTCATACCTGACATATTCCTATAATATTTTTGGTTTTTAAAAACTCTGTTTTTGTCAGATAAATGTACAAGTTCATGAGTTAGTAAATAAGCTGCTTCTTTTTTTGGTATTTCTAAAAACCTCTTTGGATTAGTTTGAGAACGCTACCGCTATTTGAAAATTCAACACAAGCAACAGTTTCAATGTTCTCCCAAACAATTTTAGGTAAAGAAATTTGTGTTAAACCCAAATTAGTTCTAAAAAAATTTAACGCTTCCAGTCTCTCGCTTAGTGTTACATGAATTTCTCTTACTTTTTCAGGGGGAAGAGTTTCTTCTAAAACTTTTGAACTGTGTAGCTCCTCGCCAGTTAAAGGTTTCTCAAAGTTAACAACTTTTGTTTTACTTGGCTCTCCAAAATTTTTTGGAACTGGAAATGAATCAGACATTATACTATTAAGCTTGGTCTAATGCTTGGTCTAATTAAAACGTCTGGTCAAAAATAAAATTCTAAACTTAAATAATGTAACTATACAAGGGTAAATAAACCTGATTCCTACCTAATTAAATAATATGATTTTCAAATAGATTATTTTAATACTTTCTTCCCTAACAATAAAAGATCTGGCATAAGTTTTGTTTTCATAAAACACGCCACCTCTTTTGTTCATCATTAGAGGTTTTTATATAGTAGTATATTATACTTTGACAAACTACCATGTACGTGTTTAATTGACTAAATATACTTAAAAAATAATGAACATTCAAATACAACGAACTAAACGTCAATCGCTTGGATTAATGATAACTAGGGAAGGAGAAGTTTTAATCAGAGCACCAAAAAATGCCTCAGAGAAGTATATTTTAGATTTTGTACAATCAAAAAATCTTTGGATACAAAAGAAACTAAGCCAAATAAGCCAATCCCGAGAATTAGTAAAAAGCTTAAATCTAGAGAATTTAGATATCCTAAAACAAAAAAAACTTGCAAAAATTTTAATAATTACAAAAGTAAAGCACTGGTCTGAAAAAATGCAACTTGAATTTAAAAATATTAGACTTTCATCAGCCCGAATGCACTGGGGAAGTTGCACACAGAAGAACACTATATCAATAAATTGGAGATTATCTCTCCTACCAACTGAACTGTTAGAATACGTAATTATTCATGAACTTGCCCACATTAAAGAAAAAAACCACTCAGCCAAATTTTGGGATATTGTTCATAAAAACTCTCCTAATTTTAAAGAACTAAAAAAAAAGCTAAAAACTTTCAATTCTATACTGCAATTAGTTTGAAACTTTTAAAACTGTTTTGACGAGTTGTTAAGTTAGTAATTGGTTGAATGAATATGTTTAATAAAACTCAAATAAAATACGATTACCTAAATAATAGAGGTTTAATAGCTGAAAGAAACTAATAAAAAATATGCTCAACTCAATCACAATCAAAAATTTTAAAGCAATTGGAGAAAATGGACTAACTCTAGCTATGTATAACCTGTTTTATTTTAAATAATTATTTAGGACCGAGAGAATAAAGAGGGGGATTATCTAGCGATTTTTCAATTCTAATAAATAATTATGGCTTTGACTAATTATAAACTAGCTTTGTTATAAATTGACAAATGTGTTAAAGAAAATCTCTCTAGGGTTAACTTTCATTCGTAAAATATGTCTGATTTATTTTTTAACAAGGAAGCAATAACCCCAACTCTTTCCTCCCCAAACAGCTTCCTAGATCCAAGGGCTAAAACTACAATCCTAAATCCGCAAATTGATTTTATTTTTACGCGTAAACAAAAAGAATTTGTCCAAAATTTAATTCAGCTACAACACTCAAGCTCAAAAGCAATCAGACGAAAGGTCTCTAAGGGTTTGAAATTGCTTATTGATAATTCATACAAAGAAGAAATTATCTCTTGGCAAAATAAAGAAGTTGATAGAGAAACTTTTTTAAACTTAACTAACTGCCTCGATAAAATTGACAGAACAATTAACCAAGCTAATGGAAATGAATTAGAAGAGTTAGAAATTTATAGTGTTGATGAAATTTGCAAGCTAATCAAAAACCAAATTGGAGATAAACAATATACTATTGAAGCTGAATTAAATGATGTAAAGTTTTATAACACTTTAATTTATTTCGTGCTCAAAGATCCAAATAGTGGTCAACTACTTTACGGGTATATTCCAACAAGCCTTGCTAGCCGATTAAACTTCCCTCTTAATGATGGTTTAAACATTTTAGTTACTGGTAAATTTACAATTAATAAACGTAGTAGTTTAAATTTCTCTGTTTCTAAAATTACATTAACAGGTGAGGGTGAATTGGAGCGAAACTTAAAATTATTGAAAGAAAAATTAGAAAAAGAAGGGTTATTTGATCAATCCTTAAAAAGAACTTTAAAACAAGTCCCTCAGAAAGTGTTATTAATCGCTAGTTCTCAAGGAGCTGCAATTGGTGACTATATTAAAGTGCTGAGACAACAAAGAAATGGTATTGTAATTTATCACCTTCCAATTAAAACCCAAGGTCAATCGGCCGAAGGATTATTATTAGAAAAACTCTCGCTAGTAAACGATATTACTATCAAGAACCAAATAGATACTATAATTATAACTCGAGGTGGTGGTGGTAAAGATGATTTAATGCTATTTAATAGTGAACAGATTGTCCGAGCTATTAAAACCTTAAATCGACCTACGATTGTAGCTATTGGTCATGAGCAAGACACAACTTTAGCTGAACTAGTTGCCGACAAACGAGCATCCACCCCAAGCAATGCTGCCATGATTACGAGCCTTTCTGAACTTGAAATAATCGCGATTAATAATAATAATCTTTATCAATCGGTTACAATAATAAACCAAAGGATTAATCAAGCTAGAATTTATTTAAACAAACTTAATTATATTATTAATACCCAAGCCCAAAATCTAATTCATTACCAAAAACAAGTTCTTGCAAATATTAAAATTTACCTTGAAAATTATTTGATACAATTAAAATTTAAGTTAAATAATAACCAACAATTTATAACTTTTGAAATCAAAAAAATTATCCAAAACTTTAGGAACCAAAAAAATACAATTTGGAATGAAACTACTCAATTAATAAATAAACAACTAATAAATGCAAAAAACCAATTAGAAATTACAGATTTAAAGATTAATTCTCTAGATTATCGCAACATTTTAAAACAAGGCTATGCAGTTATCTCGCAAAATAGTAAAACTATAACTCACAAAAAAGACCTTAACAGAGATTTAAAAATTCAAATAGAATGGCAAGATGGAGTTTTTTTAGTCTAAGCGTTCATTGTTAATTTATATTTTTTTGTTTATATTTTTTAACATGACAAGCACAACAGAATTAATTTATAATATAATCCAGATAGTCCCGAAAAGTAAAGTCATATATTACGGACAAATATCGGAAGTACTGTTTACTAAACACAACATTTTTCTGCGGGCACAAGTAGTAGGTTGGATGATGTCTGGAATGAAAAGAAACAAAAATTTTGAGGATTGTTACTGGCATAGAGTAGTGGCTAAAACTGGAGCAATTTCAACGCTTAAACTTGGTTTGATGGGAAGTGCTCAAATAAACCTCCTCGAAAAAGAAGGAATTATCCTTGAAGATAGCCTAATTAACATGGATAAATTTTGCTTAGAAACAAGCGAATTGATGGAATTGTATGTAATTATTTAGTATTAAAATTTTAGTACTAAAAAAACTATTTCCTAGATAAACGTCTTGACTATAGCTTGCTAGTCAGGGGTTTGACCTATTTAAACCGAATTTGCAAAGCATATCCAAAAATCAGGAGAACGAGAATTGGCGCTAGAAGAGGCAAAAACTCCAACAAAATCTAAAGTAATTTCAAAATAAATCACGCCTCAAAAACTATTTCAATTTCAATTTAGATGCTTCTCAACTACCCTAGTTCTTGATAGTAAATCATATGGAGCCTTGTTATCTTTGCCAAATACTATAAATCCCAAATAGCAAACTGGTACAATATTAGCAATAACTAAGCCAAAAAGCGACCATTGAGAATTCATAGCATTCGGTACAAAATATATAATATAAATTAAAATATGAGCATATTCCCATTGGGCAAATTTAATAATATTTCTTAAAATCACTTGCTGTAAGGTGAGAAACTTATAATTATCTGAAACTATCTTTAATCCTCTAATTTGCTTACCTACAGACCCTTGATAATGACTAAATTCAAAAAAGGTAGAGTACAATATAACAGGCAGAACTAATGTAACAAACCCAATACTATGAGCTTCAAAAAAGGTAAATACAGGTATTTCGTGTAACGCA
Source organism: Minisyncoccota bacterium (assembly GCA_043772945.1). Lineage (GTDB taxonomy): Bacteria > Patescibacteriota > JACMRA01 > JACMRA01 > JACMRA01 > JAYVFR01. Next base: position 55,482 of record JAYVFR010000021.1, on the reverse strand, counting down.
AAATTATAAAAAGCCAAAGCAATACCAAATAATATCACAATATATAAGGCAATCAAGGTAAAATCAATCAGACCGGCTAAAAAACGATTTTTTAAATATGATTTCATAAGTAAGTATTTACTGATTTATTACTTAAAAAATATTATAACACACCCTATTATCGATCCAAATAATAAAATAAAACTAGATAAATCAGATAGATAACCAACTAGGTTATGCCGCCCTTCGGCTGATTTGTAATATCCAATTGAATAAGCAATGCGACCAATTGACCACGCCACACCCAACATAAAAGAATAGAAAGGGCTCACAGTTAATGCAAAGAGCCACAACAACGACAGAAAAATTGGCATCTGCTCAAGCGTGTTTAGATGAACTCTAAAAATACGATCAAAATTATCATTATGACCCATAGTTTTTGGAGCTAGGACATTATATTTAAGCCTGCCTTTTGCTACATTTTTTGACTGGAAAAGATAGATGATTATGGCAATTATTGTTGCAAAAGCTGGATAGACAAGTTCTTTAGAAAACATATAGCTTAGTAGTTATTTAGTAACTAGCCCATTCATAAACTCAATAGTGAATTATGTCAAAGATTTTCTTTTTAAATCGTTACTTTTTACCAGCCATCACCTTTCTAAAGTCTCGAGTTGCTTCGTAAATATCAAGCAATTCCTTGATAAAATTAGAATGGAATTTGTGACCACTCACCTTTGTTCGCTTTTAAAATTATTTTAGTTTGTGGTTTTTGTGTCATGCAAATTGGAATAATGAGACTTGCTTAACTTGTAAAAATTGTTCAAATTCCTGTTCTGTGTACTTACTTGGATCTCGCTGTAGTACAGTTTGAATTTCTTTAACAACGGCTTGAATCGCTGGAACAGCAACGCTATTACCTAGTTGTTTCATTGCTTGAGTAACTGAATTTGGTAGTATAAAATTATCAGGAAATCCTTGCATTTTCTTGCCTTCTTTTGGCATTAATTGTCTAGTTATACCATTAACAAGGTAGTTGTCCCAGTTTCGACGATCAGTGATTTTAGAACCTCGCCCACCACAGCGGAGAGTAAAACCAATTTCTTTATTACATTTTCCACCAAATACATCTGACATTGTGAACTGAAGTGGAGTTTTACTAAGAAATTCAAAGCTTAATCTATGATTTTTAAAACCTACAATACATACTCTAGGTCTGAATTGTGGCATACCGTAATCACTCGCATGGACAATTTTGTAATAAAATGAGTACCCAAGGTCATCTTCAATCACTCTACGAATTGTCTCAAAAGTTTTGCCGTCGTCGTGGTTAAGTAATCCTCTTATATTCTCCAAAAAAAATGCTTTTGGTTGTTTTACTCTTATTATTTCAGCAATATTGAAAAACAAAGTTCCTCTAGTATCTTCAAAACCTTTCTTAAAACTAGCGTTACTAAAGGGCTGACATGAAAACCCTCCCACACAAAATGTCAAAGTCTGGAATTTCTTTTGGGTCTATCGTTGTGATATCTTCATTGAATAATTTGTTGTTATTATCAAAAAGCTCTGGGCTAATGCTAGAAAAGTTAGTTTGGTAGGTATTTCGAGCATGTTTGTCAATTTCACTTGCAAAAACACATTTCATCCTAGATTATGCAATCCAAGATGAAAACCACCAATACCAGCGAACAGATCAATAAATGTGAGATTTGAATGGAAAGTTTGTCCAACATTACCTCCTCTAGCCTTTAAGGAATAATTAGGTTTGTTACACTTTCTATCTTATCAACAATTCTCTTTGAACTTATATCATAAATAAATTCTGTTGGTTTGGCTTTGTAAGTATAATCCTTGTTTTTTTTCTGGTTTTCTAGTTTAGGATACCCTTCAATAAATAATGTCCTGCCATCACGAGAAACTTTTAACTTTTCTAGTGAATAATCTTTGATAATAATTTCATACTTACCATCGAGACTCCTAACCTCTCCCTCAGAGCTATTTCCTATTTGTTTCTTACGGGTATAAAAAAGAGTTTCTGGTTTATCAATTCTGACAGCATCCATATAAGTGTAAAGCTCATCCTTAGTATCTGGCATTTGGTAATCCGTTGATTGAAGTGTTACTAAGTCTAGGGCGGTAAGTTTATCTTTGAAATTGTATTTACCAACTAAAACGACCGTATCGCTTACAAAATTAGAGTAAAAGGCGTAAAAAGTCTCTATTCGACTAATTTGAGTGTAGTCTCGAGTGTTCAGAAGGTAACGACGATTATCAAAACCTACAAATGAGACTAGACTTCTAGATAAATTATAAATTGGAACACTGATATTTTGGACCAGATTATTCGGATTAATTTGAGTCAATTTACCATCAATTGCTAATTCGTAGAGAAGACCCGTGTAATTCCTTAAATTATTGAATTCATTTATTCCTTCAAGCGAAAGCAAGAATTTATCTTGATTTGGGATTAAATAACTTGCATAATTGCTGTTTAAATTCACTCTAGTTTTATCATCATAATTTGTTCTACTAATTAGAATTCCACTAGAAAGACTTTCTTCTACTCCTTCGGTTACAAGCAAATACCTATCATTAATAGTGAAATTTTGAATCGTATCACTAGTGTATATTGTTTCTATTTGATTGCCGTTTTTAGTTGTCTTTTGGATTCGGTCTTTTGTCCCTTCGTAATTTTTTTGAAGATAATAAATTGTAGAATAATCTTTTATTGGTTTATCAGTGTAGAGTAAATAATACAAACCAGCTATTAGAGTAATTAGAGTAAGGCAAACTCCTGAAATAATAACATTGAAGCTAACATATTTTTCTTGAATTAACATATTTTAAATTTTTTGATGATTAACTAGGATTAATTAATTGCGGTTGATATAAGTGTCTTTAGGTGCTTCTATTTTTTTGAGTGTTTTTGGAATTATTACAGGAGTTGACTCATTGTTGACTAAACGAATCTCAAATTTACCCGTTACTTCAAGCCACTGACCATCTGCAAACTCACTTTGATTTTCAATTTGATTGGTTGTGTCAACTAACAAACCCACTGGAGTTGCATCTACCACGCAGCAACTAATGACAAAACGAGAGAGATTGAAAGTTTTATTGTTTTTAGCGGCTACAAATCCCGTCCCAAAAAACTCTTTATTTTCAAATAATTTCAGATTATTTAAAGTCCTTGCTTTCACCCAATCTTCAATTGTGAAGTTACGAGTATTTAGAGTGATATTAAATTTTTGTTCTAAAGTTTTCTTTTCGTAATCATTTAATCTAAGCTCGCTTTTAACTTGGCGAATATTATAGGAAAAAATTGAAAGCGAAGTAATAGGGATAAAAAAAGCTCCGATAGTTGAAGTTAATAACAAAACTGGAACAAAAAGAGTTTTCCAATTTACGGCTTCTATCGAGCTAATTTGATTTGTTTGTCTAGTTTTAAAAAATTCTATACTAAGCTGTATTATTCCAACTATTCCAATTAAAGCAGTAACAACCCCAGTCAATAAGACAAGCCAAAAATATCGTGGATGAATTAATAATGTTATTTTTTCTATCAGATAAAGGTAACTTACATAAATACCTAGACTGATAAGAGTCAGATAATTGAGAAATTTTGGTATGTTTTTGTTCATATTTTAAAAGTGATTTTAATAGTAATTTTTGTAAAAATAATTAACTCCGAGCCCAAGCAGTGTGCAAAGTAACATTACTAGAACAACTAATCGCATTAATGTGAGCGGTTTATAAATTGTGCGAAGCATAAAAAGAGTCTTAATATCAATCATCGGACCAAAAACTAAAAAGCCCATAATTGAACCTAAATTAAAAGTTGAAGATAACGAAAGAGCAAAAAAAGCATCAACAGACGAGCAAATAGATATTAAGAAAGCCAAAAATATCATACTAAGAACTGAGAGAAGCGGTTCAGTTGCAAACAAACTAATCCAATCCCGTGGAATAAATATCTGAAAACTTGAAGCAAGCACACACCCTAGAGCAAGCACTTTAAAAACACTAAAGAATTCATTTCTAAAATTCTCAAAAAAATTAATATGAACAAAATTTATAGCTGGATTAGATACATTAGAAACTTGATTTACAGGACTACTAAAACTAAAACTGGGCTTGGCAACTAGTGTGCTGTTAGCCGATAGTTCCTTGTTATTAAAACTAAAAATTAAACCAACCAAGAGAGCGATGAGACCACCACTAATAATTCTGATAAATGCAATATTCTTATCAATATTAAAAGCTTCCAATGTAGAAATCAAAACAAGCGGGTTTAGAATAGGAGCTGCCAACATAAAAGTAATAACCTCCGAAGGTTTGAACCCTATTAGTATTAGACGCTTTGCAAGAGGAATGTTTCCGCATTCACAAACAGGAAGCAAAATCCCGATAAACATTGATTGAATGTGGCTAATAATTACATTTTTGCTTTTAAACTTTAAAATAAACTCAGGTTTAACAAAAACAGCAATTAAACTACTAATAAAAACTCCCAAAACTACAAAAGGCAAAGATTCAACTAAAAGTCCTAGAAATATCATCAAAAAATCAGAAACTCGATTAAGAAACATAAAAAGAACTTAAGCCTGATAGATGGTTTTGTCAAAATAAAAGATTTAAGTTAAACTTTCTTAAAACCAAAATAATACAAAAACAAAAAAATAATATGAAACCACACAAAAAATTACAGCTGGCAGTTTTAATAGTTTCAGTATACTCCCTTACCCTTTTGCTGATATTTGCAGTATACTCCCTTACCCTTTTGCCAATTAACGGCCTTGCTAAGAATGCAGGTTATGTCTATGAAATTGATCCTGCTGAGAGCTTAAATTTACGTGATAAAATTGTAAAAAAGTAGGTGCCTTAAAAAATGATAAATACGTAGCCTCTTACTTTATTAAGTAAATTATTAAATAATAAAATCTAATTTATTTAAAAAAAACGGCTAGCTCCATTAAAAAAGCTAGCGCGTAAAGCGAGGGTTTATGCCTAATAGTGTCGAAAAATTAGGCTGTATCACCATCACTAGGAGGTTGATCCTTACCAGACAAGAAACTTACTTTCATAAGATTAAAAGACACAAAAAGCAATGAAAAAGTTACAACTGTACCTGCAACAAAAAAAATATTAAACGGGCTTAGGTAAATTATTGACAAAAGGAGAGTTTTTGTTACAGATTTGTTTGTTACTTAATGTAGTCGTAGCTCAGGGGATAGAGCGTTCGGTTGCGGTCCGAAAGGTCGCAGGTTCAATTCCTGCCGATTACACCATTAGCAAATTAATTTCACTTTTTAAAAACAAAAACTTTTAAAATGCCACTTTTTGATTCTATTCAGGTTAATTTTTTTAAATATCTTGGAATTGGACTAAAAAATCTGAGCAAAACTACTAAAAAAGGTAACGGTACTAGCTTCCCAGGATTAATAGTAGAAAAAAACTGCCCCGAATTAGTTAAACTCCTAGCCAAAAATTATAAACATATTATTTTAATTACAGGCACAAATGGGAAAACTACAACCAGGGGAATTATTTGCCATTTACTCAAAAACAATGGCTACAAAGTTTGCACTAATCAAGGGGGTGCCAATATTTTGCGTGGAATAGTTAGTACACTACTTTCTAATCTAGATTTTAATAACCAACCTAAAAATAATTATTTAGTTCTAGAAGTAGAGGAGGCTACAATGCCAATTTTAACAAAATATCTAACTCCTAATCAAATTATTCTAACTAATATTTTTCGGGATCAGATGGATGCGTATGGCGAGATTAATCAAACCCTAGAATATTTTCACACTGCAATCAATAACAGCTTAACCCATAATTCAGATCTAGAAATTTTAGTTAATGGTGATGATACTAAGCTTACCAATTTTTTAAACCAAAAAAACTACTCTAACCTAATTAAGTACTTTGGAATTGATTCTGATAATCAAATTCAGTACGAGAGTCCAGATGAAATTTCAGAAATTGATGATCATAGAATTATTAAAGCTAGATGTTTATCTAGTGATTTTGCTAATCAAGTTTTTGAATCTACTGATAAAAAATATTTACTTCCTGAAACTACTTTAAACTTATCAGGTGCCTATAATTTATATAACGCTTGGAGTTCAATTCTAGCAGTTAAAGATATACTATCAGCTGAGCAAATTCAAGAAAGCTTACCTAAATTCGGAGCTATTTTTGGGCGAGGTGAAATTATTAATATCCAAAATAAAAAAATTACATTATTCTTAGTTAAAAACCCAGCTGGTTTTGATCAAATACTACAAACGATTAATCAAACAAACAATGAGACTAATCAGAAAAGCAAAAAGATTGGTTTAGTTTTTAGTATTAACGATAATGTTGCTGACGGAAAAGATGTCTCTTGGCTTTGGGACGTAAATTTTGAGAAGTATTATCTTGGTTTGCAAACTAATTTTGAAAAATTCGTAACCTCAGGCTCCCGCGGTCTTGACATGCTTTTGAGACTTGAGATTACAGGATTTAAAAATTTAACTATTCAAGATAATTATCAAAGTAACTCGAGTGATTTATTAAACTATATTCTAAACTCAAATCCAGATACAGTAGATTGGATTATTTGCAGTACTTACACAGCAACTCTTGAGATTCGAAATGAAATTTCTAAAATAGTTCCTTTAAAAAGTATCGATAGTCAGGAGTATTAATTTTCCTTTGGTTTTCCTAACTCTTACAAATATTTAAAAATTGTTTGATTAATTTCTGATAATCCCTCAGCATTTTGGACATTGTATTTACTTTTGCATTTGCTTGTAATTATAAAAATTGCCTTAGCAACCTTTTGAGCTTCTAGCCTATTCCCAACAATTTCAAAAGTTCTGAGCCTATCTAAGCATTTATTTAGACCAAGCACACCCTTATTAGGAAATTTAGACCAAGAATTTGTGTCAATTGACTGCTTTACATAGCGATTATAATAACTCTGCGGCTGGTTTATTTTTTTTGGACTCAGAATAAACTCAATCTCCCCTTCTAAGGTTTTATTTTTTGCACATAATGAATCTATTATATCAAGTAATTGATCAAGGCTTGCTTCAACTAATTTTTCTTTAAGTTTATTTTTCATGTCACGCAATCAGGTTAATTGTTAATTAATTTGAAATTGATGTAGGAGCTTTTTTTACATAACTATTACCTCCTTTATTACCAACATTGCTAGAATTATTATTTTGATAAGTATTATCACTTTCTTCATTCGGTTTACGAACTCTCTTTTTTTTATCTGGAGTCGCAGATGAAATACCTGGGGGATTAACTCCATAATAACGCATAATCGCATCCCCAACCTCTTTAGAAGGTTTAGAATAAAGGCTACGAGAAACTTCTATAGATTTAGCTAAATTGCCTCTAAATTCCTGGTAAAGTGGCGGAAGTGTAGTGGCATAAAAAGCCGTCAAAGTCTTAGCTCTGATAGTAGGTTTTATAATTATCTGACCTTTTTCAAGATCTTTAAAATATTTATAATTCTCTTCTTCAAATTCAAGCTCCTTACCAATCACCTCAGCATCGCTCTGGCCAAGCGAAAAGCTAATAATTGTTCCTACATTACCAAAAATAGCTTGTTGAATAGCCTCTGCCTCTTCTCCGCCAATTTGCCCTAAATATTGATGTGCAACAGTTAAATTGAGTCGGTATTTACGGGCCTCTGAGAGAATTGTGATAAAACTTTTGTTAATGAAATTTTGGAATTCATCAATATAGAAAAAGAAATCTGCCCTCTCCTCTTCTGGAATATCAACCCTAGCCATAGCAGTTAATTGAAGCTTGGAAACAATCAAAGAACCTAAGAGATTACAATTCCCTTCGCCAATTCGCCCTTTAGCTAAATTACAAATAAAAATTTTTCGGTTATTCATAATATCACTGAAATTAATTGTGCTTTCAACAGGGCCCAATATATTACAAAGAATATCATTTGCAAATAATTGCCCGATCTTGTTCTGGATACTAGCAACTGCCTCCGCCCTATAATTTGGTGGGAATTGAACATATTCTCGTGTCCAAAACTCTCTCACAACAATATTATTAATAGTGCTAGTCATCTCCTTCATAAAATCATTATTGTTAAACACTTTTAAAATTCCAAGCATACTCTGCCCCCTCATGTCCATCAAGCCTAAAATTGTGTTACTAAGAATATATTCCATACGAGCACTCCACATACCCTCCCATAATCTACCCATAACAGACATAATTTCTGAAGCCATTAAATTAACATTTTCTCCATCCTTAACCTCAAGTAGATTCATTCCTATTGGATGGTCATGATCACCAGGATTAAAGTAAACTACATCTTTCAAACGATAATTTGGAATTCTATCAAGGATACTATTTGCGCTGTCCCCAAGAGGATCAATAAAGCAAACCCCATGACCTGCATAAATATCTTGTAAAACCATATTTTCAAGCAAAGTACTTTTACCCATACCGCTTTTACCAAGCATATAAACATGGCGTCTTCTGTCATCAGCTGTAAGCCCAAAAGTTTTAGTAACCCCATCCAATTCAGTTTGGGCAATATAACCAATGTAATCATTTGGATTAGTAAGCATAGATTTTTGATTAATTTTAATTTATTTATTCATTATACGAGCCTGAGCCAGCCATTCTTGTTTATTTTTGTTTAATTCAACTTGAAAATTCCATAGATAATTTTGAACATAATTATAAGCTTGATCGCTAATAGTGTTGTTAGGACCAATATTGGCAGGATTGGTTGTATCAGGAACACAAACAGTATCAAGCACCCAGCGAGAATCTAAAGAAATTGAAATTCTAATACTAGAAACGTACATTCGAAAGCCACTCTTTAAAAATTCTTTGTTGTGAGTAGCTTTTTGAATTACTCCATTTGTAGGTTTAGAGTTCATTTGAAGTTGTTTAAAAGTTTGTTTTTAAAAGTTAGCCTTATTATTACCCAAGTTTTGATTTTGTGCAATAGCCCCTGTATTAACTTGATTACTGTTTTGAGCGTTATCTCTGCTTGTCATCATTTGATTCATATATTGAGCGTTGATAAAAGCGTTTTGATGTCTTTCTATTACTTTAGATTGATGAAAAAGAGTATTAATCACAGCTTGTATCTCAGCTGGATACGGAACATTTTCAAAAACAAAACCTTGATCCCCACCCGCTACTGACTCAGTAGCAACCTTACCGCCTGCCTCAGCAGAATGATTATCAGCAGCAGATAGAATCTTAACCGTACCATAATGAAAAACCGATGGTAAAATTCCAGATTGAGTATAAGTTACATCTTCAATTTTTTCTATCGGCAATTCATTTACCACCCTATGAAATAATCCAGCCTGATCCACATCAATTAATCTACGGTTTGTAACTATTTGAAGGGATAAATAGTAATTATGAAATTCATAACTAAATAATGCAAGCATAATTACGCTAACTGTGTAAAAAGTTAAGTCAACCAGTGAAATAATTAAAGAAGTGTCTTGAAAAATATTTAGAGCTATTTTAAAAATTAAAATAAATAAAAAAGCTAATAAGTATTTGAAACCTTGAAAAAATAAAATTATTACATCTTGTCTGACCACTAAAATAACATTTTCTTCCTCACTAAGCTTAGTCGGGAAAACTCTCTTGTTCCAAGTTAAATTATCATCTTTAAAATGTTCTAAAGTATTATTCATAATAATATCAAAATCTGCAATTTCAAGATATTTGTCAATAACTAAAATACTCAAAAGGACTTGATTAATATCAAGTACCATCTTGACTAGAAGGCTAAAATGTAGGTTTACTCCTCTTTGGAAGTTCTTTTATCTAAGGCCAAAAAAAATGAAAAGTTTCATCAGTAAAAGTCTTGAAAATCAAATTCTAAAAACTTTTAAATATATTTTAAAAATTTATAAACCAAAGGTGGCTTCAGTTCAAGGTTTCAAAAAATATTGTTTAGACAAATTTAGACATTCTGAAAATCTAGACTCGCAAGAACTAGTTAAAAAATTAAATCGTAACTTTCTCTCTAAAAATTTTAGTGCTAGTAATTTTAAAGATTTAGATATTTTTTGGTGGTTTAATATACCAATTACATTAGTTCCCAGCAAAGTTGCAAAACTAAGTTTTCAAGACAAACTGGGTGGTTTATATTATCAAAATGGAATTTTGCTGGTTACTGGGAATAAATCTCTAGAAGAAATCATGATTCATGAATCTATCCATTGTTTTTTAGACTATTTGTTTTCTGAAGAAGAGGATTTCAACTACTTTGATAGCCATCCTTTAATCCAGATTTACTTATCACTTAGACATGAAACAATTGCTTATTCCCTAGCTAACTGGTGGGATATTAAGAGTTTTAATGATGAAGAACTTTTTCTTTACCTAACCACTTACAAAAAAAGTGAGATTGATAATTTGCTGTCGACTCAAAGCAAGATTTTTTTAACTCAGTATATTGAGTATCTAAAAAAACAGATTCTAAGTAACAATTTTAAAAATAGAAAAAGTTTAATCAACAATTGTCTTCGCAGTCCTGATATGTGTCAATGGATTGAACAAGAGACTTAACTGAAACGTAAATTAATCTTATTTTAGAGACCAATACTCCTTCCAGCTTATTTTGAGCTGGATTTTTTAGGAGCGAGTGGCGTTTAATCAATTTCAATTTCCATATTAGCAAAAAAATATTTGACCTGCCAATAAACAAAATAAAGTAATGACAAACCTAATGTTGGGATAAATAGTAATAAACAAATCAAGGAAATAAATATATTTTTAATTAAATAATCAAGGAAATTCCCACTGAAAATAATTTTACCACGCATTTTAGACATATAAAAATACCTAACTAGCTTGATTAAAATCTGTCAACTAGCAGATTTAAACTAAAAAAAATGAGCCTCTTGTTTAAAACAAAAGACCCAAGGAGGTTTGAGGATAAAACTTATCAAAAGAACAAAAACACTTGAAACTAAAAATTTAAGGAACCTGAGTCCCTAATTGGTTTAGTTTTGCAATGAAAATTCTTTCTGCATTTTGACAGGCTATTAAAATTTCCTGACTTGCTTTGACGTCGTTTCCTTGTTTAAAAGCAGCAGGCTTTCGAAGCAAAGCAGCTCTCAGCCCCACTATTGCCTCTAAAACTGGTGAAGTGTTTTGCGCCCGTGATACTTTTTGAAGTTTGTCAATTTCTCGTGCCAGCCAATTGAAAGTGTTTTCATCAGATTTTAACACTCCAGATTCCCTAAATAATCCCATGAGATTTGTCTCCTTGAGCTTGCGTGTTTTTTGAATAAAATAATTCGCCCTAACAAACAACAATCAATTACAGTTTTCAAGCTTGGTCAATTAAAAACCCAAAAATGATTAGACAGACTCATTTAGTCTATTAAACAAATCGGTATCAATCCAGAAATCTCCTTTGGCTTTTTTAAGTTCTCCTAAATTATTTTCCACAAAAATTTCCACTGCCAGAGAATTTTTAAACGGGACTTTTTTCAAAGCGTTCTTAATTTCAGATACTAATTCTCTATTTAAGTTACGAGTTATTTCAATCCTCGGTAAATGCTCAGGAGTGTAGCTATTAATTTGCTCTGCTTTAATATTCTGCATTTCTTCAAACTTTTTTGGGTTTTTCTTTAGCTCAATCCAATCAAGATTTAAATATCTGCTAATTGCTTCTTCAGTTTTAGTTTTACGAGGATCTGTTCTAAATAGTTCTAAAACCCCCACTTCAAACTTTGCTAGATGTTGAACTAGCAATTTAGGTTTCTCTTGATATTCACTGCTTTCGTTTTCTTTGTCATCTTTGGTTTCATCGTTGGAGTTTTCTTTTGAGTCTTGTTTAGAATCTGATTTTTTTTTGGTTTTATCTTCAATTCGCCCAATCACCCAATACAATTCTTTTTCATCCAAAGTTGGCGTATAAAGTGCTGAATTTTTAGGAAAAATCAACCCCTCGTACTCCCCGCCGTGAGTAATTAGAGTAAGTGCAAGCATCATTCCACCATTTCTTGTAAAAATCTTTTTCATTTTCTCTACAATTACAATAAAAAGAGTTTCCACTTCTCCCGTAGCCTGTCTATAATAATTTTCAATTGGTTTATATTCATCAAGCGGATTTCCTGATAGATAAACACCAAGCGTTGATTTCTCCATCTGCAAAATATCAAAAGACGTATAATTAGCCAAGTTACCTTTCCACACAATTAAAGGCGCCTCATCACTATCAAACCCAAAAATATCTTCTGATTTATTCTTTTTAGTTTCACGACGTGCTACAATGTTTTCTAGCAACACATCAACATTATTCATTAATTTAGATCTTAAATCGACAATTTGTTTAGTAGTTAATTCTATCATATAGTTATGTTCCTAATAGCAAGTTATTAAAATAATTTTGTCCAGAATCCAAACTAAAAACCACAAAAAAATGAGCCTCTTGTTTGAAACAAAAGACCCGAAAAGTGTACGGGAAGAGAACCAAAAATAGTTACAAGGCTTATTGAAAACCTACTAAATCACAGATTCGTTTGGCGAGCTCTTCTGGAATAGAAAGTTTTTGTGCCACATATAGAATAAACTCTTTATCACCCCCTTTCTTCATAGATGAAATTATTGCTTGTACGAAAACTTCTCTGTTTTGGAGGCTCAAACAATGTTCACGAATTATTACGTATTCTATAGCTTGTTCAGGAACCGACATTTCAGAAACAGGGCGAGTGGAAAGTTGAAAATTAACCATTTTAATTTCTCAGTTATAAAGAATTGGTAGTTTAACCACCAACCGAGACCTCAAACACTAATCAAACACAGTTTTTTGGTTTTTGCAAGTATTGACTTTTAAGGGCTTTTATGCGAAATATTTTTGTATATGCTTTTTCTCAAATCCTGGCTCAGCGAATATATTAACCTATCAACACTTACTAATAGCGAGCTAAGTGATTTAATTACTAACAAATCAAGCGAGGTTGACGAGTTAATTACTGTTACTGATTCTTTTAATGGTGGTGTTTTAGTCGGGCAAATTCGAAATATTCGAATACATCCAGAAGCTGATAAGTTAAGCATTTTTGATGTTAATTTCAATGGAATTATTCCGTCCACAACAATTGTAAGTGCTGCGACCAATATTAGAGAAAATTTGATTGTCCCTGTAGCAACGGTTGGAACAACACTCCCATACCTTAAAATTGCATCTCGTAAACTTAGAGGAGTTGAAAGTGCTGGAATGTGCTGTGGCAAAAGTGAATTATTACTAGAAGAAGGTTACAGCGAGGGTTTATGGGAGCTAAATTGCGAGGAGAGCGAATTAGGCAAAAGTATAACCAAAGTCTATCCTGAATTATTCAAACCTGATTTAATCCTAGATATCAAGATTTTGCCTAATCGGATTGCTAGAATAGGATCACACCTTGGAATGGCCCTTGAAGTTGCTACAATTGCTGAAAATTATAATTTACTGACACCACTTGCTCGCAAATTACTTGACCCTAGATATATAGAAGCTGAGTTTAATGCAATGGGCGTAAGTGAAGATTATAAACTTGAATTAGAAGATAATCTAAATTATGCTAAAGAGTTTGAATTATACTCTTTAAAACTTGATTCTAATTACATTATGCCGATTAAATACGTTAATAGAATGTTTCTTTTAAAAAAGAATTTAACAGGAACTATTGCTGATTTATCAAATTATTTAATGCTGGATATAGGACAACCTAGCCATATTTTTGATGCCGAAAAAATTTAAAACACAAAAAAATCCCCCTCGTTAAACAAGGGAGGAAGGGCAGTTAATAGCTAGAAATTATTAGTTCCTGACTTATCAATTACAGGTGGCTCAGTATTCAGTGCGTTTAACATTTCCATAGAATCGTCTGTCATATCATGAACTGCAATCTCAATGATTGAGGTTAAACCAACAAAAGCCAATGTTGCAATAATATTGTATCTATCAGTAATTAGCTGAGGGATACTAATTAAGACTACAAAGGCTAGAGTTCCTGAAAATAAAACTGCAAGTAATTGGGAGTTTTTAAACACTTTATTAGCCAAAAATTTAGCTAAATAAAACGTAATTATCACCAGAACAAAAGTGATAAAATAGCTAAGAACATTTGTCGGAATGAAGTTGAATTGAATTCCAAGTAAAATTGCCGGAATAAAATTTGAAACTGCGTACAAAGGGAGCATAAAAGAAATATCAAATCCATCATTCCTTTTGATAATCTCTCGCCATAAATTAGCGTCACCAATAAGACGTGCAATATTATTTGTCAGAAGGCTGGCAAAAGTAATAACCACAACAGGCCAACGAATAACCGTAGGATTGTCAGAGATGACATCAAATGCCCAGCCCAAAAGCTCTAAACCAACCGTGGCTGATCCTCTATGAGGATAAAATACTGATAAACTTCCAAGGAAGGTAAACAGCACTAAGGCAAAGTGAATGCACAATACTATACTTGTGGTAGTTCTTTGTAAATACAAATTACAAAAAACACCAATTCTCCCAGTTGTTCTAGAAGGAATGATGCAAGCGTACAAATTATTTACCAGATTATCTGTAAATAGAAGTATACTCATCAGTAAGCTTTGCGTTACTCCCAACATCAAATATTGACCCTGAAGCTGGAAATAAGCTAAAATTGACAATATTCCAAGATAACCACCAAATTCGCTTGGTAAACCTAGATCAAAAGTATTTTCTCCAAGTGGCAGAGAAATTTTAACTCCTATAAAGAAGCTACTTTTAGTATTAATTTTTTCCTTTGCTAAATTTTCACTTAAAAAATATGGAGCGGCTCTTGAAACTACAAACATATATGCAATAAATGAAAAAACTAGAATAGCCAAAAAAACCCCAACATTTACTGTCCCAGTTTGTCCACTGTAAGCATTCCAACTTATTTCTAAGCAGGTTGTAAAACACATTAAGTAAAAAAACCAATCAGCCGAAGCAAACATGCCACTTAATTTATCAAAGGGTACTTGAGTTCCAATTCTATTTTTCACCTGTAAATCTAAGCTCTTATAAAGGACTACCTGAATACACAAATCATACTTTTTTATTCTTGCCAAGAGCATTTTTTTATGCTTGGTTATGAAGTAATTTGTCTCACTTACAGACACACTTACATCATTTTTAAACAATTTATAATATATGAATTCAATGAAGCACATGCCAGCACCACTAAAAGCTACAATTGGTGCATTAGCGTTAACAGGAGTTTTATTAGCAACAAAATTCTATAACTCCGAAAAAAATTCAGTTACTATTAACTGTGCACCTACATCAGGTAAATATACTAAAGACAGCTCTAAATCTAAAGAGTTAAAAGCAAAAGGCTATAATACAATTGAAAATTTTGATGGGACAGTGAGTTTTTGGCTCCCTACTAAAGTAAATCCTGAAGAAATTTGTGGACAAAAAAATGTTCAAGGAATCTCTACCTCTGGTAATCCTGAAATTATGAAAAGAATCCAAGGAGGATTGCAAGGAAACTTAAATGACAGAGAAAAAGACAAAGAACGTTTAGAAAAAGCAGGTGAATTAGTAACTAGAAGAGACGCTGAAATTGCAAAATTTATAAAAGATGCAGCAAACAAAGAAGAGAAGTTAAAGCTATTAAACGGGCAACTAGAGAGGGGGAATAATAGTAAAAACCCTAAAAAATAGAGACAGAAACAGGAGAACCAAAGAAAAAATAATGTTAGCTTTTAAAATAAATATATTAAAATGAAAAATCGAGTAGAATCAGAAATTAAACAAACAAAAGATTTGCAAAACGACTCTATTAGATCCAATAATACTCTTAAAGGCTTAGAAAGGAGTATTAAAAAAGATTATAACGGGATTATATCGGTTAAATTAGATAATTTTTATTTAGAATGGCCTGTACACGCTAAACAATACAAGCAAATTAGAAAAGCTGGAAATAACGGACTATTTACTTATTTAAACCAGTGGAATAGCACAATGCAACTACCGCTAAATGTACAAACTGCAATAATTAAGCTTAATCGCCTTGATGCTTTAAAAAAAGAAATAGAGGAAGTAAAAAGTACTCTCTATCAAATTACTAACGGTTTTGAGAATTTCGATTTAAAACACAAACAACAATATTTAAGACTTAGATTAAGAATTAAAAGTTTTGAAAATCGTAAAGATGCAATCATTAAAAGCGATGAAGAGAAACTTAATAGAATTCAAACAGCCATCAATCAATCAATCCAAAACGCTAACCATCACGATTTGCCCCAAATATCCAACCTCCCTGGTTGGGTCAACTTTAATAACGGAGCCGCTGTCGTAGGGACTGTCATTGTATTAATTGCCCTTGGTGATTTTAGTAAAAGGAGTGATTTTTTTAACACCAGTGAGGGAGTAATTGAGGAAGTAACGAAAGCTTTATCGGACGATCAGAAAGCCCAAATCCCAGCTCTTTTAAGCCCTGATAGATTCAGCCTAAAGGGTCTCAAAGGAGTCAATAAAGTAGGAGATAAGGTAGATAATTTAGGAGCCTTAGCCAGAACACTGGGAACTGGAGAGGGTAATTTAAACCTTGGTGGAACTTTCAATCAAGCTTATTTTGGTCATCGAGACCCTGGTAATAATGTTTGCAATGTTGGAATTTACTCAGTTCAAACATATCAATTAACCCCAGAGCGATTATCAAAAATAACCAACGAGCAACAGGCCTCTGTTAAAAATTTTGAAAAAGAATACGGAGAGCCCTTAAGCCAAGTAAATGACTGTAATTCGGAACAGACCAGAAAGTTAATTATTAAGCATAGCATTGCCGCAATTGCTAGTGAGATTTATTTAACTCAGTGGATCAAACCTTTTGAAAAAGAATTATCCAAAGAATTTAAAAAATATAATATAACCCCCACAACTGCTGAAGTTTTAAGAGCTTTTGACCTATTTATCCAATCCCCAGAAGCAGCAAGAGCCTACGTTAAAAGACTGTACTATATTTACACACAAGTTATTCCAGAACTAGAAAAACTGAAAGGTAAAGAAAGTGAGCAAAAAGCTTTCATCCAAAAAAGTCTAGGCGGAATAACAAATCTACCTGATTATAACGGTAAAAACAACAGTATCTCCGTCAAAGAGCTGTTAGATAAAGATACAATTGCAATCGCAAATCTAGCCGCCGTTCTAAGTTTTAATCCAAGCCTTGATGGAGAAGCTAAGCCTGGTAACTTTAAACCAATATATGATGCAGGTGGCTTAAATAATCCCAACGCAGGCAGAGATAAACAACAAATAGTAGCCAATATGCTTACTGATCGTAGTACAAAGTATTTCAAAGTATCAGGAGCCACAGGTCTAACTGCTGAAGACCTTAAAGCTAAAATTAATACAGTAATCCAAAAACCAGAATCAATTGTTCAAGCGCCTATAAGTAAAGAGGCGAAAAAAGATCGTGATGTTACAACTGCAATGCTTCGATATGGAGGAGAAAGAATTCAAGAATTTCAAAAAAACCCAGAAAAAGTAATTAGAGAAGTAGGGGTGAATAATGCCAAGACATTTGGTGGATTCATTAAGGGTGATAGAATAACTGATGAAGATATTGCACAAGCAGAAAAGAAAGTGGCCACTCTGCAAAAAGAAGTAGAAAAAACAGTGTCACAAAAAACAACTCAATTTGAATTTTTGGATCAACGACAAATAAAAGATACCTCAAAAGAAAGAACTCAAGACAGTAACGCGAATGAAGCAACAGGACTAAATCAAATTCAACAACAAATAATAAAAGAACTCAAAAAAGATAACCTCAATTGGGATGAATTGAAAATGGGTAAGCAAAACGCTTACACGCTAAGCTATTCTAAAAATTTAATTTCAAAAGATAATATAAAAAAATTTGAATTGCGCGAGGCAGTAATGGAAGGCAATGATCCTAATAATTTTCGTGGTAGAGCGCACCAAGGAAATGATTATTGTATTAATGACAGCAAACCAAATCAGAAAATTCCAAGTATTAGTACAGGAGTCGTTATTGCAGCTTTTAAAGGCACTAATAGAGGTGAACTTGGAATGGTAGTTGTACAAACTTTTGATGATGAATTGCATTATTATCTCCATATTGACGGTGAGTCAATTTCTAAAGTTGGTGATGTAGTTTTGCCAGGTACTGCAATAGCCGTACAAGGTAATTCTGGGGGTACAAGTACTGGAATTCATACTCACTTAACTATAACAGCCTTAAATAACGATCAACAAATTAGAGAATCCAAGTCAGGAAATTTCACTACAGCAGTTTCTAGACAAAATATCATTCAAGCCTCTAAAAGAGCTCTCGGAGTAATGAGTTACATTTACCCTAATGCTGAATTTGCATATGACCAAGGAGACAGTAGTGTAGCAGAATCTCTCTCAGGTAAAAAAACTTTATCCCCAGACGAATTCAAGAAAATACGAGATGATAATTTTGGACTATCTACTAAATCCGACATAAGAAAAGAAGATCGGAAATTTAAAGGTGTTCCAAGCTTACCAACATCAGCTGAAAAAACTAAACAAAAAGAAAGTGAAAAACCAAGTGAGAAAAAGCTAGACAAAGAAAAATCAGCTGAAGAAATCAAAAAAGTTTCTTTTATGCCGCCAACCTTTCCTAGACCACCCAGAAAGTCAGTATTTCCTAAAATTGAATACAGAAATTATGAATTATCTAAGCAGTACGCCACAAACCAAACCACTGCTCCAAGTATCGGATAACTAGTTTTTGTTAATCCAGTGATTACAGACTAAAATTCTCTTTGGTTTAATTGGTAAAGAAAATTTTTTTGACAAGAGTTTAGTTTCTAATAAGTTTAATTATATGACTCGAGTTGCAATTGTACATGATTTTTTATTTCAAAATGGTGGAGCCGAGAAAGTGGTGGACAGTTTACTAGAGATTTATCCAAGCGCTGACGTTTATACCAGCTTTAGCACACCTGAGAAATTCCAATCAGCAATTAATATTAAAAAAGCTTTTGACGAAAAAAGAGTTTTTAACACCGTTATTCAAACTTTGTATAACCTAAAATTTAAGAATCAAAGAGTTTTAGCCAAATTCCAAAAGCACTTATTTTGGCTTTATCCAGTTCTGATGAGACTTACAACAATCAAAAATTATGATTTAGTAATTATTTCCTCTACTGATTGTGCCAAGCAAGTCCGCTTTCGTAATTGCCCTAAAATTATTCATTATTGCCACTCCCCTACAAGATACTTAAATGGCTTAGTAACCGAAGCAGACCATAAATCCCTACCTTACTTGTACAGAATTCTTATTCCAATTTTTAAGTTTTTCCTTAAACCTCTTGATCAAAAAGCTGCTAGATATCTTAATTCTGTTGGGTGTATTTGGGTGGCTAATTCAATTTTCATTCAACAAACAATCAAACAAATTTATAACACTGATTCTGTAGTCATTTACCCACCAATTGAACTTGAAAAGTTTCTGCCGCTAATCAGAAAAATAAGTATTACAGAGCCTTTCTTTCTTTGCCATGGCAGAATTAGCTTTCATAAACGCCTTGATTTAGCTATCGGAGCCTGTCTTGAACTCGGTATAAAACTCAAAATTAGCGGAGTCTCAGGAATGATCGAGCAAATGAACGATCTAAAAAATCAAGTAGACGACTATGTCTCGAAAAACCCTGAAAAAGCTGGTTTAGTAGAATTCCTAGGACGAACTAGCGAGAAGCAGTATTTTAATTTATTAGAAACTTGTAGTGCTTTTTTATTTCCTGGCAAAGAGGATTTTGGAATCACACCAATTGAAGTTTTAGCTAGCGGCGTGACTGTAATTGCTTTTGGGGAAGGTGGGGCTTTAGAATACATTAAAAACGGTGAAAATGGAGTTTTGTTTAAAGAACAAACAATAAATTCTCTCAAAAACGCGATTTTAAAATTCCAAGAACTAGATAAAACTAACAACTGGAAGATTGATAAAATCAAAAATTCTAGCAAAGATTTCAGCACCGAAAAATTCCAATTAGATATTCAAAGGTTGTAAAAAAAAATTATACAAAATCTATTCTGTTTGATTAGTATTGGTTTAAAGGTATTATTAGGTTGGAATATTATTACGCTAAGGTTTCTTGTTGAAAGGTCAAAACTATGCTATCGTTAAACAAGTATAACTCACTAGCTAAATTTATGACCTTCTCCGAAAAAAACCTTATTATACTACCGATTAACGGTATTTATTACCTTGCTTGTACTGAAAATAATAGCACAATTGCTAAAAAAAGATTTGAATCGGTTTTAATGAGACACGTAGATGTTGAAACATTATGGCACTCAAATAATTTAATCAACTCAAACCTCCCTTCTTGGCTTATTAATAGTTGGCAAAGTATTATTTCTGATTATTTACAATTTCAGGATTCAAGCAACCTCCTTCATAACTACTCCACGAACCCCAAAGTAATTAAGTTTCTAGAAGCTCATGACGGTAATTTGTTTATAACCCCTGCAAGTGTTCGCAAGCTACCTCCAGCTAGCAACTTAAACATGCTAAATAGTTATTTCAGTCAATTTTTGCAACCAATAATTTTAAACCAAAATTTAAGTGGAATTAGTGCAACAAGAATTCAAATTAAAAATAACAATGTTAACATTACAGAGCCAGGATCTCTAAGCTACCGAGAATTAAAAGCAATTATTCCAAATAGCTATATTTTAGAGAGGAGTTACAATCTTGTTGAAAATACTAAAGTTCAAATTATTATGAAACATAATCACATTATTGGAACTAGAGAAGATTTCAAAAACATATTGCACAAATCAAACCAATACAATATTGGTAGCAGGACAAACCCTGAAAATATCGCTCACAATCTATTTATAAATATTTGGCAGCATGTAAACCAAATAAGCCAAGACGAAATAATAGCAATAGAGCAAAAATTTCACAGCCATAAATTAAGTGATTTTATTAATTACAATCTCCAAAAGTATTTAATGGTAGGGCAAATTTAGATTTGACGTAAAAATAGTTTTAAAGTTATTTAAATTTAGTTTTTTACAAACTGAATAATTTTAAAAAATATGTTAGCCTTAGAGCAAATAAAAGAAATCGCAGAAACCAAAAATGTAATTTTTTATAAAGACAACTGTCCTTTTTGTGAAGCTTCAGAGCATTTGATGAACGCCTTAGTTAATAAATCAGTCATTAACAAGTATAGTATTTATTATTTAAACAAAGACTTTGATAACCAAAATTTAAAAGATTTGGCCCTAAGTTACGGCTGGGTTCCAAAACCATTTCAAGAATTTCCAACTAAACCTCAAATCTTTATAGACGGTAAATATATCGGGGGAAATAAAGAGTTTTATTTGAGTGAGTTTAATGAGGCGGAAACTGGACCCAAGCTCCAAAACCCAATGCCAATATAATAAAAATAATAAATTTCTTTTATGCCTAATTCAATCCCCAAAATCATCATAGCTACGTGTTTAGTACTGGTTATTTGTATCTTTGGATATAGCCTTTATAAACCTGAGACTTTTCAAAATTCAAAAAACTCGTCTGAATCTAAAACAGCTACATCAAGTAGTAAATCCAATAATACTAACAATCCAAATATGAATACACAACAACCAGATTTAACAAATTTTAAAGTACAAATCGATGAAATCAAAATAGGAGAAGGTGCTGAGCTTGCTAGTGGTCAATCTGCTGAATTTCACTACACAGGAACTTTAACTGACGGAACAAAATTTGACAGTTCCAAAGACCGCAATAAGACTTTCACCACTAAAATTGGAGTTGGAAAAGTAATCCCAGGTTGGGATCAAGGAATTCCAGGAATGAAAATTGGAGGAGTTCGTAAACTAACTATCCCTTACCAATTAGCGTATGGAGAACAAGGAATTCCAGGAGCTATTCCTCCTAAAGCAGATTTAATTTTTGAGGTGGAGCTAATTTCTATTAAATAGTTCCAAAGACTTTTCAAAAAACTTTGGTAAACTTAAAAATAAAAAAAACTGACTGGTTAACTCTGGTTGGTCTTTTTTAATAATATTAATATTTTAGACCATTTTGAATTACCTTTGCCAAAAAAATATTTTTACATTAGATTTATTTACCTATTTTAAAAACACTAAAATAATAAACCCACAATTCTATGTCCAGCACAATTTTAAATTTATCATTTGTAAATGTAAAGCAATTAAACACTCATTCTGAATTAGATTTTTTTAATGAGATGAAATTTAAGGCCAAAAGTGGTGAAAAAGTCTATAATTACAACACTAAAACTCTTTACTTAGGAACAGAATACGAAGCTAAGAATTTGTCAATCAATGATTTTAGTAAAACTAATTATTATGAGCTTGGTTTGTCTGTTAAAGATTATTTAAGAGATGAGATTGAAGTAATAAGCATAGACAACAACGATTTAACTAACTTGAATATTCAAAAATTAATTCTAGGAATAAGAGCATCTGAATATAAAGCTTCAAGCAAGCTTAAAGAAAATGCAGAAAACCTAGAGATCAGAAGACAGATTAACTTCCTTAGAGAGACTTCGAGTTCAGTTTTAGAATTTAGTGATGCTGTTACTTTAGGTCAAAGTTTTTGCAAAGATTTATTGAACATGAGAGCTGATCAATTGCACCCAGAATCTTATCCTAGAATTTTGACTGATAAATTTGCTTCATTTGGTCATAGTGTTAAACTCACAATTTTAGATAAAGAAGCTATTGATAATTTAGAAATGAATTGGTTTAGTGCAGTCGGCCGTGCTAGTAAACATGGGTATAATCTAGTTTCAATTGAGATTTTGCCACAAGGAGAAGTTAAAGACACTAAGCTATTTGTAGGGAAAGGTTTAACTTTTGATAATGGCGGAATAAATATTAAAGAAGGAGGTCATTCCTTGGGCATGCATATTGATATGGGTGGGAGTGCAATTGTTTTTGGGACTGCTTTATCTCTTGCTCATCTTGAGAGAAGTGAGAATACTAAATTTGTTTTTATTTCTGGAATGGTTGAGAATGGTCTCAATGAAAGCGCTTTTCACCCAGGTGATATTTTAGAAAACATTGTTGGGCAAACTGTAAATGTTTATAATACTGATGCTGAAGGAAGGCTAACTCTCGGCGATGTTGCTCCTTGGGGTATAATGACTTACAAACCTTCTGAAATTACAACCCTAGCAACTCTAACAGGACACTCTATGATGGCGTTTACTTTTGATGTTGCTCCAATTTTTAGTAATAACAACAAGCTTCAAAATGAACTTTATGAGTCTTTTTTAAATCAACAAGAAGAAGTTGTTAAAGGAGTAATTCCTAAAATTGCCGAATCTAAAATTACTGATCCATCTGGTCTTGCAGATTTAATTAACACTAGTACCTATAAATCTAGGCAAGGAGGTTCTCAGACAGCAGCTTCTTTTGTGATGCAAACTAGCCAACCTAAATTATGGAAAAAAAATCGTCCTGAGGGATTAAATGATTACATCCCAACTGCTCACATTGACGTAGCAGGGCCAGTAGAAGATTCAAAAGGACTTGCTACAGGCTATGGCGTGGCTTCCTTAGTTGATTACTGCATCAGGAAATAGCTTGCATTTGCCAATTGCAAAAAAGTATAAAATGATTTCTAGTGGAAACACTATTTTGAACAGAAGTTCGAGGTCGACATAATGAATAACTCAAGTCTTTCAAGCATTCTTGCTAACCCTCAAATCAAAAATCTAAACCTTAGTGATGAAACAAAAGCTTTTATAATAATTTTTTATCACGTACTAAATAATTATAGTAATGGTACTAATTATGCTCGTGAAGCATCAATGAAAAGACTTTGTAAAACTTTGCGAGAATTTAACCCTAAAAGTTGGTGTGATCTGCAGTCTGACAGATTTGAAATACTACTAAAAAAATCTTCTTTTGAAAAAGTATTGAAAGTTTTAGAAAAAGGTACTAACAAAAATGCTCCAAAGCGTAAAAGTGACAAAAAAATTCTTAACATTGTAGGTAGTTTTTATGATACTGAGAGCCTCGATTTAATCACTGAATTAAACTTAAAATTCAGCCCTAATGAACGTGAAATAATCTTTTTTTTAAAAGAAGTCAATACTCCAGAAGGCCTATATTTACTTTCTTTTTACAGTAAATTTGTTGTTCAATATGAGTACAATAAAGGTAATCCAAACATAATCAAAAAAGATGAGACTAAAGACGATACTAAAGGAACTCTTGGAGATTTATTACTCTTAATCTTTGTCATTATAGCCCTGCCATTTGCCCTCATGCATGCTTTATCGATATGGATTGATTCGAATCACACAAGCCCAAGACAATCATCGGTACATGTTCAGCCAAAGTAGTTAAAATTCCGTTTATTTCCCTAAATTATCAAGTTTGGGGATTTTATTTTTAAAACTCCGCTTTGGGGATTTTATTACCCTCCGATTTTAAATTCCACCACATCCCCATCCTGCATTAAGTAATCCCGACCTTCTTGACGTGCCTTTCCGTTTTCTATACAAACCTTTCTACTCCCTAAAGTTATAAAATCTTCATAGCTAATAACTTCGGCTTTAATAAACTTTTTTTCAAAATCAGTATGAATAATTCCAGCACATTGACTTGCTGTTATTCCTTGTCTAAAAGTCCAACTACGAGCTTCAATCTCACCTGCAGTTAGAAAAGATGCAAGCCCCAGAGTTTGGTAGCAAGCAGTAATCATTCTATCAAGTCCACTTTTTTCATTCGCCCCAAGCTCAATTCTCTCCTCGCGAGTTAAGTCGGCAAGCTCGCTCTCTGCCTTAATATCAAGCTCAAAATCTGCCTTAAACTCAACATTTTTACCATCATAATTAATATTTGCAAGTCTAATCACAGGTTTATCAGTTAAAAGATTTAAACTTTTACGCCATTTAACAACCTCAACATCGCAGTTCTCAGGGTTAGTAACTGTGGAAGCTGGAATTATATCATTAAGGGCTTTTTGAATTTTTTGGAGTAATTCAATTTTAACATTTCCTAATTTATCTTTGCCTGTTTTTAGTTCTTTTTCTAATCGTGGAATCATTTTCTCTACTGAATTTTGATCAGCCATACTAAGCTCAAGCATCAAAATTTCAGCGTCATCATTAGGATCTACCCGATTCTCAACATGAATTATATCATCATTCTCAAAGCACCGAATTACCATTAAAATCATATCGCACTCGCGAATATGACTAAGAAATTGATTCCCAAGTCCCGCACCTTGATGAGCGTTTTTAACAAGTCCTGCAATATCTTTAAACTCTATCATTGAATAAACTTCTTTTTTAGCTTTTACAATTTCAGCTAATTTTTTAATTCGATAATCCGTCACTTCCACTATCCCGTCAGCTGGCTCAATAGTACAAAAAGGAAAGTTTTCAGCAGGTACAGACCGCGCTGTCAAAAGGTTGAAAAGAGTTGATTTACCAGCGTTAGGAAGTCCAACAAGTCCGACAGAAAGCATAAAAAATAGAATAAAAATTAATAATAATATTTGCGATAATATTAATTAATCAAGTGAGAACTATCTTGTTTGGTCAAGAAAATTTAACATTTTGACAAACTGTTAATAAAAGTTACTAATTGACCTATGTCTCAAATGCCTAATAATTCCAAAAATATTTATGATTTTAAAACCATCTCTCTCCAAAACAAAACAATTGATTTGAATGACTTCAAAGGCAAAGTTATTTTAATTGTTAATACAGCTAGCAAATGCGGATTAACCCCACAATACAAAGGACTCCAAGAACTTTATCAAGCCTATAAGGATGAAGGGCTTGTTGTTATAGGTTTTCCTTGTAATCAATTCGGTGGTCAAGAGCCTGGAAATGCTGTTGAAATTAGTGAGCAATGCCTCGTAAATTATGGTGTAAATTTTTTAATTACCCATAAAGTTAATGTTAATGGCGAAGGCGCTGATCCAATTTTTAAATACCTCAAAAACTCTCTTCCAGGCATTTTAGGAACTAAGGATATCAAGTGGAATTTCGGGAAATTTCTAATTAGTAGACATGGTATTCCGTTTAAAAGATTTGCCCCAACTACAGAACCAAAAGACCTAATAACAGATATAGAGCAATTACTTGAAGATATCTAGTATGTTAATATTTAATTGGCATATCTAGTTCTCAACTATGAACAATCAAATAATAAATCAAATCAATGATATAATCCAAGCTCCAATCTACCTAGTTGGTGGCTCTGTGCGTGATCATCTTTTAGGACATGAGCCTAAAGACTATGATTTTGCAACAGCACTTTTACCAGATGAGGTTGAGGCTCGAATCGTTGCTAGTGGAGGTAAAGCCTATTGTATTGGCAAGAAGTTTGGAACTATTGGCATGAAACTCGAACTAGAAAATAATCAATATGAATATGTAGAAGTTACAACTTATAGAGGCGAAGAATATGATCAGTTAACCAAAAGCACTTTAGCCCGATCACGTAAACCTACTGTTAATTTTATTGACGATCTCAAAGAAGATTTATCAAGGCGAGACTTTACAATCAATTCTCTAGCAATGGATAAAAATTATAATATTAAAGACTATTTTGGCGGGCAACAAGATTTAAAAGATAAAATCCTGCGATGCGTTGGTATTCCTAAACAGCGATTCAAAGAAGATCCGCTGCGAATATTACGAGCCATTAGATTTGGGACCAAATATGATTTAGAGATTGAAGCTAAAACTTGGGAATATGTTTGTAAAATGAAGTTTGAACTACTACGAGTCTCCAAAGAACGTTGGGTGATTGAACTTGATAAAATCTTAGGCTTTGAAAATATTAAAGTTGGTTTAAATCTATTGATGGACAGCGGAATTTTAAGTGTGATTATTCCAGAAATAGCTTTGCAAAAGGACTATAACCAAAATTCACCTTGGCATGACTTCACGCTTTGGGAGCATACTTGTAATGTAGTTGAAAATTGCCCCACAGACAATCTGGATTTGCGATGGAGTGCTTTACTACACGATATTGCCAAACCCTTTGCTAGAACCGAAAATCTCAAAGGGCATAGCAATTACATCAACCATGAACTTCTAGGAGCCGAAATGTCCCTTAAAGTTTCTAATTATCTTAAATTTTCTAATACTCGCAAAGAGTTTATCCATGATACAATTCTAAACCACCTAAAGCCTGAATGTGTTTTAAAACAACACGACGATGCTGGGAAGAAAATAAATCTAATTAACCATAATCAAAGTGCTTAATACCCAAAACTTAAAAATAATCGTAAAAGCCTTAACAGGTTCACATCTCTTTGGGCTTAGCACTCCCAAATCTGACATGGATTATAAGGGAGTGTTTCAAGCTAGCCTTGACGATATTATTCTAGAAACAGCTCCTAAAAATATTAATTTTACTACTAATAAATCAGATAGTAGAAATACAAGCGAAGACGTTGATACTGAACTAAAAGAGCTTAGAACTTTTATCAAAGACTGTATTAAAGGGCGGACCTACGCTTTAGAGTTACTTTACATACCGCAGAATAAAATCCTGGAATCTAGCCCTACTTGGGAATTTATTCAAATCAATAGAGAGAAATTACAATCAAATGATCTTAGTCCGTTTATTGGATATGCTTTTACTCAAAGTCAAAAATATTCGCTCCGAGGTGTGAGATTACAAGAGTTAGAGCGAGTAATTACATGGTTTGAAATGCAAAACAGAAATTCAAAATTAAAAGATTGTCTTTGTACATTAAAGCAAACTAAATATACGTATACTCAAATATATAAACATATTAACAATCTTGAATTGCCAGATGAACAGCGTTTGTCTTGCCTTGGAATGATTTTACAAACTGATAAATATATCAAAGAGTGTTTGCCTACTCTAATCAAACGATTAAATCAGTATGGAGACCGATCAAAGCAAAATAAAGCTGATGGAGGTATTGATTGGAAAGCATACAGCCATGCCTTTCGCTTGATTTACGAGTGGGAGCAGTTGCTATTAGAAGGTAAACTAACCTTCCCAGTTCCAAATTGTAACTATATTTTAGCTGTGAAGTTAGGACAAATTTTCTTTGAAGAAGTCCAAGAAAAGCTTTATGAGGAGTTTGAAAGGATCCAAAAAATCCCAAACAACTTGCCAAGGCCAGATCTTGAATTTTGGAATAATTGGATTTTAAGTTTATACCACAAGACCCTTATTAGAAAAGCATAAATTAAAACGGTATTTTAAACTATACATCTATTTTTTAGAAACTCTGAAAACATTTAGATTGTAATACATTGCCTCCCACCCAGAAAAAAAATAATACATATAAGCTTCCTAACTTTAACTAAAACACACTACAAAACTTTAAAAGTTATAACTTTACAGCCTTAAGTTGCATGCGAAACTCTGAATCTATCTCAACTGATAAGTCAATAATTTTTTGGGCTAGGTCTAGAATTTCTTGGTTCGAGCGATAATTAATATCTAAATTAATCAACTTACTATTGCTATACCTACTTGCAAACTCACCAATATTCCCACCCAAAGCTCCTTGAAACTTATAAATTGCTTGTTTAGGATCTCCAACGATTAAAATATTTGGATTATCATCAGCTCCAAAAGTACTTAATAAATTCTCAATTAATCTAATTTGCACCCCATTAGAATCTTGAAATTCATCAACTAAAATATACTGATACCTCTCCTGAAGATTAAATTTAAGCTCACTAAAATCACAGTTTTCAAGAGCATTAATTACTTCCATTAACATATCATTGTAATCATAGTATCCTTTATGTTTTAATTCATTTTGATAATCTTGATAAATATTACTAAAAGCTAAGTGTTTCTCATAATTTAATAAGTCAATAAATTTGTATTGCCCAGCTTTATTTTTAGCAAAGAATTTATCTCTCCATTTAGTTATTGCATTAGTTTTTAAAGAAACTTGGACTTCTTCCAAACAGTCCTTAAGAGACTCCAAGATTTGATTATGAAGATTATAATGCCAAAAAATACTTTGCCCTGCTTTAACATACTGATTAACAAGATTTAAGGCTGATAATTCGCCAAATATTTTAATTAATTCTAATGTTGTAACTCCACTAATCCTAGTATCAAAAACATTTTCAAAAAGCTTTTCAACAGAATCTAAATATTCTTTATTTAAACTTAAAATTTGTTTAATTTCATTGACTGATAAACCATTTTGTTTCAAGTTTCCAATATATTTTTCGCAAGTTTTTAGATAAGTATAACCCATGCTAGGATGATAACTATTCAGAGAATTATTATTTGGTAGTTTATCAAAAATTTTGTTTAAAATCTGCCTTTGCCCTACTGAATCAATTGGTATAAAAACACTTCCTCCAAAAAAATATTCAGGATTCTGATTAATTATCTCAACCCCAAGAGAATGAAAAGTATAAATTCCAACTTTATTCCCTTCAAACCCTATCATACCAACAAGCCTTTCTCTCATATTGCGAGCTGCGGCATCAGAATAACTTAAGCAAAGAATATTGTAAGGATTAGTGTCAGTTTGCCTTAAAATATTAGCCACACGGAGAGAAAGAAGTTGAGTCTTACCAGTTCCAGGGCCAGCATTCACAATTACTACACCTTCTATTGTGTCAACTGATTTTTTTTGATTTGGGTTTAGTTTATTATAAAGCTCCAAGAACTTTTCTTCTTGCTTAGTCATTTGTTTAATCATTTTTTAGTAAATCTAGGATTAGTTGATTATCCTGTTGACCTTGAATGGTATAAAGAATGCTCCCGTCAGTATTAATCAAATAAACTCCCCGTTTAATAGATTTATGTCCAAACATAAACTTAAGTTGTCCGTAATTTTCACTAATTTTCCTATCGGTGTCTATTAAAATATCAAAAGGGTAATTATTTTTATCAATAAATTTCTTATGAGATTCAGCACCTGCCTGATTAATGCCGAGTATTGTTACACCAGCTTTTTTATAATCTTGGAAAACATCTCGAACTCCACAGAGCTGGGTCGTGCAACCAGCAGTTTGATCAGCAGGATAAAAAACTAGCAAAACTTTTTGACCACTTTTCAGAAGTTTTTTGAGAGAAATAGTCTCACCTTTTTGGTTTTCTGCATTAAAATCTGGAGCTATTGATTCAATTTTTGGTTTAGGGTATTTAACATCAGGCATATAAAAAAAGTTTAAAAAGATTTAAAAAAATAATTTTCGTTTTGGTAAGTTTTGACAAGAGACCAAATTTTGTTTCACTGTTTAGCTTATTAATTTAATAAAATCCGAATAAATCCCAAATATATGAATAAAGTATTTTTAATTGGCAATCTAACTAAAGATCCAGATGTACGTACAACAGCCACAGGTAAAAAAGTCGTCAGTTTCAGCCTTGCCATTCGCGATGGAAAAGACGCTAGCGGGAACGAAGTCACACAATATTTTAATTGCACTGCTTGGGAAAAACTTGCTGATATAATAGACCAATACGTTAAGAAAGGCCATAAAATTGCAATTAATGGATCACTTAAAAATCGTTCTTGGGATGGCCCTGATGGAGTCAAAAAATATGCGACTGATATTTTAGCAACTGATATTGAGTTATTAACTTCAAAAGCAGAATCTGAGAGAATTAGTAGTACAGCACCTAGTGAAACTTCTCAAGCTCCAAAAAAGATTGCAGCCAAGCCAGCTCCTGTAAATGTTCCTGAAATCAATCTCGATGAAATTGATGTTGACATCAGCAACATGCCTTTCTAAATAAAACTAAAACAAAGTTTTACCAAAAACAAAATACAAGATAAACTTCCTTTATAACAAAAAAATATGTCTAACAAAAAGATTCAAACTATCCTTTCTCTGATCGAGATTGCAGAAACAAACATAAAAAACGCTAAAACTTTCCTAACTCAAATCATTGCCGATGAGTCTAAGGGAAGTGTCAGAAGTGGAGAAAGAAGCGAAAGCGATAACCTAACTAGCCCAATTACTCTAATGGGTAAGGTTAATCGTGAGGAAAGTGATGCCAAAGAAGTGGTAGAAGGTTATTTTGATGGAGAATATATGATTGGAGACAATGGACAAACTTATATAGTTCCTCAGAATTACGCCTCTAAGACCCAACTTGTAGTAGGGGACAGAATGAAGTGGATTCTAACTCCTGACAGAGAAATTTTTAAGTTAATTCACCCTATTGATAGAGAGCGAGTTGAAGGAGTTTTTACAATTGATGGTGAAAATTTTTATGTAGTAATTGATAAATATACAGAACCTGTTAAAATTCTTAAGGCTAGTGCTACTTTCTCAATTAAAACTCAAGGACTTGAAATCGGAGATATAGTAGCCATCATGGTTCCTAAGAATAGCCAAAACCCTCGCTGGGGAGCACTTGTTAATGTAGTCAAATCAGAACATGCAGCAGAGATGCCAATTAATGGGGCAGTAACCAGTAATCTAAGCAAAATACAATTACCAAAAATTCCCAAAAGCTTAAACGAAACCGATACTGATACTGAAAGTAATTATTTATAAGTTTTAAACAGCTTGAAACAATTGTAGATTTGTTGACATAAAAACTAGTATTGATTTGAGTACAGAGTGTATGGATATTAAGTTAAATTTAGTCGCTTTCCAAACAATTGCAAACAAAGAAATCAAACGAATACTCAGAATTTGGAGCCAAACACTTCTACCACCAGTAATTACACAATCTCTTTATTTCATCATTTTTGGGGGATTTGTAGGATCACGAATCAGTGGCTATAATAATGCAGGTGGTTATATGGGATTTTTGGTGCCTGGAATTGTAATGATGGCTGTTATTACAAATTCATATACTAACGTTGTATCATCTTTCTTTGGGGCTAAGTTCCAACGTAACTATGAAGAATTATTAGTATCTCCAACATCTCCTTCTACTATTTTACTTGGTTATTGTTTTGGAGGGTGTTTTAGAGGGTTATTAATCGGATTTTTAGTTTTATTAATTTCAATTTTTTTCGTGCCACTTAGCATTGTAAATCCTTTTATCATTCTACTGTATGCAGCTTTAACTTCTAGCGCTTTCTCACTCCTAGGATTTTTCAACTCCCTATTTGCAAAAAGCTTTGATGATGTAAATATTATTCCAACTTTTGTTTTAACACCATTAACTTATCTCGGGGGTGTTTTTTACTCTATTAAATCCCTTCCAGAATTCTGGCAAAATATCTCTAAATTTAATCCGATTATTTATATGATTGATGGTTTTCGTTTTGGTTTTAGTGGACAAAGTGAAATTAATATTTTTTTGAGCTTAAGTGTTTTAATAGCTTTAAATAGCACAATGATAGGAATTAATCTTTATCTAATAAATAAAGGCTATGGTTTAAAAAATTAATAGAACTACACATCAAACGAAATTTTCTCAAAAAAAAGTCTCGACGTGACATTATTTTCTTACAAAAAAAAGCCCCACAAAAAAAGTGAGACGGGAAGAAGTGCGTAAAAAACATGCACTCGATTTTAAATACTACCGACACCCATGAAAGTTATATCACCAGGATTATTGATCTTTTGAATAGACGCTATCATTAAAACTTGCCAATTGGGATTTGGACTCCATTCTTGTGCTGTTTCATTATTAATAAATACAGAATGTTTTTTTCCTTCAAGCTCATAGTGGTAACTCATACCACTTTGACCAACAACAGTTTTTAGCACTAAAAATTTCCTCTAAAATAGAGCAAGTGAAACTTGCGGTTACAATCCAAACTGTTTTAGAAATTTTAAGAACTGTCAAGAGATGTGAGCTAGAGAATTAACTGCTACAAGCCTCGCACCCAGCCTCCATAACACAAATACTTCCATCTTCTAAAACCTTAGCCTCAGAAGAAGATAATGTTAAATCTGGAGTTGTTAATAAACCACCAAACTCTTTCTTGGCTGTTGTTGCCGCCTCAGTGTGCATGTAATAAACGAGAGTCTTAAGTTTACGTCTCCACGCATCTATAATACGAGCTGTAAAAGCAGTCGGACTAGCCTCACTATTTGTACAATACTGATTGTAAGAAGCGGTTTGCGAAATGAAAGGTGCTCTATCTGCCATCATTTGATTGCGGGTTTTAAAATCTACTTCATAAACAGTTTGGTATTTACGTTGAATATACTTTGGAATAGTTGGAATTCCGACAACACTACCTTGATTGTTAATAATTTGGGCCATCATGTAATCGTTCCATAAATCAAGTTGTAATAAGTCTCTAACTAGGTACTGATTTACAATTTGCATACTCCCAGCAATAATTTGACGTATGTAAATGTTTCTACCAAAAGGTTCATGCATCTCGTTTTGTCCCATTCTAATTGAAGCTGACATAGTCGGAGCAATGGCTGTAACTTCACTATTACGAATCCCGTATTTCATAATATCTTTTCGTAGCTGATTCCATTTTTCGGCACCAAGGAAAGTGTTCTGGGCATCTACTCCCCACATGTCAAATTGCAAAAACCCTTTAGATAACTCACTTCCCTCAAACCCTAAATAAGACTTGTCTTTCTTAGCGAGCTCCATTGATTCGAGAAGCGAGCCATAATAAATGCACTCATAAACGTTTTTATTTACTTGTTGGGCATCTTTTGATGTATATTCATAGTCTAGTTGAGCAAACAAATCAGCAAGCCCTTGTGCGCCAATTCCAATAGCACGACGAGCCAAACAACTATTGCGAGTTTCAGGAGTTGGATAATATTGCAAATCAATTACATTGTTTAAATTTCTAGTTGCAATTCGTGAAGTCTCTATAATTCCCTCATAATCAACTTTGCCTAATAATTCTCTGTTAAAAAACCTACCAAGACAAAGAGATGAGAGAACACAAACCGCAGTTTCATTACTATTGGAAGCGAGAGCAATCTCTGTGCAAACATTTGAACTATAAATTGTACCGATGTTTTTTTGGTTACTTTTTAAATTCATCTGGTCTTTGTTCACAATATACGGCATTCCAGCTGTTTGGAATAGCTTACACACTCGACTCCAAATTTCCATTAATGAGATAGTCCTGCCAACATTCAAGCTTTCCAGATATTCATATTTTGACTTAAATTCATCTCCAAAATATTGTGAAAGAGGCTTTCCTAGCTCCTTAGTTGCAATTGCAGGGTCAAAAAGTGTCCATTGAGCAGCACCTTTGTCACGAGTCATTCGCTCAAAAAATAAATCGTTCATCCAAAGCCCAAAAAACAAATGCTTGCAACGCTTCTCCTCAATCGTAAAATGATCAGCCGAATCTAGAAATTCTAAAATATCAGCATGCCAAGGCTCTAAATAAACTGTACAAACCCCAGCTCGCTTTCCACTTTGATCAATCGCTCCGATTGTAGCATCAATCATTTTCATAAACGGCAAAATTCCGTTACTTTTACCCCCTGTTTTCATAATTGGACTGCTACTAGAACGAACATCAGTCAAACTAATGGCACTCCCTGCACCACCTTTTGATTGGGCTGCAAGCTGTGTAATTGCTTTCATAATCCCTCCCACCTTACCATCAATATGATAGTTATCGTCAGTCAAACTATCCCCACAATATTCAAGAAAGCAACTCGCCATCTGATTAGTCTCACTTCCCGCATGCATTAAGATTGGACCTGGGAGTGAAAGTTTGCGACTAACTAGTAAGTGATAATACTCACTAATTCTCTTTAGTCTTAAGTTATCATCGGCTTGGCTAATATAATTAAAACTTGGTTTATAATCCATAATTTCTTCAAAAGCTTCAAGCTCAATCAACATCCTCTCCTGATAAATATTAACTCCAATAGCCACCCGCAAAAACATTTGTGAGGGAACTTCTACAACTTGATTATCTACTTTCTCAAGCCCTCTCTTTAAAAAGGATGAAACAGCAGAATAATCATAATCTCCAAAATCTTTTTTGTAATCTATAATTTCTTCAAGCTTTTGGCTATTTCTTTGAATAAAATCAAAAACTTCCTTAGACATTCTAGTAGATTTACGACCATGAACTTTGTGCTCATAAATTTGCTTCACGCTATCACTAAATTTAGTTTGCGGTAACTTGAGTTCATAATAAAGTTTAGACATCAAAATTCTAGCACCAAGAATTGAATAATCAGGATGGCTATTAGCAAGACTTGCACTAATGCCTGCCATTAATTCTAGCAATTCGGGATAAGTGATTTTTTCGGGTAAACGATTTAATGTAGCTTCTAAAATTTGGTTAACACCTATCCCTTCCCAAAGATTTATGTTATATTTGTTTAAAATTTCTAAAACTTGGTTTTGAGTTGGTGTAATAATTTGGAGCATAGTTGTTTGCGTTAGATTTTTTAGCAAGTTTTTCAAAGTTTTTTAGATAAAGTCCCATTCCATTTCTTTAGCCTCAGTTGGTCTTGCGTAGTTTGTTCGAGTTTTTTCAAAAATATTATCTTTTCGCATTTGACCAATAGTTGCCATAAATGGAAATGGCTGAGTTACGTTATAAACTTTAGGGCAACCAAGCTCTGCTAGCCAAGTATCGCAAACAAATTCCAAATATTGGTTCATTAATTCCTTATTCATACCAAAAAGCCTGTTAGGAATTGCCTGATCAATAAATTCCTTCTCTAAGTCAAGGGCTGAAGTTAAAATTTTAGTGATAGTTTGATTAGTAGGTTTTTCATCACCACTATATTCATTAATTAACACACTAGCAAATTCACAGTGTAGTGCCTCATCGCGTGAAATATATTCGTTAGCAACTCCGAGAGAATTAGCTAATATTCCACGATCACGTAACCAAAAAATCGCTGCGAATGATCCACTAAAGAAAATTCCCTCAACAGCCATGAAAGCAATCATCTTTTCATAAAAAGGCTTATCTCCATCAATCCACTCTCGACACCAATCTGCTTTCTTTTTAATTGCTTTATTATTATTAATTGAGTCAAATAATAAATCTCTTTCCTCATTGGAACTAATAAAAGTGTTGATTAATTGTGAATAAGTTCTACTATGCACTGCCTCCATCATCATCTGAAAGTAGTAAAAATAACGAACTTCAGGGATTTGAACTTGAGTAGTGTAATTTAAAACTATATTCTCGTTCACAATACTATCGCTAGCCGCAAAAAAAGCTAAAATTTGTTTAATAAAGCTCTGCTCCTCAGAATTTAGTTTATCCCAATCACGAGCGTCATGAGTTAAATTAATATCAGAGGAAAGCCAAATATTAGACTCTTGCTTTTCACACATTTCTACGATACGAGAATTAGCAGTAGATGTAAAAACTGTATAAGGATTTTGAGTTTTAGATAAAAGAAGATTAGTCATATTAAGTGAAAAAAAAGACCGCCAAAAACCTACACTTTAAGAGATTTTACTAATATGAAACTAGATATAGTAGAAGATGACTTAAAAAATTACTAGATGTTGATTAATTTTGGCTGATATTTAAACTTAGTGATAAATCTAACCTTTGTCAAAGGTGATTAAATGCGTTTTTTTTAAAAAAAAGATTATTTTAATCAAAGTTTTTTAAGGTGTTTTCACTTTTACCATATCTAATTTCTAATTCAGCATATGTCTGTTTGTTAATGGTATAATCATTGTAGACCAGCTCAATCCAGGTGTTATCAGTGAGAAGGAATTAGTTAGAGTTAAAATAGTTAAATTTAAGTAAAAGATAATTTAGAATTTATCTATTAGACTATCTTAGCTTAAATTAGATGTAAAGTGAATATTTGTTTTTTGATATTTCGGGTGTAGCGTGATTTTGAAGTATTACCTACTTTTATGAAATTTCTAATAATTGTAGAATTTAAAATCGATTCAATCTAACAGAATTTCAATTGTATTTTAAGTGAAATTAGAGACTACATATTCAATCTGTTAATTTAAACTAAAAAAATTGAAAAACTACGGGAATTAGATTTGTTTGTATTGCTAATAAAAAGCTGATAATATTCCATAGATTTTAAGTTCAACATTAATAGAAAATATACGTCATTTTTTATTGACATAACACCCTAGGTAATTTATATTGCTTTAGAAATAAATTTTAAAGTTTTATATATGCAACAAAATCCCAACAACATCCCAAATCAAGAACCGCAAACGAATCCTTCTAATCAAACTTATATCAATACTACACCAATGAATAATGTAGTTCAAGAAGATATGCAAAAAAGCGAGGGTATTGAAAAAATCATTCAATTAGTTTGGTTTGTAGTTGGTCTAATTAATGTTATCTTGATTTTAAGAATAATGTTTTTATTATTTAATGCTCAAACAAGCGGCTTTACAGGATTTCTTTATAACGTAACTGCTCCATTTGTTATGCCTTTTACTGGAATTTTCCCTGCTCCAGGTCAAGGTAATACTTATTTCGACACAGCAGCACTAGTCGCTATCGTTATATACTCTTTAGTTGCTTGGGGGGCTGTAACACTTATTAGAATAATTTCTAATAATCAAAAAACTGCTTAAATTTAATATTTCGTTAAGTTGTTATTTCAAGAGGTTTGTCTTTAGGGGCTACCTCTTTTTTTTGTTTAATATAAGTGCTATTGTTGTGATTAAATATTAAATATAACTTAAATAAAGTGTAAAAAAATTCAATTTGATATAGCAGTTTTAGTGTTTAGTATTAAGTATAAATACTAAGTAGCAAATATGGATCTAAAAATCTCTTTACTACAAAAATACTTAAACTTTAAAAAATTAACACTCAATCATGCAAGCTCAAAATCAATCTAAAGATCCACTTCATGGTAAAACCCTAAAATATATAGTAGAATTTTTACAAAATAAATATGGCTGGCCAGAGCTGGGTAAAATGGTGAATATTAAATGTTTTACGACAAACCCAAGTATAAATTCAAGCCTAACTTTTCTGCGTAAAACCGACTGGGCCAGAGCCAAGGTTGAGAGTTTGTATTTGTTTGCTTTAAGGGAGGAGAAGAGAGGCAGCGGTTAAGTATTTTACAATAAAATTCTGATTTAAAAAAATGATTAAGAAACTTCGCTAAAACAAAATCTGGATTTACTCTCAAAATAGTAACATGAGAATCACATATACATTTTAAATCTTAATCCCCAAGCTTGACCTCCTGCCAGCTGATTGGGAGTTTTGGGTTGTTTGATTCGAGTTGATTGTTATTAGTCATTAGAAATAATTTGTTAATACGTAAATATTTAAGTTCCGTTTCGTTATTGTTCAAAATTAATCTTGATTAGTGTCTGTTGACTTGAATTTTATTCTTAGATCAATTGTATAATCACAATTCTCAATACAAATTTTAATCCTAGAATACAGCTCTTTGGATGAATAATTGCTCTCAGCATAGATTCCATCTGCAATCTTAGTAGGTTTTCTTAAGGTTGCAATGTCTCGAGTTATCCCAAACGAATCTTTAATAATTGGTATAAAAAGTGCTTCGGGTTCTGAATTATGAATATTTTTTAGCACTTCAATAATTACTCCTATATTAGAGCTTACATTGATTTTATTTTCGTTCAAAAGTATATACTCAGGCTTCAAAAATGTTGGATTTTCAATATCCAAAATGTCTAGTTCTTGCTCCGTGTTATCTAAGTCAATCTGAAGTTGAGGATAAGCCCAAATTTCAATGAATTTTTCAATTAATAAGTTTGACCTGTTGTTTAATTCATTCAAGTTCCAACCTTCAAGATTAATCAAAGTTTCGTTTAGGTGATACTTACTATATCGATACCCTTTAGACAATTCTGTATTCATATCACGCTTTTGAATAAAGGATTTATTACTAAGGCTTGAATTGTTTATTACAATTGTTAAATTACCCAATGTGTTAGACAAAACTTTTAGGTTTTCATATTCTTCATCGCTGTTTATTTCACTTCGCCATAGATCACTAGGATTTTGTGGAAAAATATGTTCTATTGATAAACTTTTATTTTTTGTAATATCAATTTTATTTTCAATGAATTTAGAATAATTATTCTCCAACATTTCAAACAAATATTGTTTATTTTTTGATTGGGATTTGTAGATGTCTCGAATCTGTAGGTTTTTTTTGACTTCTTCATTTTTAGGAAATTGCATAGTATTCCCATAGTCACAAAGTATTTTTGCAGTCGCTTGATATAGTGAAATACTTGGGTATTTATTTTTGAGTTTCCACGCATTTGCCCAAAATGTCATGAATATTTTATTCAAAGCATTGGTAGGTAAATTACAGATAAATCTTCTAAATACAAAAGATTGGATTAACTTTAGAATCTCTAGTAGCTCAAGTTTTAAAATTTTGTTGTTTTCAAAATCGTCAAATATACCCAATAAAAAAGGATAACAAACAGACACTTCAATCATATCAATATTCCTTAACTCAGCTTTTATTTCAAGATCCGTTACTTTGCCATAGTTAATAAATTTGTTGTAATTGCTTGAAAAACGTTTTATTTCTTCAAGGGATAGCTTTAGATCTTCAATGTCTGATGAATTTGATGGGTATCTACTTTTGAATTCATCAAAAACCTTGTTATACGAGGGTATTTTATTAAATTTAAATGTCAAAAAATCTCTAAAAAAGAATGACATTTTGGATTCATTGGTGTTTTTATCTTTGCAATTTGATTCAATTATTGACCAGTAGTTTTTGTAAATATTTTCTTGTAAATTGTAATCCAAATCCATTAAGATATAATTTCTAATTAGGTCTGCTTGAGATAACTCAAGACCTGTAGAATTGAGACTCTGAAAAATCTTTTGTGGATTATCTTTTTCATCTAGAGCAATTTCAACAATCATAAGTTGTCCAAAATTATAATAAAGTTTTTTAGCTAGCTCGTGCGAATCAATTTTTTCTCTAAAATATAAGTAGTTTTCTAATAATCGATTGCCGTCAGGTTCTTTAGTTGAATTATTATTAATAAGATCATCTAAGGTTTTAAAATCGCTATCTATTAGTTTTAATTTTAATTTAACACTTGAAGTGTCGTACTTGTTGAAAATGTAATAATCTAATATTTGTTGAAATTGTCTGTCGTTGTTTTTTTGAAAAACTTCCGAAATTACGTATAAAAAAAGTGTCAGGGTTGTTAGCCTTTGTTGACCATCAATTATAACTAATTCTCTTATTTCAGTTAGATTAGATTTAGATTTATGAACAACAGAACCAATAAAGTAGCCTAACTTTGGATTTATATTTTCGATATCACTTAATAACTGTTGGCATTGTTTTTGTTTCCAGTCATAATTTCTTTGATAAACTGGTATAATAAACTTTGTACCTTGAGAAGATAGAAATTGATTAATTTTGATTTCTTTAGCTTGCATAAATATATATTGTTAAAATTTAAATAGCAATTAATAACTGGTTAACCCATATTTGCATATAAGTTTTGTGTCAAAAAATTTTCTTTTTTCTTAGAACTGCCATGTAAGTCAACGATGTAAATTGTTTCTAAGCCTCTTTCTTGTGCGTAATAATGCGAGCCACCGTAAACAACTAATATTTTGTTATAATTTTTTGATTTTTGACTGATTATATTTAAAATAAGATTATCTCTAAAACTGCCCTCATCTTGTACAACTTGATTATTAGTTGTCCAGTCATAACTTTTGGTAGTCCAAGGTATTGGGTCATTTATTTCAATTATAAATTCGTTCGTACAATCTAAAAACCCCTGTTTAAACTCTTCTTTAAATATTAGAAGAAAATTATCATAGCTAAAGTCAAATTTTTTCCACTTCGTATTTTGAGCTAATTTCGATTCTAGCCCCTCGACCTCATTGATTAAGTATTCTTTAATACTGCTACCGTGATTTATAGTATAAAACTGTACCGCCATCTTGAGTATTTGATTAACAAAAATTTGCCCGGTGTTGTATGTTTGACCCAAATAGTTTATCTGCTCTTCAAATTCAGGCTCTGCGCAAAATGCATCAATATTTTTTTCAAGTGCGTATTTTAGGGCAAATCCAAACTCTCCTGCTTCTTCCACTATTTGTCTATACGATTTTGTTAAAACTGACTTAAAATATGCCTCTCGCTTAGGATTACCCGGGTTAATTATAGGCCATCCTTCCAGTATGATCAAATTTGGATTAAAATCTTCCATCTGCTTTCTAAGTTGATTAAATAAGTCATCATCTGGATCGTAGGTGTGATTTACTCCGCAATACAGCAATTCTTTATTTTCAGATATAAATTTTTTAAATACAGGTATTTTATGTCCTCGTCCTTCATAATCTGTATAGGGTAATAGCTTATAATTTGTTAATTTGATCATATTATTTTTAATATATTTCGACATTTTACTGTAAACATTTTTAATTATTTTCATCACTTACATATAAAGATAAGCTGCCTAACAGTAATTGCAAAAATTTGCTAATACTTTTTTACAATTGATTTTTAGAAAATATTAATTAACCCTACCCTAAAACCAATTTGAACTCCGTTTCTAAATAGGATAAAGTCAGGAGCTCCAACTTTTTGTCTTTTGGGTTCATTCAAAACTTTTAGTGAGTTATTAACTGCTCCGAGTAAGATTTCAAGTGACTTCCGGTAACTGTGCTCTGTAGCATGTCGGGTTGAAAGAACTTGCTGGCAAGAGTTGAGAAAAGTGTTTATTTCAGTTGTTAGATTTGGCATAGTTTTATTAGTTCGTGTAAATGTCTTATCCTCGTGCATTTTTGGCATTTTTAGACCCCTGGAAACTTGCTCACGTCCATAAAGACTGGCTCAAGGATATATCCGTCTGGATCTTCGACCTCAAAGGAATACATAACCTCCCCTGCATTAGCTTTGTTAAAATCATTTTCATATACACGGCCGCCATTGGCTTTAGCTGCAGCACAGAACTCGTCTACAGCTTCTCGAGAGTCGCATGACAGTGCATAAAACGCCCCCACGGATTGTTTTTGGTTGGCAATTACCTTGCCGTCATTAAAATTGAGAGTGAACTTCTCGGTCAGCAACATAAAGATTATATCATCAGAAAATTGCATACTGGTAGCGGTCGGGCCACTGAACATTTCGTTTTTGGTAAAGCCGATAGCCGCGTAAAATGCAGTAGATTTAGCAAGGTCTTTGGTGATTAAGTTAATGTAGATTTGTTTAGACATAGGGTTTGGTAATATTAATAAATCTTTGTTTCATACAAAAATACTTTCTATTTGTTTAGTCAAATACTTTTATGGGAAATTACCTTTTTACAGAAGCCAAACCTCTCTCAAGTTCTAACAAAAATAATTCTAAATTATCAATAATTGCTTGTTCTAATTGTGATTCGCTGTAATTTTGTCAATTTATAGAAAGTGGTTTTGATTTTATCTGTAAATACTTTTTGTGCTTAATTTAAAGCTGATTTTGAAGTTTATTAAG
Source organism: Minisyncoccota bacterium (assembly GCA_043772945.1). Classification (GTDB taxonomy): domain Bacteria; phylum Patescibacteriota; class JACMRA01; order JACMRA01; family JACMRA01; genus JAYVFR01. Next base: position 13,185 of record JAYVFR010000021.1, on the reverse strand, counting down.
AAAATTTTCCCGTAAAAAAAATCCCAGAGCGATATTTTCCCGTAAAAAAAATCCCCGAACTTGATAATTCAGGGAAGCAATGTAAAAAAATTTGTTGCTATTTGTTTTTACTAGATTCGAATAGTAAAGATATTTCCTGTTTGCCACCGCCGAGGGAAAACCCAAAAAAGCTTTCTTCGTTTGCATGTCGGAACAAGATAAATCTCTGGGGTCTCATTGTTACTTGGCATAAGAGTATAAACAACACAATTTTTACATTCTAAGCTTGATCCTTTACCATTATCTCCATCAAAGTAAGTACTTTTTTCGGCTGCAGCACTTTCGTTGCTATTCACAAAAGCTTTAAAGAGCTCAAAAAATGCATTAATACTTTCTTGATCATTGAGACGAAAAGCTTTCTCACCGTCAAACGTTGTTGTGAATTTTGGTTGTTCGGGACCAAATGTAACGTTTTGCTCTAACATAAAATTTTTCTCCTTAAAGAAAATGGTTTTCAATCACCAGATAAACACACTTTATTAAATTGACAAATTTGTTTGAATTTAGCTTTAATACTTTTTGTGCTCAATCCATATATTAGTTCTCTTAAACCAACAATTATTACAATCCCGCACCAAGCGGGTGTCTACCGTTACTATGGAATAGATGATTCCCTGCTTTACATCGGCAAAGCAAAAGACTTAAAAAATCGTGTTAGTCAATATTTCCAAGATTCAAATAACCACGTAATGAGAATTCAACTAATGGTTAGTCAAATTTATCGAATCGAGTATACAATAGTTAGTAGTGAATCTGAGGCTTTAAGGCTCGAAGCAAGCCTAATTCAAAACCTTCAACCTCGTTATAATATTCTGCTTAAAGATGCTGATAATTATGTTTATATTCGGTTTCAAACTCAAAGCCCAGCTCCAACAATTACAATAGAACGTAACAAACTAGATCCAAACAGTGAGTATCTAGGACCATACACTAAAAAGTTTCAAATCATTTCTAGCCTCAAAACGCTTAGGCAAATTTTTCCTTTCTGTTCTAAAACCCGTTTCGATGGTAAAAGTTGTGATTATTATGGAGTCAAGCAATGTGATGGAATTTGCATTGGAAAGGAGAGTTTAGAGGATTACAAAAACAAATTGAAAAAAATTAAATCTGTTCTTAAAGGAGATAACGAGGAAAGTATTAACTGGGTCAAAGATAAAATTCAAACCGCTATTAAAGATGATGATTATAAATTTGCTGCTCTTTGGCGAGACCGTTTAAATATTTTAACTGAATTAACTAAAGATCAAAAAACAGTCCTAAGCGATGACCAAAGCCTTGACATTCTAAATTTAATTATAACTCAAAACGATGAAGGATTAACCATTGGAAGTATTTGTCTCCAATCAATCAATAAAGGTAAAATTACTAATGTAAATAATTATCTTTTATCAGGGAGTGAGGAAGAAACTGAATTAAGCCAAGAAAATCAAAACGATAAAGACACTATTAACAACAAACAAAGCTTACTAGCTGTCAAATTCTTAGAAAGATTTTTTAGTACTTACCAAACAACAAATCCTATTTATATAAATTGCACATATGCCTGAATTACCCGAAGTTGAAAGCCTTCGCAAAAGCCTAAAACCTTATATTATAAACCAAACAATCAAAGGAATCACAATTAATAAACCCAAACTTGTTTACAGCAAAGGTACAAAAAGATTAGAAGACGAATTTAAAACAAACGAATTTATAAACGGCCTAATAAATCAAAAAATCAAAAGCCTGGAGAGAATTAATAAAAATATAATTTTAGAAACTTATGCTGGTAGAATTTTGTTGATTCATTTAAAAATGACAGGTCAACTAGTTTATCAAAGTGAAACTCAGACAATCTCTGGTGGACATCCAATTAGGCTTGAGGATAAACTTCCAAGCAAACATTCTCATATTATTTTTGAACTTGAAAATGGAACTCTTTTTTATAATGACACAAGACAATTTGGATATTTGCTTTATTATCCCTCAGCTGAAGCTCTCGAAAATGATAAACATTTTGACAAATTGGGACTTGATCCTTTTGATCCAGAATTTACATTAAATTATTTAGGTAAAAAACTAAGAAATTCCAGCGGAACTATCAAACAATTATTTTTAAAAAATTCAGTGGTTTGTGGTCTTGGAAATATTTATTCCGATGAGGTTTGTTTTTATGCGGGAGTTTATCCTTTTCGGACTTGCAAATCTCTTAAAAAAAATGAAACTTTAAAAATTTACAAAGGTATCAAAGAAATTTTAACTAAAGCAATTGATGAAGGAGGCTCTAGTATAGCGAATTATTTACTGGCAGATGGCTCTCGAGGTAATTACGCAGCTTTTCACAAAGTTTATAATCAAGCAGGGAAAGAATGCTTTATTTGCGGGAAAATCTTAAAAAAAATAGTTCACGTCTCACGCACAACAGTCTACTGCACTAAATGCCAAAAATAGAAATTGCAAAAAAAAATCCAACCATAACTAAAAAAAGTAAATGATTGGAAAACCTGAAACACCAAAAGCTAATTGAGGCGCTGGTCAATAACATTAAAAATAACCTCAAAGTGATTTAAAGCCAATAAAACTTCATTCAACACAGCTTGGTAATCTTCGGCCCGGATAGCACTAAGACATAATTCTATGCGGCTGTAAGTAGATTCGACAAAGGAGAAATGTCCTAATTCTTTTAAATTATTGATTTTGGTTGAATACTGGTTAAAATAATTTTTACATTTTAAAACTTCATTCAAGTATCTAGATATGGCTTTTAAGTCTTTGAAAGGTTTATTGAAATGAACAAGAATTTGTCCAGAGCTTTTTAAATGAACAACACAACTAATTTTAACCATTGGAAAAGACCTCTTTTTAAGAATTTCAGACTTTGCTCCCAAGTTATTGCCACAGAATTTATCATTAGTCAAACATTAGCGTCCCCCTGCAAAAAACCCTCGCAGAATTGAATCCTGTTGACCGTTAGCTCGGTATCGGGGCAAGTTAAAAGGCGAAGAAAGATCTAAATTCTCATCTCCTTGAGGCATTACTGTAAAGGCAAACTCATATCCCGCCTCTCGAGCGAAGGCTTGGGTTTGTTTATTATGATAACCAAAAGGATAGACAAGGGTTGTTACTTTAATTCCCAAATTATCTTCTAGAGTTTTTTTGGAATTGATTAATTCGTTTTTAACTTGATTACTGTTCATCTGACTTGGATAATTTAAGCTTGGACATTCTTCTTTAGAATCCTTAGAGGAATTAGGAGTATCAAGGAAAGTACCATCTTTTTGTTTATAAGCGAGGGAGCAGTGCAGTTGAGTATGAGAGCTAATACTATTTCCCGCCTTTAGAATATCTTTTAATTGATCATAATTCATATATTCGCCCGTTCCAATAACTTTAGTAATAATAGCAAAATCCCCAACCATTTTATACTTTTGGAGGAGTGGAAGGGCTTTAGTATAATTATCAATATACCCATCATCAAAAGTCAAAAGTATTGGTTTATCAGGGAGTGGAATACCACTTTTCCAGTAGTCATTAAGCTGAAAGCTATTAATTGTAGTGTAGTTATTCTGTTTCAGATACAATAACTGCTTTTCGAGAACATTTTCACTAACGCGAAGCCCAATTCCAATAGCATCGGTTGCTGGAATGCCATCAAGATTATTAATATGATGGTACATAATTACAGGAAGCTTTATATCGGCTTTCACTGGCAAGGAAAGTTTTTTGATTTCAGGCTTTAACTCTTCTTGAGGTTTTAAGTTTTTTTTAGCCGCTTTGCTATCAACCAAACTCCCAACTTGCTGTTTATCAGCATTAGAAATATTCTGATTGATTTTATTTGCTTGATTTGTATTATTACTAGCTAGTAATTTAACTGAAAAAGCTATAAGCCCAAAAATAACAACAAAGAAACATATTTTAGAAAGGTTTTTGAATAAATTCTTTTTAGGGTTTGTCGAAAATTTTGTTAGAGCGAAAGGTTTTTGAAAGCTATTTTTTGAGTAAACGGGCATAGAAAAGCATAATTATCACTTCTTTTTTGTGAATGAATTATGAACAACTAATTACTTTTTTTAATCAAGAGGATATAAACTGAACAAAATAAAAAAAACCTCTAATCTATAAACAAACGTGTATACTAAGGGAGATCTAGCTTTTTAACAAGAGAAGAGATTTCTTTTAAGCTTTACCTCAGCAAATTCTTTAGAGCTGTTAAAAAGATTCTTCTTTTTCTCGGTTTAACTTTCTTTTGAAATACTAAAAATGGATCCCGAGAGATTTCAAGACCTGTCCAAGCGTACATATCACTAGCGGTCGCTATAGCAATACGGTATTTTTTGGGAATATATTTAAAATACTCCTCAGCTTTCAGTTGCCATTTTGAATAAGTATAAACTTGAGCCTCCATAAACCTCTTAAAATTCTCTGGTTTCTCGTAGCACTCCTCTTTTGTAAGATTTAATAAATCAAATTTTTCTAATTCAGTTTTTGGGAAATAACATCTATTGAGCACAACATCCTCTGCAATGTCCCGAATAAAATTAATATACTGGAAAGCATCACCAAGCAGCGTCGCTCCTTTATAAGAAGCCTCATCTAAATTTAAAATTTTTGCCACAAAAAGCCCTATAACACTAGCTGAACCGTAAATATATTTTTTGGTTTGAGTCATTGTTTGATAAATAAAATCAGGATTAGTATCAAGTTCCATTGAATCCAAAAAAGCCTCGACCCATTTCAAGTCAAAACCTTCTTCGTTAATTAAATTTATGAAACTTTGTATAATCTCAAAATCTAATTGATTAGAGTTTACAAAGCTCATCTGGTAACTTTTATCATTTAGCAAACCATTATAATTAGAGCGTAATTCCAAAAATGCTTGTTTATTCTGAGGAACAGAGTCCACGTAATCGTCAGCAATCCTCACAAAAGAATAGAGTCTTGAGATCTTTATTTGAATTTTAGGAGGAAAAAAGATATTAGAATAGTAATAAGTTTTAGAAGCTTTCTTAAAAATTTCAGTATGCACGGACATGTTATAATTTTTTCATTATTAGGTTTTTTATTAAGTTTTTATTTAACAAAAAATGTCCAAATACTAGCAACTGCATAAAATAGTGAACAAGTAATAACAAGTATTTTATTCCAAAGTTTTGGTCTAGTTTGTATCGGTAACTCATTAGAATTGATTTGTAAAATAAAAATCGGGTAAATAACCATTAGAAATGCTGAAAGTGTAGCGGAAATCTGGATTAACTGAGCTGGTTGCGAGATTTTTGAATTAAATATCCCAGCAATTAAAACCAAAAGTCCAATAAACCCAACTAAATGACTTAAATTATTATGATTATGCCACCATTTTAAAACTAAACTATCATTCTTTTTGACCTTAAAAGCTTGAGATAGCAACCTACCCGCTGCATCAAGTATAGTCATCTGTGCCATTACAAATAGAATTACAACTCCAATTCCCCAAAAGTTTCCCAAATTCCAACCTTCATTATTTAAATAATTTATCTGAAAACGAATAATCTCAAAACCAGAAAGAGGGGTTTTAGAAGCCCCAAGAGTCATAACGGCTACAAGACCTACGACAATTGTTCCGAGCAAATTCCCTAAATAAAAAATAAACAAATGCTCTTTGACTAATATTTTCCACCAACTTTGCCAATTTATTAGGCTTTTTGGATTGTTCCAATCAATTTCATTCCCTGCTGGAATTTGAGTTGCTCCGTATTTTTTAGCCGTTACCCAATGACTATAAACTAAATTTAAGACTCCACTAGTCCCTCCAAAAGCAAGAGCAGCTAAATAAGTTAGCTTATCATTCGACTGATTTGGTATCCAAACATTCTGAAAAGATGAAAGAATTAAACTTAATTTAAAATTATTGATTAAAACAATACTGCTGGTAATTACTATCAAAAATAAACCTATTTTAGAAATTTGCTCCATTATTTGATAACTTTTAGGGTGAAACCAGATTGTTAAAACAAGCATCATCAAAAAGGCTGACAATACATTCCCGTAACTATTAGCTTTTAATAGAACTGATAAAGTATTTCCTGCTACTGATACCCAACCTGGCCAAAGTAAACTCCCAAAAACTCCCAAAATAAACAAATACTTTAAAAATCCTTGCTTTTGAATTAAGCCCGTTAAAATATTTTTACCAGTGGTAATAGTGTAACGCTCTATTTCGAGGTTAACCCCAACCTGCAGAATTAGAACAATAGGAATTAGCCAAATAATTTGCAAACCATACTTTCCTATCATATCAGGCCAAAGCATAATCTCTCCGCTGCTAAGGCTAAGGGCTACAAAAACGATTGAAGGACCGATTAGTTGCCACAGATTTTTGTTTAAGGACGGGTAAAAATACTTCATGAACACTTAAAAAAGACTGATTAAAAAATAAAATTACTCGCGTAAAAGAACTTCTTTATTGTTATTAATAACTTTACGATTATAATTATTTAAAATTCTAGGATAAGAATTATTCGCATTTTCTGCTTGAGTATCCAAATTACTAGATCGATTGACGTAGTTCATTAAACCTAAAATAGCAACCGTTAAAACAAGAAAAGTTACAAATTGCAACTCAATTCCAAAAGTAATTTTCTTTAAGTCTGGAATCTGAAGAAATAAATTAGTTTTCTTTTGGCGTTTTTGGGTTAATAATTTTTGTTTACGTGAATTTGCTTTTAGATTTGAACGAGTAATCATATCACGATTCTGTTTGTTGAAATAAATTTTGTTTAAAATCTAACTTTTAACAATTCTTGTCAAGGATTATGTCAAGCTAGTCGAAAAAATCCTCACGTGATATTTTAAAAAAATCCCAACAAATTAAATTAAATAACTAAAACCTCGCGACCATTCATTCCATCTATTTCAGGACCTACAATTCCATTAGCTTCTAATTCTTCTATTAGTTGCTTGGCTTGCTTTAACTCAATTTTTAGATTGCCTGCCACTATATTAGGTGAGCATTGACCTTCTTGCACAACAAGTTTTTTAGCCTCTTCGTAAAGCATTACGGCACTTTCTGGTTCAATCCTACCACGACTTCCAACTAAAGTAACCATTCCTGCTGGTGGCTCTATTACATCGGGATTGTAATTATCAAATTTACCTTTAATTTTTTGGTCTATTAAAACGTCCACTACTTCTTTAACTTCTTTTTCGTCTACATAAGCTCCTTGGAATCGCACTGGCCTAATTGCACTTGGGTTTTTAAACAAACCATCTCCTTGCCCGAGTAAAGTCTCTCCTCCTCCAGTATCTAAAATAACCCTTGAATCAATTTGAGTGGCAACTGCAAAACAAATTCTACTAGGAACATTTGTCTTTATAAGTCCTGTTACCACAGTTGTGTCAGGTCGCTGAGTACCCAGAACTAAGTGAATTCCAACAGCTCTTGACATTGCAGTAAGCCTAGCGATCAAAGGCTCTACCTCAGTTTTGGCTCGCATCATTAAGTCAGCAAGTTCATCGATAATAAAAACAATATAAGGCATTTTTTCTGTGGTTTTGGTAGCAACTACAAAATCATTATAGTCAGCAATATTTCGCTTACCAAATCTTGTAAGCAACTTGTAACGAGCATTCATTTCAGATACACTCCATCGAAGAGCGTTAATTATTTTATCTGGTTCTGTAATAACAGGAGTTAAAAGATGAGGAATATTATTATAAAGCGTTAATTCAACCATCTTCATGTCTACCATAATTATTTGCAAATCTGTTGGAGAATATTTGTATAAAAGACTTAAAAGAAGTGAATTAATCCAGACTGATTTACCACTCCCTGTAGCTCCTGCAACAAGTAAATGCGGAGTTTTGCAGAGACTAAAAATAATATTTTCACCACTAACGTTTGTTCCTATTGCAATCGGTAACTCTCCAACAAATTTTTGGAATTGGGGGCTAGAGATTAAATCCTTAATCCTAATTGGCGTTCTGCTTGCATTCGGAATTTCAATACTCGCAAAGCTCATTCCAGGAATAGGAAGCTCCATACGAATACTTTTAGCAGCTAAGGAAAGAGCTAAATCATTTTGAAGAGAATTAATTTTAGAGAGTTTAACTCCGCTAGCAGGGCGAAAAGTAAATTGCGAAATAGTAGGGCCAGTAATAGCCTCCCCCATAGCAACCTCAATCCCGAATGAACTAAAAGTATTTTTAATTCTCATTTTTTTGTCATCAATATCAACGGGTTCAATTTTTTTGACAGTGTTTGTATAAAGTAAATCAAGGCTTGGTTTTTGCCATTTTTGAGAAAATTTTTTTTCAGTGATAAATTGAGAAATACTTGGACTAATCAAAGGCAAGTCTACGGATGGATTTAATAATAAATCGTTTTTTTGATCCTCTTGTATAAAAATATCCTGCTCGTTTTCTTCGGTGTAGTCACTAAAATTCGAAATATTATTAAAATAACTTTCTGCCCCCTTGAGACGACTATCATCAATTGAAATATCTTGGTTTTCAGGCATTTCTTCGGAGACTTCCTCTTGGGTTTCTAATTCTAAAGTAGGTAAGGCTTCTAGTCTAGGTTTGTGCCACAAATCAAAAATGTCGGGAATCGAATTCCAAAGCTTGTCTGGATTTTTCAATAAATCTTTAATAATATCAATAAATTCGGTATACTTTTTTTGCGAAGTTAAAAAAAACCCAAAAAGCCCAATTCCAAACAAAATAACTATACTCCCAAACACCCCAAAATCTAGAATAGAATTAGTGTTATGTAGCAAATAAGGATAGAGAATATAACCCATAAACCCGCCCCCTATCTCGACTTGATCAGGACTTTCGACCCCAAAAAGCATGTTCAATAAGGCAAGAGCTACCCAAACCATGAATAAAACCCCCCAACCCAAACGAATATTTAAATCGCGATTAATTACTTTCTCACGTTGAATTCGAATAAAAATCCAAGTCCAAAGCCAACAAGTAAGTGGTATTAAAATTGAGCCTCTTCCTACCAAAAGCGCCATCAATCCACCCACAAACCCTCCAAAATTTCCTGCCCAATCTAAAATTGAAAGCATTAGTAAAAGACCCAAAGCTCCGCTAGTAATGATATATAAATTAAGCCTCATTTGATAATTATCATCTAAACCAAGGCTCGGAAAATAGTTAGATATTTTAGGAAAATTAAAGTTAAATTTAGAAAATAGATTTTTCATTTGAAAAGTTAATTAAAAGTTAATTAAATTAATTCGGACACAACCTTTACGATAACTAAACTATAATGTCAACTCAAACAGTATTGATAATTTGCCAAAAAATAAGTCTACTGATACAACTATATTCAAATCAAATAACACAATCTCTTTAAAAGAATTAAAAAAAGAATTAAAAAAATATGTTCCAAAACGTGCCCATTAAACATGAATTAAATTTTAATAACCAAAAAATAACTTTAGAAACAGGGCTTTTAGCAACTCAAGCGACAACTAGCGTTACGGTTACTTGTGGAGGAACAACACTCTTAATTGCTGTGGTTGTAGGTAAAGAAACAAGTAGAGATTATTTCCCGCTTCAGGTAATTTATGAGGAAAAAATGTATGCTAGTGGCAAAATTAAAAGTAGTCTTTTTAATAAGCGTGAAGGACGTCCTAATGATAAAGCAATTTTAATTGGGCGTATGGTTGATAGGAGTCTGAGATCGCTTTTTGATCCTAATATTAGAACTGAAATCCAAATAATTATCACAACCCTCAGTTTAGATTTAATTAATCAAGCCGATATTCTGGCTGTTCTTGGGGCGTCGACTGCGCTCAATATGTGCGGATTTGAGCTTAAAACAGATGAAATAATTAATTCTAACAATAGTTTAAGTAATCAAGTAATAATTGGCAGGGAACCGTTTGAAGGAGAAGTTTTAAGGAGAACGTCAAAGGCTGTTATTTTTAATCCTAGAACTCAAAAATATTTGATAGTAAACTGGCAAAATATTGGTTTATCAGATAATGCTTATTGTGTTGGTGGAGGGATTGATGATGGAGAAACTGAATTGGGAGCCCTTATTCGAGAAATTAAAGAGGAAACAGGTTATATTAATTTCAATCAAATCATTCCACTGGGAGAAACTATTATTAATACAAGTGATAGCCCCAAAAATGAAAATGAATATAAATCCAAATTAATCTATCCATTTCTTGTAATTCTCAAAGACGAGGAACGTGTTGAAACAAAACTTGAGCAAAGCGAGATTGATAAGGGATTTAAGCTTGAATGGGTCAACAGTCAAAGTATCAAAAACAGGCACGATAATTTAGGGAATGCGATGTCATCTGCAATTGAAGTATTCAAACGTGGCGTCGCTAAGACTATTCAAATGGGGATTGATACAGTTTCCGATAGAAATAGCTGGCAGTATAAATTTCAGGAAACAGAAGAAAGTGCTAAATCTGTATTTCGTGGCCCCGTAGCAGCCGTTAGAGTTGCTTTGATTGAGACCGATGTTGATGCTGAAAGCCAAACTTTATCTTTTGAAGATTTAGAGATTGAAACTTTAAATAATGCTCAAATACTGGATGAAAATTGGAATAAAATTGAAACTTTTGTAAGAAATTTAGACTTAACCGATATTCCAAGTATCGAGAAACTTAATCAAATTAGTAAGGCTGTCATGCAAGTAAGTCCAAAGTACGCTATTAAACTTAAAAATGCAATTCAAAAAAAACAAGAAACTCCTAAATTAACTAAAGTTAAAAAATTTATAATTAACCCAAGCCATCAACAAATGACAAATTCTGAGCTAGATCTAGTCGTTTCAGGAGATGCTAATAACATAGTTATGCTTGAAGCGGGAGCTAATATTGTAGATGAAAGTATAATTAATAAAGCTCTTGATGAAGCTATGCAGGCTTTAGGAATCTTAGTTAATTTTCAAAAGGAATTTATTCAAAAGTGTAAGTAATAAAAATAATATATAATTTATATGTATAAAATAGGGATCTGCGGAGCTCATGGAACAGGCAAAACTACTTTAGCAGAGTTAATTAGTAGGGAGTTTGGAATCAAATCTCTCGCTAGGACTACAACTAATTTTTGGCCTAGTGTTGGGGTTAATAACTTTGAATTACTACCACCCGACGTTAGAACAGTTTTTCAAAATCATTTGCTTTTAAATCATATTCAAACAGAAGATGAACAAGAAACTAATTATGTAACTGATAGAACTGTAATTGATTATTTAGCTCATACGATACTAGACACCACAAAAACTGCTAGCGAGCTTGGAATTTACCGTATTCTTGTAAATGAGAGACTAAAAAACTACACTCACATAATTTATTGCCCGATTGAATTTGAAGCCCTTGAGAGAGATTTGAGAGCAAATTTAAATAAAAGGAACGACATAGATATAATTATTTTTAACTTTTTGAACCAAAACTGCAAAGGCAAATTTTTGAAAGTAACGGGTAGCGTAGAAAACAGAATGATTTTAGTTAGAGATTTTTTAAAAAAAGATTAAAGAAAGCACGAAAGTTTTTTTCACCAAATACTTGATAGTATAATTTATTAATTCAACAGCTCAAGGCGATACAGGCTGTGAATTCGCCAAAATTTCTAGCAAGCGAGAAAAAGCCGCAAACAATCTTATCTAAATATAACTTTTAGACCCAATAATACTAAATCAAGTAATTTAACCCCAGAAAATCAAATAGGTCTAGATGATGTAAAATAAGCAATTTATGACCAAAACAATTAACGCACCTGAAGATATTAACCTTAAATTGTATGCTTGCTATGTAGGAGGGCGAGCGGAAAAGTGCAATACTGAATTACACGATATTATTTTTAGTGTCGGAGCTCAAATAGAAGATACATATCAGGATCTAAAAACCAAATGGTTTGGATTAATTAATAAAAGGTTACATTTAGATCTTTACAGAGAATTAGATATTATTGATAGATACAAAATTCAAATTACTAAAAAAGACTTGGGAACTGTAAATAAAGATGAAAACCAACCTAAATTATGGTTGATTAACTTCGGAGGATATTTTGAAGGGGTTTTTGGAGAAATTCACCAACCTATTTTTGTTGTAGCTAGAAATAAGGAAGAGATTTTACAACTAGAAACCAAAAAAGCTTTTTTCAAAAATTACTCTAAACCCCATTTAGATGACAAGCTTGAAATAGATGATATAATCAATATTGAGGAGAATTTAGAAAATTATCAAATAAAATTAATTCCAACTTTCGAAACTAGCCAAACTCAGGTTGTAATTTTAGGTTACCACAGAATCTAAGCCTCCAAGCGCCATAAATGTAAATCACTTTATGCGAATGCAACTAATAAATCAAATTATGTAGTTTTTGCTGGTTTTTGCTGTTTATGTTCAAACTAAAGGCGATACTTTGACTAACAACCGACTTCTATCCCAAATAAATGATATAATCCCTAACACCAGTTTCTAACCAAATTCTTGACAATTCAAAGTTAAATAAATAAGTGTAGCTGTATAATCAATTATTATTTATATAATATTTTAAACTTTTCTTTTCTAGATTCTATGCCCCGCTCCAACCCCATTCACAAAGTCCGAAACTTTGGAATTATTGCCCATATTGATGCAGGTAAAACTACAACTACTGAGCGTATTTTGCTCTATACTGGTCGCTCACATAAAATTGGAGAAGTGCATGATGGAACTGCAACTATGGATTGGATGGCCCAAGAACAGGAGCGCGGAATTACAATTACATCCGCTGCGACAACTTGCTATTGGGACGCCCCAAGTTGGGTTTATGGAGAAGATAAAGATACTAAAACTCGCTTTAATATCATTGATACACCAGGGCACGTTGATTTTACTATTGAGGTAGAGCGCTCACTTCGCGTACTTGACGGAGCCGTTACGGTTTTTGATGGGGTGGCTGGAGTAGAGTCTCAGTCTGAAACAGTTTGGAGACAGGCTGATAAATACAACGTTCCTAGAATGTGTTTTATTAATAAACTAGATAGAACTGGAGCTGATTTTTATTTTGATGTTAAATCAATTAAGGATCGCTTGACTGACGACGGGGTTGTTATGCAGCTACCTATTGGCGCAGAAGATACTTTGCGAGGGATGATTGATTTGATGACCATGAAAGCAACTGTTTACTACGATGACGCTGGGAAAGATGTTCGTATTGAAGAAATTC
>JAYVFR010000020.1:0-29744 GCA_043772945.1 Minisyncoccota bacterium | reverse complement strand
GATTTATAGCTCAGTTGGTAGAGCAGAGGCCTTTTAAGCCTTTGGTCCTGGGTTCGAGTCCCAGTGAATCCACCAAGTCAAAATATAAATACAAATTGTAAAACCAATAAATTCAATGGCGCTATCGTCTAATGGTTAGGACTCAGGACTTTCATTCCTGCAACCGGGGTTCAATTCCCCGTAGCGCTACCAAAAAACTAACTTTAAATTTAAAATGGCGATAATTAAAACAATAGATGATTTAGAAAAGTTAAAATACTCGTGCAAAATCCTAATGAGCTGTTTTCACCATATTACTCCTCTTATCCGAGAAGGAGCCAGCTGTGGTGAATTAGATAAATTTGCATATGACTTTATTACTAGTTATGACGCTATTCCATCTTTTTTAAATTGTGACGATGGGGGAGATACTCCATACAAATATTCAATTTGCGTATCTATTAACGAGGAAGTAGCTCATGGAATTGCCCCGATGAACAAAATAATTCCCAACAACTGTATTTTAACTCTCGATATTGGTGCTAATTATAAGGGTTTGTTTAGTGATTCTGCTATGACTTATGTTATAGGAGAAGTACCTGAACGAATAAAAGAACTTGTAGAAGTTGCAAAAAACTCTATGTGGGAAGGAATTAAAATTTTAAAAACTGGAATTAAACTTGGAGATATAGGAGCTCAAATTGACACTTTTGTTCAAAAAAAAGGTTTTGGAAACGTCAGTGATTTAGGGGGCCATGGAATTGGTTATAAAATGCATGAACCACCATTTGTAGCCCATCAAGGTAAAGCAGGAACAGGTAGGAGACTAGCTGAAAATGAAGTTATCTGTATTGAGCCAATGATTACTGAAGGCAAAAAAGAAGTTAAATTTGATAGATCAGATAGTGATGGTTGGACTGTTAGAACTAAAGATAATTCATGGGTTGCTCAGTTTGAACACCAAATAATTATAACCAAAAATGGTTACGAAGTACTGACAGATATTCCAGAAACAGAATTATTACCACTGCCAAAAAACCTAATTAAAGACTTCTAAAACTTTGGTCGATATTGCAAACTTTCAGCTAAATGTTGAATTAAAATTATGTCTGAATTGTCTAAATCGGCTATTGTTCGAGTAAGTTTTAAAATTTTCATGTAACTTCTAGCGCTCAATTTGTATTTATCAATTGCTTGCGTAATTAATTTTTGAGAAACTATATCTAGCTGACAATGTTTTTGAATAAGTGATAAGTTCATTTCAGAATTAGAAAAAATATTTAAACTATCAAATCTTTTTAGCTGTTTGTCCCGAGCTTTTTGAACTCTCTTTGCTATTTGATGAGAGCTTTCGGCTAAAACTTGAGTTTGTAACTCTTCTTGTTTTGGTCTATTAACTTCAATATGTAAATCAATTCTATCCATAATAGGACCACTAAATTTAGACTGATAGCGAGCAATACTTCCTTTATTTTGAGGTTTATTAGCCCAATCAGGATCATTAGTATCGAAGCCGCTTGGAGTTGGGTTAGCGGCCGCAACTAAATAAAATTTAGCAGGATAAATTACACTACCACTAGCTCGACTAATTTGCACGAAACCATCCTCAAGAGGTTGCCGAAGTGCCTCAAGACTCTCACGCTTAAATTCAGGGAACTCATCAAGAAATAAAACTCCCCGATGTGATAAACTAACCTCACCTGGACGTAATTTAGTGCCGCCGCCAACGAGCGAAATGTGAGAGGAAGTATGATGAGGAGCTCTAAAAGGTCTAATATTAATTATATTATTTGAATCAAGTATGCCAGCCACCGAGTGAATTTCAGTGGCTTCTAAAATTTCACCCTCCATCATTCTAGGAAGAATTGTTGGATAGCTACGAGCAAGGAGTGTCTTACCAGAGCCTGGGGAACCAATAAGCAAAATATTATGACCACCAGCGGCGGCAATTTCTAACGCTCGCTTTGCAATTTTTTGACCTCTAATATATGCCATATCATTATCATACAACTCATTTTCAGATTTAAAATTATTATTAATTTGTGTAATATCTATTGGTTCAACTGGATTTAAGACAATTTTTTGGTTTAAGAAATCTACAATTTGATTTAAGTTTGAAGCAACATAAATATCTATACCTTGAATTAAACTTGCCTCTACTTGATTATCAAGTGGTATAAAAACTCTGGTATAGTTATTTTTACGGGCCCAAAGACAAATGCTTAAAATTCCATTAACTCCCCGCAAAGAGCCGTCAAGGGCTAGTTCCCCAACAAATAAAGTGGTCTCGTAATTCGCACTAGTTTCTTTAATGTACCCTGTCATTTGGAGAATTGAAATAGCAATCGGTAAATCAAAATTAGTTCCAGTTTTTAAAACATCAGCTGGGGCTAAATTAATTGTAATTTTACCAAGTGGAAACTCGAAATTTGATTGTTTAAGTGCCGTTCTAATGCGCTCCTTAGATTCCTGAACAGCCTTATCAGGAAGACCCACAATTATAACTGCTGGAAGAGCTGGACTAAAGTCAGACTCAACTGTAATTAATTGTGTTTGTAGACCGTGGTTTACAGCCGTATAAATTCTCTGGATCATAAATGAATAAAATTAGATTAATATCATATTAAATTCACTTTTTTAAAAAACTGTCAAAAGACTTTATTAAAAGTAAAAAGTATGATAAGTTTTGTGTTATTACGCGCTGCAATATGTCAAATCTTATTCCAAACAGACCTAATAAATATCCAGGGCATCTATAACTAAAAGTTTAAAGAAACCAGCAGAATACCAAAAATAATCGACTCTACAACGAGAAAGTGTCGATTATATGTCTATGCGTTACTTTTTAAAAAATTTTGAAGATAAAAAAGAACTTCTAAAAAAAATAGTTGAATCAAAAGCCAAAGTAATTGATTATAAAAAATGGGGTGAATATGAAAGCCAAAAATTAAATGTTATTAAAATACCACACAATTTTACGTTACCTACTTCAGAAAAAGGAATTACAGTTCCTGAAGGGTTTGCTCTCACAGGAGGAACGTTTAGAAGTTATATGCTAGAATGGCTTGGGTTAAAATATACTCCTATTCGTGATCTAGATTTAATAGCTTTGGCACATCATAAACCTGATGAGCATAAAATACAACAAGTTATTGAAGAATTTATGGAAGATGATTATAGCAATGGACATGGGCTAAAACAGAAAGAATTAACGAAAACTTATCCACGCGAGACTTTACAATTAATGAAGGGTTTATAACTCAAAATCATATTTATACGACAAAAGAAGCTCTTTGCGATTTAATTGATGGTACTATTCGACCTAATAAATATGAATCGGGGACTAACAGAAGATACAGACAAGGAATGCGAGCTTTAAAATTCTATTCGGACCTAACTTTAATTCGCTCAGATGCTAAAATTGAGAACATTGATACAAGTATTTTCCAAGAAATACTAGAAAATGATGCTTTTTTAGTAGCCTTATTTTTACAGAAAACTGCAGAACAAGGTGAAGAATCTTTTTTTCATAGTTTTGGGATTTTAAAACAGTTCATGAATATCAATACTACCTTGAAAACCTTTATTAGTGAATTATCTAGATTTACTAATTTTGAATTTAGAGGCAAAGCTAAGTCAATAATAGAAAGTCTAAACATCAAACCTCTTTCTTAAAAGAAACTGTCAAAAGACTTTATTTCATACTTGTAAGCCACCAGAGTGTTAGCACTGAGTCTAAGATTCTAACGACTCTTCTTGGGTTTGTAATAATTCTAAACAACCACTCAAGCCCTAATTTCTCTAAAATCTTAGGGGTTTGTTTTTGCTTATTATTTCCTCCTAAATGATCAAGGGCTGCTCCTATTCCTGTAACAAGGCGAAATTTAATTTTAGGATTGCTTGTAATCTGATTGCATAAAAACTCTTGTTTACCACTTGCTCCGCCAATAGTAACAAATATATGATCCCACTTTTCACTTTCTAAGAAATTAATTGAGCCTAATAACTCAGGGAATTCTATAAACAAATTATCTTGGTTTAAAAAACTGTATTTCTCCTTATAGCTACCAGCAATTATAGTCTTTTCAGGAATATCTCTCATTAAATTGGAGTTAGTATTGGTTTGCCAAACTTTAAATATGCCACCAGGAAACTTTTTTTTGAGATTATTTTCTAGAGTTTGATTTCCGCCAATTATAGCAATTTTATACTTTTTTAAATTAGCTTGCTCAAATAAATAATAAATAAAATTTCGTCCTAAAATAACCTCATTATTAGTTATTGCTATTTTTTGGTTCAATAAAATAACCCAAATCCCTGTGAAAATATTTATAAATGCCCTAAAAAAAAGACTTATTCCTTTTCTAGAGTTTGTTATTTTTGATCGATTCAATAAAACTTGATTAGTCCACTCAAGCCCTCTCCCATCAATGGCTGTAATACTAGCATTTTTCAAAACCTCCTTGTAATTCAAATTTCTTTCAGCTCTGATTAAAAATTCTGAATAAAGAAAATATAAACTTTTATGAGCGTTAGGTTCTAAATTAGAAAGTTTAGTCTCTAATTCTGCTAATTTAACTTGAGGTAATGAAACTCCACAAAAACTTGTCAAAGGCATAAATTTAGTTTAGAAAACGTTTACATGGATTTTAATACTTTTGTAATAGGTGTTATAGGAATTGCTGTTGGTCTTGTATTGATTAAATATTCGTATTATTTAAATCATCAAGTTTATTTCTTAGATTTTATAGAAAGTAAATTTGGTGGTGGCACAGGAACTCTTGCTTACAGATTTATCGGAGCTTGTATTTGTATGATTTCTATATTTATAATGTTTGGAATAGTCAAGGTGAGTAATAGTGTATCAGAGAATCCTAGCGCTATAAATGTACCAAATTCTAAGAATGCCACAAGCCAGCAATTACCGACAGGGACTAAATACCAGGATAACCCAATAGCTAAATAATTTGATTACGACAATAATTTGAATTAAAATGGTGGTCTCGACGCGACTTGAACGCATAACCTTCTCCTTAGGACGGAGCTGCTCTATCCAATTGAGCTACGAAACCAAAATGTTTTTATTTTTAGTGAATTAAATTTAATTTTAAGTTTTATTTTAGCTGGTTCGGGGACAGGGATTCGAACCCCGGTTAAGAGCTCCAAAGGCTCCGGTCCTACCCCTAGACGATCCCCGAATCAATAACTAATAATCTTTCTAATGAAGTAATTTTTGTCAATGATTTATCTTAGCACTTTTTTTGCAAACCATTTCTGAGCGCTTGGTCTACGATGCGGGCAACCTGGCCAACAGCAGGGTCTTTTTTGACCTTCTAACAGCTCTACTTGTACTCTTTCTAAATGCTCGAGTCTTGTCTCTTCTTTTTTAACAATTGTTATCCAACAAATCCATTCGTTGCGAGCAAGGGGCGTTAATTTATCCCATGCAACTTGTAATTTTATAGAAGCCGATAGAATTTTTTGAAGATCCTCTGGTATTTCGTGCATAAAATTAGTAATATTTTCAGTATTTTTAGGCATAAAAAATTAATTATTTCATTGGATTTTAATTAATTTTTAGAATTATTGCAAACTAAAAAAACTCCCTCTTGGTTTTCTTTTCACAAAAAATCCCCCTAATCTACAAACAAATGTGTGGACTAGAGGAGCTAGTTTCTAACAAGAACTTTAACGTTCTTAAGTTAGCGTTTAATTTGATGATGATCTAAATCAACATCGTCAATATCGCTATGATCACTAGAGGATCTCGAGTAATGAGTGGATGTCTGACCTTCAAGCTTCCCATGAGTATAATAATCATGAGTTACATGAGGATATTCCCCGTCATTCGCTCGATCTGAACCAGATTGAGACAAAGTGGTTACTTTGCCACTTTCAGAAGCTGATTGTTTAGAAAAATCTCCAAAAAGATCTTCTTGCCAATCAGAGCTGTCTCACTTACCGCTGTTGAATTGACGACTGCCATCAGTCATGGAATTAACCTTAAAAAATATAGCTGTAGACAATTAGTCAAAGACTAACAAAAACACGCTTGCATAAAAAAAATTGTCAAATTATTTTTATGTTCAATAACAAATTAACTAATCAAAACATTCTTAAGGTATGTTTATCCCATAAAATTAGTGTCTTTTCGCTTGAAGATAAACCACTTTTAATTTCTAACGGACTGGGAGAAATTGAAAAAATATTTTTAGAAAATTTTATCAACAAACCATTAGAACACGATATTTTAAAACATGTTCAAGAATTAAACTTCAAATTATTTGACTTTTGGTTAGAATTAAGCCAAAAAAAAGATGTTGAGGTTAAAGATATTTTAGAAATTATCAAATCTCGCAAAGATCGTTTTAATGACTTTAAAATTCAAGAAGAAGCTGAATTAAAAAATAAAACCCCAGAAGAAATAAATCAATTAATTAAACTATTTAATATTAGAAATAGTTATCCAGGCATTAGCTTGTATGAATTTCTCGATGAAATCAAATAATGAAATGATAATGCATACTTAACTACATTTTTTTCACAAAAAACACCCCTAATCTACAAATAATATGCAGACTAAGGGGTTTGTTTCTAACAAGAACTCAGAGTTCTTAAGTTAGATTACCAAGTAGAAGGATCGAACAGATTGAAAGAACCCGCATCCGCATCGGCTGATGAAGACGAAGATGAGCTAGAAGAGTCAGATGAACTAGACGAATTATTGGATCCTAAGAATCCAGTAACGGCTGTGTTGATATCTTCTTTGATTCCACCGATGTTATCACCATCTCGTTTTTGAGAGTAGCTACCATCTTGGTAAAAGTGCATATGGTTTTTGTCAGAGTTTCTATTGCTGGCGTTAGCATTTTCGCCGTATAAAATTTCTGTACCATCTTTAGAAGTTTTAAAAGATCGATCAGTTGAAGGATCTTTTTGCCAACTTTCCCAACCTGAACCAGATTTGGTCACGAGTTTGCTACCTACTTGATATGTAAATAAATTAAGCAATTAAATCACCTAACTAATTTGACCGCAAAAAAAAAAACGATTTATTGTCAAATATATGTCTAAAAGAGCTAAAACATCTATTATGAAATCTGATATAGAATTTCATGGACGCGACATGGGTAAGTATGTATCTTATTTGTTACACCCAGAAGGAATTGAAGTAAATAATAAAGACATAAATTTAAAGATTGATCATAAATTTCAAATTAAAAAATTAGATATCAAAAAATTAAATGAATTTGAAAATCAAATAATCCAAAAATATTTCCAAGAAACACTTATTGATTTATTTGGTGATTTAAACTTTGAAGATCCTGACCAGCTTAGACTTACACTTGGAGATTATATTGATTATGTTTTAGACAAATGATAAAAAAACGTTTTGGTAAAATTAAGTTTAAACCCTGATAAATACTATAATATTTATAAATTGCAAAGTAAGTTTAGCTATATTAAGTTGTATGAATTTTTAGAAACCCCCCTTGTTTGACAAAAATAATTGAAATGTTTAGTATATTTTTGTTAAGTTTCATCAATGGAAGAATGGCCGAGTGGTCGAAGGCGCTTCACTGCTAACGAAGTGTACCGTAAAAACGTACCCAGGGTTCGAATCCCTGTTCTTCCTCCAAAAAACTTAAAGAAACAAAAAATTGAATTCATCAATAAATACCGATATGATAATACCTTTTCATATCAAATCCATATCTCTGGGGTCCTATCCTCAAAACCTCGAAGAACTAAGCTGGGTTAATTACATAGTTGGGGAAAACGGCAGTGGTAAAAATCATCTAATTCAATCTCTTTCAAGCGATAGAGAAGTCAAATTACTAACTACTGACGAAACGCTTAGAATCTTTGAGCGAGACGAGTGGCCAAGCTATATTAATAACAAATACAAAGCTCTTTTAATTCATAATCCTGAGAACTCACTTTATCCCAATCTCCAAAAATTAATCCCGCAAAAACTAGAAGAGTTTAGCAAAAAGTTTAATATTCAAATTATTGTTACCACTAACTCGCCTTTTATAATTATTGGAATGAGTCGAGTTACAGAAATTCAAGAAAGAAACTTCTACAGCAATTCAAACCATGATAGAAATTTTTTGCCAACTCAAAAAGTATACCTTCTCAAAAGTGGTCAAGTTGCTAACAAATACAATCAAATCAGTCTAGACTTTACGAATAAACCAAAAGGAAGATTTGGATATTGGGGTGCCAAGGCAAATTTAATTGCTAGCAGTATGCTAAGTAGTGGGCTAAACTCTAACTCTGTAATTAATATTCCAGAAAACGCCCCTTATTTAATTCTTTGTGAAGGTGAAAATACCCATTCAGACAGCATAATCTATAATCAAATTATTCCAAATTACAAAGAAAGTTCAGTTCTGTTTATTTCTTGTCAGAGTAAGGATCAAGTAGAGACTAATTTCCAGTTTTTTGAGCAGATTAAAGTAAGTTTAAGCGCCGAATTTAACTTAATTTGCCTGAGAGATAGAGATCACGAATTTAGTAACGAAAAAGAAATTGAAAGTTTTGAATCAGCACGACCACATCATAAAGTCCTTCGGCGGCGAGCTATTGAAGGGTATTTATATAATTCTGAAACTGCTAAATTATTACTACGCAAATATAAACAAAAAATAACTAGTGAAGATATAAAAGCTCTTGATTTAGTTTCTAATAAAATCCAAAAAGAAGCCGAAAATGGCATATTAGGACACGATTACAAACTCGAGCTAAAAACAGCATTTTTAAATGCTTTAAACAAATACGGAGAAGATATCAGAGAATTAGTTAATAACCCCGACATTTCACTTGCAGTTGATGTAATAACGCCTTTAATTAACAAACGCACTAAAATCTATAAAGAATTAATTCATATAATATTTGGAGATTAATTGCTTTAAACATTGAAAGATACCTTACTCAAAAATAGTTTTAGGTTTGCTATAGTAATTGTATGATCAAAACTCGTAAACAAAGAGTTTTCTTTGGAGAAAACCATCAGGAATATCAAAAACTTCAGTTGCCTCAAGATTTGTAATCTCAAAAGATAAACTAATTACAGTAGAATTTTTAAAAACTCCTTGCTCATACAATTTATCTAAAATTTGGGGAAATAGATAACAATAAAATATCTTAGGACCTTCCAACGAATCATAATCATAGTCAAAAACACTCTGATTTACATAATCAATCTGTGAAAGAGAATTGTTAGTTTTAAAGTTTTTATGTTTTAACAGTTTAGTTTTAATTAAATAATTTATCAAATAGTTTATAAAATGAGTTATTTTTGCCCAAGTATGAATTAGCCAATCATTTTCAATTGCTATTACTTTTTTGAATAAATAATTTTTAGAGATATAATTACTAATAATTCCCCTACCAGAACCTAGCTCCGTAAAGTAACTAGTACTTAGATTAGAAGTTTTTTGTTGTTTTTGAATAATTTGATCTAAAATACTTTTAATATTATTTAGATTGGTAGTAACAAGACCTACGTTGTCTTTTTGGCTAAATTTATAAAATTGCTTGAGTTGATAAAAAGCCCAAATAACAATCAACAATAACCAAACAATGGCCAGAATACTAATAAACATAAAGATTAAAACACAAACTAAAAAATTAGATTAGACAATTTTAGGAGTGTCTATTCGTTCTACGATTGCCCGCAATAACCCCCCAACCCCTTCTCCAGTTTTACCACTTACAGCAAGAATTTGACTTCTATCATACCCTAGGACTGTTTCTATTTCTTGGGATCGAGATTCAACATCAGAGTTAGGTAAATCAATTTTATTTAAGACTGGAATAATATTTAAATTAAGATCAAGAGCTGAGTAAAGATTAGCAAGAGTTTGAGCCTGAATTCCTTGGGTTGCATCAATTACTAAAATTGCACCCTCACAAGCAGCAAGAGAGCGAGAAACCTCATAAGCGAAATCGACATGGCCAGGTGTGTCAATTAGGTTTAATTCATATTTAGGATTTTTAAGAAAATTTGGGTCCAGACCATCATAATTATACCATATTCTAACTGGTTGAAGTTTGATCGTAATCCCACGCTCGCGCTCTAAGTCCATTTTATCTAATGTCTGAGCTTTCATCTCACGCTTGCTAATTGTATTTGTAATTTCCATTAATCTATCTGAAAGTGTGCTTTTACCGTGATCTATGTGAGCTATAATACAAAAATTTCTAATTTGAGACAATGGAATAGCTTGAGTAATATCATTCATATATTTTTTGTGAGGGAAAATTAAATCATACCTGCAATAATCTCGCTCATATCTTGAGTAATTTTAGCTTGCCTACTTCTAAAATAATTTAACTGTAGTTTCTTAAGGAGTTCCTTAGCGTTATCACTAGCTTGGTTCATTGCTACCATACGAGCTTTTTCTTCGCTAGCAAAAGTCTGCCAAATAGCTCCAAACACTTGAGATTGCAAATATTGGTGTGCAAGTTCTTCTAATAATTTCTCGCTGTCTGTGTCAGTTTCCATGTTAGAATTATCAGCCTGGTCGTTTGTGTTAATTTTTAAAGTTGACAAATCTACTGGTAGCAGCGTTTGGACTTTAAAAGTCCCTGCGGGATATTCTAAATAGGCTACCATAACTTTAGAAATGGATTCATCCTGGGTGTATAGTTTGTAGACTAATTCAGAAACGGCTAAAATATCATATTGATCAGGGTCTTTATTTAAATTCTCAAAACCAGCAATAAGTCTACCTCCCAGGCGGGTGGCTTGCTTGAGAGCCGGTTTACCAATGGCAATAAATTCAACTTGGTTCTCATTCTCTGTGTCCATACCTAGATTCGTTAAGTATTGATAACTTTTTAAGGATACCATGCGGTGGAGCCCCCCGCAAAATCCTCTACTTGGACTAATTACTACGAATAGAATTTTAGATGCACTTTGGCGTTCTTTAACTAAAACATTGTTCGTATCAGCATCACTATCTTGGAACAAAAGATTAATATTTTGAGTTACCTTATCAGCAAAATTGTAAGCCTGAACAGCTTTTTTTGAATTCTTGCGAAAACGCATAGAGGCAACTGTCTGCATAGCTTTAGTTAGCTGATTAGTAGATTTAACTGATTTAATTCTAGTTTTTAATTGTTGTAGTGAAGCCATTTAAAAGAAAACAAGCTTAAAGC
This sequence comes from Minisyncoccota bacterium, assembly GCA_043772945.1. Lineage (GTDB taxonomy): Bacteria > Patescibacteriota > JACMRA01 > JACMRA01 > JACMRA01 > JAYVFR01. The sequence goes on along the minus strand of JAYVFR010000020.1, from coordinate 18,596 downwards.
GAGGTTTGGAAGAAAGTTTAATATTAAGTTAAAAAGTGTTAATTAATCGTGATATTGTCAATTAGTAAAAGCAGAAACTAAAGGAAATTAAAACACAAAAAAAGAGGCATACTAATGTCCCGTTAAAAAATAAAATGGAAAAAGTACACCTCTGTAGGTCAATTTCTTGACCCAAAGCTTTGGGAACTAATCACCCTACGTTCTCCCAAAGTCTATATTTTTTTTGTTATTTTTATTTTTGTTATAAAAGGTTGTTTTATTTTTATTTTTGTTAACATTTTGTTTTTGTTTGTGTTAGCCGATTAGTTACTGACATAACACAAGACAGAAGGAGAATAGATAAAATAACTAGAAAAACTATTGTATAATAGTCATTTGATAATTAGCTTATCTATTGTAGAGAAAAGTTTAAGTTAAAGCTTTAATGTTAAGCAAGTTAGATTGTTTTCTAACAACGTCGTTATTATATAAACTTTTTTTAGTCTTGTCAAATAATAAGTTTTTTGCGACTGATTTAAAATTATTTATAGCTACTTTTTACCTTAGATATCAATTAAAAACAAAATGACCATAAATTTATAAAAAAGAAAAAAAATAGCTAAAAAAACTCCCTCTTGTGTTTTTGTCATAAAAAAAACTCCTTAATAAAAATTATAAGGAGGTGAGGGTCAAAAATAAAAAGTTGCAGGAATCTAAATAGAACTAAAGACTAATTTAAAAAAACTAAGAATTTTCACCTGTTTTAAAAACTTGAATACCCAGCCCTTGTAAACTGACATTAGCTACCAATAATTGATAAGCAAAGCTATCTAGCGTTAGCTTAAAATAAAAGTTGACAGATTGAATTTGTAACTGTTCTTGCTTTTGAATTTCCTTTACAATATCAAATAAATCCAGTGCTTTCCTCAAAATACCAATAATTGTTAAAATATCAGATTTTAGGAAACCTGCTTCTGATAAAACTATTTTCCAAGACTGTTCTCTAATTTCTTTTTTTAAGCTACTAGATAACTCAAAATTAAGTTGCAAGTGATAAGAAACTGGTTCAACATTTCGTTTCATTTGATTGACCTTGTACAAATATACAGCGAGTGAACATCTGAATTTAAGTGTGTTCAAAAACTTTTTGTCAAAAAAAACTCTCTCTTGCGTTTTTCTCACAAAAAAAACTTTCGTTCTAAATAAATCATAAATAAAATATTAGAAAAGGAGTTAAGGGTTTAAGTATCATCTAAAAAACGAAAAGATAATTACAAACTATTTTCCGCCTTGGTTGTCATCAACATTATTAGACCCAGAAAGCTGACTAGGCGATTTTGTAGGAATCCACTTAGGGCCTGAAATCTTCAAATTGTACACCATAAGGGTGTAAAAAAACACCAGTTCCTACCAAACATATAAACCCAATAACCAAAATCCAAGCAAAAACAGTTGCGACAGGATTAGACTGCTGAGGAGCAGGTTGTGCCTGAATTGCTCGAGTGTTAACAAGTTGCTGACGCAAAGATGCGTTTTCGCTTTCCGTAGCAGTCAGCTCAGTTTGAGCTAAGTTTAGATCAGTTTGAGCTGCAGTAATCTCAGCTTGCGATCCAACAATTGCACCACCAGCACCGACAGCGGTTAGCTTAGCAAGTCCTGCTTTTGCACGATCAGCTTTGCTTTGAACTTGTGCTTTTTGAACGTTAGAAGCATCTAGCTTCTTTTGGGCTTTTGCTTTTTGTTCCAGAGTTTTGAGCACGAGCTTGGGCTTAGCCACGGAGCTAGGAGTAGTAGGAGGAACAGGGCTTGGGCTTGCACCAGTCTTAAGCGCTGGCACAACTGAGTTCGGATTGAAAGCAGGGGCAGTAGGACTGGCCGTTGGTACAGCCTTGAAAATCACAGAAGATTTCGGAGTTTCCACGGGCTTGGGTGCCACGCTTGGGGCTTGAGCAGGAACTATCGTCGCAGAGCGAACAATCGGAGCAGAAACAGGTCTCGCAGTAGGTTGTTGGACGGGAGGTGTAGTTTGAGGCATTGGATGTAAACCTGCTAGTTTAAATTTAACTAGCAAAATAGTTGAGTGTGGAGTTTCTTTATTTTTAGATTAAAGAATTTTGTTCCAAACTCGATTTCCAGTTTTTAAGCAAACACACTTTTTTAACATGGTCAGACGCATTGATCGCAAATCTACGATAATAATTTAGTGGCTTAATACTAATTGACATTTATTTTGTTCTAATATAGCTTGTGAATATAAATGACATATAAGTTTAATCAATATTAATCTTAAATTAACCTCAAATCAAATGGACTTTTTAAATTTTTTCGGTAATACAGTGTCAATCATTTTTTGGTTTATCGTTGTCTTAATTCCTCTCGTGATTATTCACGAGCTCGGGCACCTTTTAGCCGCTAAATTATTTGGTGTTAAAATTCCAGAATTTGGAATTGGTATGCCTCTAACAAGGCATCGCTACAGTAAAGTCTGGAAAGGCATTCGCTGGTCAGTTTATCCATGGATGCTTGGAGGATTTGTTCGAATTTATGGTGATCAAGACGCAATTGATAATGCTAACGATGAATACTTAAAATCTCCTAAAGACACCAAAGAAGCCAAAAATAATTATATTAATAGTCGCCTGAGTGAACTAACTCAAACCCAAGATTTACAAACATTCCTCAAGGACAACGATTTAGAATTTAACTCCCTTTGGCAATGGGTTGATAACTTATGCTTAATTGAAGACAATAACAAAGAGCTAACTCTCAAACACTATTTAGATTCTTTTAAATTTAATAAAGAGATTCCTAACTTCCTTAGCCAGTCACCTTTCAACTCCACGCTTGGCGATATTTCTAAAAACTTATACAAAAACTCACTTGAATTAAACAAAGAAGATCAGGAAGGCTTATTGAAACTACTATCAGACAAATATCAAAGCCAAAAAAATACTATTCAAACTTTAATTGACTGGGAGTTTGATGCTAAAATCTCAAGCAAACACAAACCAAAAAAAAGCAACTTGTTTTTTAGCAAAAACTGGGTTCAAAAAAGTGTCATCATATTCGGTGGTATTACCTTTAACTTTATAGCGGCGATTATTTTATTGAGTGTTTTATTTGGGTTTTTTGGATCTATTCCAGCCACTAGAAGTCTTGAAGGTAAACAATTATTTAGAGACGAGATAGCGGCTATCGAGAAACAAGGTCAAAGCGTTAAAACTAGCAAAGGGCTTATAGTTGACGGTGCAAATAAAGAATTTCCAGCATTTCAAGTAGGAATTAAAAGAAAAGATGAATTATTATCACTCAATGACGTTGACTTAACTAATATTTTGAATTACGAACAGTTTAAAGAAATCCTAAAAAATACTCCAGACAATTCAATATTAGTTTACAGAGATAGTTCTAACCAAGAAATTAAAAATGTCATAATTTCACCTAAAGTTGACACTGCTGATAAAAATCAAAAGAAACTTGGATTATCACTTGGCTATGAAACCGTGCGGTATGCAAGCAACCCAATTCAGGCTATTGCTATGGGTTGGAACGAAACTATTACTTTATCTAAATTAACTTTTAATGCTATTCTCGATATATTTAAAGCCCTTTCCCCAACAGAGCCAAATAAAGCCGCTCTTAATAATGCTGGAGGCCCAATCTTAACAGGCTATTTAAGTGGTAGTATATTTGCTCGTGAGGGAGCAAGAGGAATAGTCTATATCATGGCAGCTATATCAATTGGACTCGCAATTTTTAACTTGCTTCCAATCCCAGCTCTTGATGGAGGTAGATTCTTAATTATTCTAATTTCTAGAATTACTGGTAAAAGAAATCGTAAATTTGAAAATATTGCCATCAGCATTACTTTTATAGCGCTTCTTGTTTTAGCTGTAATTATCGCTGGAAATGATATTAGGCAAATTATAAGCTTCCAAAAGCAATAGTAACTTAATAAAGTTAAATATAAACTCATATAAACTCAATATAATATGTCAGAAATTATTAACGTTAATCTACACACAACCAAGCAAACCTTAATTAATGATCTAACTCAAGTTTCTAGTAATATTAATGTTAAAGAGGTTATATTATACATCGATACAATACCTTCGTTTATTAACACAACAATTGGCATTGCGATTTTTAACAGTCAGATAAAAAACTATCCAAAAAAAATTTACTGGTATAGTAAACATGCAGTTATTCTAAGTTTTCTCAGACGTGCTAATGTGCAAATTAAAACCCTCAATAAATCTGAAGAATTAAGTGATAAGATTACCAATACTTCAATCATTTTATTTAACAATCTTAATAAAGAAACTGCTAAAAATACTATTAAAACTAACAATATCGTAGCAGTTTTACAAACTAAAACAGATGAATATAGTAAAAAATTTCAGAATTATACTAACACTTTTTTTGAAAAAAATAAGAAAGCTGAGATTTTTAACTCCAACTTTATTAATTTAGAAGACGATATGACTAAACTAATTGACAAATTAGAAAATACTAAAAGCTCCTTAAAAGAGAAAAATAAAATTAATTACGGTAAACCAAAATTCTCCATTAATCAAGTTCGTTTTGGAATTTTTAATTTCCTACTAATAATATTAATTTTGTTCCTAAGTTTGAATATTTTTTTTCCAACTAAAGTTTACACGCTTGAGATTGAGTCAAGTAATATTAAAGAAGCTGAGTTAACTCTAGAGTTGAATAACAATTATTTTGATAATCTGCAATTTGAAGAAACTTTTGAATCTCAAAATTTAACTAGTGGGAATCAAGTTAATAAAAACCTTACAAGTACTGGTAAAGTTAACTTGTTAAATATTGGTGACAAAGAAATCCAAATTACAAACGGTGGTATCAAACTTGCATTTGAAAATAAAATTTACAAACAAATATTTGATCCTAAACTAGCCAGCATTATTCGCTTAAACTCAACCAGCCCAGTTTCAATCAACATTGAGTCTGAAAGCCAGGGAGATGGTTATAACTTAGCTAATGGGACTGAATTTAACATCACTAATCTATCGGGCGATAAAATCTGCTCTAACAGTAATTGTCGTGGAATCGCTATGACTAACATCAGTAATTTTGTAGATAATCAAACACTACAGGTAACTCAAAATGACATAGATGAAAATTTAGGACAAAACAACTCAAAAATTTATAAAACAATTAAAGATAAAATCCAAAAACTTATAACAGAAAATCAAGATAAATCATTATTTAATGAAAATTGGTTTGAAATTATCAGTACTGAAAATAAATCTAATCATGAAATTAACCAAGAAGCTCCTGAATTATCCACCAGTAGTAAATACACATATAAAATAAACAGCATTCAAAAAAATACTTTAGTTAAGCTTTTAAAAGAAAAAGTAAAAGGCTTATCAAAAATTGAGAGTATCAATATAACAGATAATTATAATAGCAATGAAAACAGCAAAATTAAAGTAAAATATTCTGGTATTAAATACGATGAGGTAAACCAAGAGGAGATTAAATCAATTTTTAGCTCTAATGATACAGCGTTATCTACTCAAATAATAAAACAAAAGTATCCAAAATTAAATAATATTCAAATACAAGAAAAAGGTGTTGCACTTCCATTTATTGCCCCTAAGTTGCGTGTAGACATAATAGAGAAATAAAAAAAATAGCCTGGGTAAAGCTATTAATTATTTAGTAAATGAAATGGTGGGTAATGAGGGATTTGAACCCCCGACCTTCTCCGTGTAAAGGAGTTGCGCTACCACTGCGCCAATCACCCAATGAATTTACCATTAGTTTATAATTATTTTTTGTCAACTTCTAGACCATCAACAAATCTAAATTGAAGCTTAATATCAGATCTATTTGACAAAAATTTTCAAATTAGCTTGTCCTAGGACCAGGACTGGTTGTATACAACCTTTTCAATTCACATCTAAAACTAGTTTTACATAGTTCTCACATTTTTTGTGAGAGGAGAAAACCTCAATGCTTAATTCTTTACAGCAAACTTTGTTTCTTAGCCTTACTGGCTTGTCTTCTGTTACCCTATCTTTAATCCTAACACAGGAAGCTAAAGCATTACCACGCCAAATGTGCAATGTTGATTCAGTCCTACAAGTTTTAAATACGCCTAACACTACTTCGGATAAGTTAGAATTAGGTACCACAGCAGCAAAAACTATGTCAATGTGGCAAGAAAAAAATTGGAGTAGCTACCTTGCTAAACCCACCAAAAATGAAAACGACTACATTTATATAATTACTAAATTTCAGGTCCGAGATCAAGTTTCTCATCCAATTGTAATAACCTTGCGAGGTTATAAGGGGTTAGCAAGTTCCAATGGACAAATTGGATACCCAGACCAAGGGCAAATCTACAACATTGCTTCGATAGCAGTTGCAAGATTAGTAAACCAGCGAATTCCTGATTGTAAAGGTCGCGGAGTAAGTTTCAAAGATTTTTCCGCCAGAGAAACAAAAACTTTTGACGCCAATAGCCGTCAACTTTCTCCATAAAAAGTTTGTTAGTTCGACTCAAGTTAAACCAAAAACCCCTGCAGAATCAGTTTGTTATAACTGAAACTCGGGGTTTATTTTTTTGTTGTTTTTTATAATTTTAATTAAACTAAAACCAGAATTAGAACCAATTACGAGATAACCAAAAAGCTTTAGCACTAATTGGGTTACCATAACGGCCTGAAATATAATTAATACACCAATCAACTTGAGCGTTGCCGTTTTTTCGATAATCATCACTAATAGCCCGTGAGTACGGATTGTTTTGACAGAGTCCTAGCGCTCCGCTGCTAGGGTTTTTAGCATTTATGTCCCAAGTTGACTCCTTATACACTATGAAATCAAAAGCAGACCAATGATCGCACCCCCACTTAGCACAAACTTGTGATTGAGCGTACCCCTTAATATCTCCACTAAAAATAGCTGGTGCTGTTGCCACTTCATTGTTTTGGCTTTGCTGAGCTTGAGCTGCTTGCTGAATTTGTTTCTGGCGAGCTTCTTCTGCTCTTATTGCCTGGGCTTGTTTTTCAGCTTCAAGTTGTTTCTGGCGAGCTTCTTCTGCAATTCGTGATTTTTCCTCCGCTTCTTGTTTTGCTTTTTCCTCAAGCTCCTTGCGAATACGCTCTTCTTCCTGGCGTTTTTTCTCTACATTATAATTATTTAATTTAAGAACACTCTCTTTAATTACAGGCTTAAAATTGGTTTTATAAAAGTCAAAAGCAAGTAATTTATTGTAGCGTTTGGTAGTTTCGGGCTTTTGGTCAGTATTTTGAGCATTAGCAACAATAGTGTTGTATGAATAGCTTTTTGTATTCAAACTAAGAGTAAAGATTAAACTGACAGATGCTACCAGAATAAGCAATCCGATTGATAAGTTTTTGAACATATTATGTTTAGCATGACTCGTTATGCTAAGAGTTTTTAAAATGAGTCTCTTTTGTTCAGGATCTGAAACAAACTTAATTCAAAATGATTTTTTAAAAAAAGTAAAGTCTTAGATTTTAAATTCCAAAAGTTAAACCAGTTCTTGCTTGAATTTTAACTGAATATTTGTTTTTATTTTTGTTTTTTCAAACGAACTTGCCGTATTGTAAAGTAACTTTTTAATTCCGTCAAAAAATGACAAATTTAATCTGTTTTAATAATAGCAAAGCCAATCTTTGATGGTAAAATTTTGGGAGAATAACACTAGTGCATATCTTAACATGATTATTTATGACTATTATAATAGTTTGAAATTTGTCGAGCCAGAAATTATTAATAATACTGATTTACTTAACCAAACGATAGTTTCCTCCAGCTTTACACTCCACCTACCAGCTCTAGTAACAAAAAAGATAGTGAAGGAGGTAGTTAGTAGCTTAAAGATTACGTATATTATATTTAGGAAGAATAAATAGTTTTTGGTTTGTTGCTGGCATAAACTGATAGAATTCACGACCTAAAATTTGCGTTCGCTTAATAGGACCACAAACTCTCCCATCCTTGCTGTTAGGCCGATTATCTCCCATGAAATAATACTCGTCTTTTTCTAGCACCCTCTCTTCAGTAATACCATCTAATTCAATCTCAGTATTTTTAAAAGTTTTAACATCTTCTTTAAGATATGAACTTTCATCGAGTTTGATTGGATCTGGACTTATTTCAGGATTTAAAATATAAACTTTACCTTGCTTAAAAATTACTTTCTCTCCTGGCAGACCTATAATTCGTTTCACAAAATAATCATTTTTAGGGTTACAAGTAACATTAGCAGACCGCAAAACTATTATCTCACCACGCCTATAATTGCTAAAACGCTGAGTTAAAACATCCAGATATAATAAATCTCCCGTTGTGTGGTAAGGATACATGCTTTCCCCTTGAACTTGAATAGTATCAAAAGCAAAAAATCTGACAGAAGTGTAAACGCAAGAAATAATTGAAAATATTGTAAAAAAATACACTAAATAATCTAGCACCTCTTGCCACCATTTAGGTTGGATGATTTTTTGGATTTCATTTGCTCGTGCTAAACGACGAAATTGTATTCTATTAGATAAAGAGATAGCAATATTTTTAAGTATGTTTAAGAAAAGTTTTGTGTTTTTAAATTTTAGTTTTTGCAAAATATCTACTTATTATCACTGAGTCTAAACTAATTGTCAAAACCAAAGAAATATAAGAGAATTTTTCAGATAAACCAAAATAAATAAAAAACATGACAGATATTAGAATTAATTCAAATGAGGTGAGAAGCGAAAACCCTTTTAAACAACCACTTGCACTAGATAGGAGATCTGAATTACGTGAAAAAAATTTAGAATTATATTCATACGGAATTGATCAAGCAAATTATTTGAAAGTTCTTGAATTAGATCCAAATTTATCTGCATTAAATGAACTACTAAGTAGTCCACAAGATGCCTTAAAAATGAAGAAAGTAACCAAGCTTTTTTCATTAATTGCTCTTGATCGTGGTCTCGGCAAAGAACAAAATATTAAAGTCAATGGAGAAAAACAAATAGAACCAGCTTGTTTAATGCCAAAACGTAACAAATTATTAGCTCAAATTAGAAAAATATTTGATAGAAGGCTTTATGAATCAAATGAAAAAGACTTTACAAAAAACTCCCAAAATCAAATTAATGAGTTGGGGACTAATGTATTTCGTTACGGAGGAGATGAGTTTTGTATTCTAGGGTTTGATGAAAATAGTCAACTAAAATTGTATATGCTTGACGTAGCTAATCTTAAAGGATCTGATAATGCAGCTGCAGGAAATTTTTATCTCACTGCAATAGGTAATATAATACAATCAGAATTAGAAAACTTATCGCAGGAGACCAAATCTATTAATGACAAGACTATAATTGAATTAGTCGAGAAAATTAATTCAACTCATAGAAAAATTCCAACCAAATCTAGTCCTGGCGACTTAAATACAGTTATGAAACAAATGTCAGTTACCTGCCATACAGAGGAGTTAGCAATTCCTAAAATTAATTCAAAAGAGTTTAAAATTTGGCTTGATGGAGTATATAGAGGTGAAGTATTAAGCCTTGATCAGTGTAAATTTCAAACCCAAGAAGAGGTCGATAAATTATCTACAAATCCTACTAAAGAAAACCAAAAAAAATCCGAAAACCAAGAATTTATTCGTAGAACAAGTGTAGAAAAAAAAGAATATGTAAAACAATCTCTAGGGTTTTTAGCAGGAACATTTCAGGATTTTGATGAATTGTGCATCAAATATACAAATGAATCTAAGCAATCAATAAACGCTAATTTTTATAATGAAATTTACGATACTATGTATCACAGCTTGTTTGATGACTTGAATATTGATAGAACAGTCAATGAAATGATTAATTTAGGAGAGGTCTACGCTACGATTACAGTAGATTTTAAACTTAAGCCAATGAATCAAAACCATGCTCTTGGTGATAAAATTCTACAATCTAGCTGCAAGGCTCTCATGACCCACCTTTTTGGAGAGGAAATTCTCTCAAAAGAACTAAGGCAGTACGTTTCAATTAATCAAACCGCTTGCTGCCCTTATGTAATAATCAAGAGAGATTATGACTTGCTGCTTAAGAAATCTATTAAAACATCCGAAGAAGCTAAAATTATACAAAAAATAACTAAAGCTCTAGAAAACGCTAAAAATTTTGAGGGATTTAGCTACCAGCTTGATAACGGTCAAAAACTAAACTTTCTTGCGACTGGAATTAGTGATATAGGAGCAAACAATCTAGGAATAAATAGAGAAGTTCAAGCTCAAAAATTTGAGGCAATTTTAAAGAGTGAGAATATGAGCAATTTTAACGCAGGAATTCTAAGTCGCAATATGCATGAAGTGGCTGATAAGTGGCTACTAAAAAATATTGACATCTGGTTGTCAATGATGCCCAATCAACTCGATAACTATTTGAAGCTGCTCAAGCTAGAACCAAATATATTAGAAGAATTTAGTACTAAACAAGTTAACCCGCCAATTAAAGAGTTAAGTGATTCTAGGTTATTAAAACTCTTTGATGGTAGCGAGCAAGTTTTTATGGAGTGGAAATTATGGAATAGTCCGATTGGAAAAGGGCTGAAAGAAGGCAGGGTTTTAAAACCACTTAAAAACAATCGAGTCTCACACTACGGTGAGAGATCACTATCACTAATGGAAGCAAATACTAATTACAACCAGCAAGACAATTTGAAAGACTTAAACTCAGAACGATTAATTAAACTAAAAATGATTAGAGAATTTCTAAAATCCAGAGTTAGTGTGGTGGTGTAGATGTAATGAATGAAAACCTCCTTTTGACTATTGTTAAAAACTGTGGTAGATTAGTCAGTGTAGAGCAAATAATTATTTATCAAAAATAACAGAAAGCTTTATAAAATAGAGAGAACTAAACCTCAAAAATGTTTAGATACTTAACAGTTAAAAAAAAGAAAAAGTTAGTTTAAAAAAACTTTCCCTAAAATATAAACCTAAAATCTATGAAAAATGGTAAGCTAGAATTAAATATTACTAATAACTATAAACGAAACATAAATAGTATTTAGCTCTGGCTTACTACTTTCACAGTAGGCTTGTATGAGTTGAAAAATACTCAAAGGAGAATTATCATGTCAATTTCAATCGTTTCTACAACTGCTCGTCAAATTACTAAAAAATTTTTTGAAGTGGAGGGTGGTAACTACTCCCTTCCTTCGGAAATCCAAGTTCTTGCCTCACACGAGGCGGACTTGTGGTTTGAGTACGAAAGCGAATTGTATCATTTCAACCGCTTCGGTGACGACTGTCACCTGGTAGAAGAAATCCCACAATTTACCCTTGTTTCGGGACGAGGAGATTGCTCCTCTTGGAGCCTTACCCTCTCGCAACTGCGAGAATTCTGGGGAACTGATTCCTTGGAAAAAATCCAGAAGCTCGAGTGGAACCGAGCCTTCAGCGAAAGCTGGAACTATTGTCCATCCTCTTTCATTCTCCAGAATGATGGGGGTTTTGAATGGACTTACAAGTCCACAAGCGGAACCCTAATCGAGTGGAAAAGCTCGATGGACGGTGATACAATCACTGTTTCGATTGGAGCTGATCGCGCTTACCGCGGTCGTCATGCTTTCGACAGCCTAATGGCTGTCCTGGATACGGTAGATATTGATCTTCAGGAAACTGAAGAATCTCTGAACCCCCTCGGGTTCTCAGTTATGAAATCTTTCTCTGGAGGAAAAAAGAACTCCTCCAAACAAAAAAAAGCTAAAGAGATCAAAAATCGCGAATTGTCGCGATCTGCTAATCGTCAGGGCAAAAAAGTCCTGAGAGAGTTAGCTCTTTGCTAATTACTTTCCTTCTTCCCTTCTCTCTGTTTCCCTAGATTTGCTTTTTTGCAGATTTAGGGATTTTATTTTAAAACTCCACTTGGGGGATTTTTTAAAAACTCCACTTGGGGGATTTCCCACCCTTTCCTTATTCTGGTGGATACATTAAATAAATTAATTCAAATTGCGCGGTGTTTGTATCCTGAAACTCATCAACTTGAATATGACTCCAGCGATGACGAACAGTTTCTAAAACCTCAGGGAAGTTCTTTAGCATTAAGTAAGGAAGTAGTATTAAATCATCGAAGTCTACAACTTGATTTTCTCGACATTTCGCCCAGAATCGAGCATAAACGTTATGAAATACTGGCAGATAGTCCCGTGGTAATTCCCTGCTGATTTCTGGAGTTAACAATTCCTGTTTACACTGAGTTATGAAGCTCAGCATTGCTCGAGGTGTGTATTCCTTAGGATCTAAATTCATGTCTTTGAGAATGGTTCTAATAATTTTAGTTTGGTCATCATTATCTAGAATATTAAACTCCTTCTTTAGCTCAATTGTTTGCTCACCAAATTCTCGAAGTAGACGAAGCCCCAAACTATGAAAGGTACAGAACAAAGGGGCTAATGTATAATCAAACTGCCATGGTTTAATTTCAGGTAAATATATCCCAATTTCTGATAGAAGATTTCTCATACGAGTATTCATTTCAGCTGCTGCTTTGTTAGTAAAAGTTAAGCTTAAAATATTACCAGGATTAACTCCACTAGTTATCAAATAAGCACATCTTCTAGTTAGCACCGCAGTCTTGCCGCTTCCTGCTCCTGCAATAACTAAAGTCTCTCCTGTCGTAGATTCTACAGCACCTCTTTGTCTATCATTTAGATTGTTTAAAATTTGAGCTTTAACCGTCTGCTGCTCCTGAGTTTGTTGGTTGATTAGTTGTGTGATCATTAACTAGTTTTTGATTTTCGTTTAAAATAGGTTCCAATCTCTCCGAGTCTTTAATAGTTTTAGCAACTTCACCTGATTTTTGGAAATACTGAAATAGCTGATAAAAAATTAAACTAGTAATCTCATATAAAAACCAAAAAAAGGCCAAGGATTTCACAACTCCTGTCCAATCTAAGGTTACTTGATTGACTCCAAGTATATAAATAACGAAAAATAATGTAATAACGAGTAAGCCACTTAGTCTAGCTATTATTTCGGCCTGTCCTGCAAAAAAACTTCGCTCGTGATTAAAATTCATATTGTATAAAGTATTAACTGAAGTTATTAAAATTTAACTTGAACATTTTTACGCTCTTCTGCTGGATTCTCAAGCTCAAAAAAGTTTGCTTTTGAAGCTCCTGCTATACCTTTGAATAACATGGTTGGGAACGAGTCTTGGGAAATATTGTAATCTCCCACAACTTGATTGTAAAACCTTCTAGCAGATAGAATTCTATCCTCTGTGTTGGTTAATTCTTGTTGCAATTGTAAATAGCTTGCATTTGATTTTAAGTCTGGATAGCTCTCAGCCACTGCAAAAAACTTTCCAAGAGCTCCTTGTAGCTGATTTTCTGCTGCTACTTTGTCATCGCCAAGTCCTGTAACTCCCATCGCACGTGAACGAGCTTCGATTACGGCCGTCATTGTTTCTTGCTCGAATTTAGAACTTCCTTTAACAGTTTCAATCAAATTGGGAATTAAATCATAACGCCTTTTTAATTGAACATCGATGTCGCTCGCCGCTTCTGTTACTTTAACTTTAAGTGAAATAAGTGAATTGTAACTAGCGATAGCGAGAAATGCTAATATAGCTAGAATGACTAAAAAAACGATGAAACCTGTCATAAAATAAGAATATAAATTTTGAAAAGATGAAAAAAGAATTTAGTTAGAGATAATCTGATGTTTAGATTAGTGTCAAATCATAACTAAATTAGCACTCTAACCAAACGCTTGCAAGAAGCTTAAAAATATGCTAGGTTTCTAGTTGAGAAAACAAAATTTTTTGAAACTAATAGGAGGTTTTCTCATGACGATTCAACAAACGACCACTACGCTCATCGACCAAATTCGCCCAGAAAATGGCACAGAAACCCGACGAGTTTTACCGTCGATTGCCGAAATGCGACGATTTAAGCCTGACTTGCGTCATTGGACTCCACGGTATGATTGGGGTGACGAGTTGATTGGAATTAGCTGGCAAGGAGAACCAGTCTTGACACTTTATGGGACAATTCAAGAGTTTCAAGTTGAAAAATGGAACAAAAAAGCTCAACAAAATGAACTAGTTACGGTTCACGGGCTTATTTTTGACCAAAACTACCTTGCTTTTCTGCAGGATCATTTCGGGAATATGGTCATTGCTAATGGTACGGCTCTCCGTATCAATTACCACAACCACTGCTCCGTCAGTAATGGGACGATCACCCGACCCTGTCAACAAGGGACCGAGTATGACGGTTCAAAGCACCAGAGGGTTAAGGTGGGGAAAACGTTTTTCACACAGACTACGCACCTTCAAGTTGGTGATATTGCCAACGTGGTAATCACCCTCTCGGGTGATACTCGAGAAGGGTATGAGGAAGCATTAGGTTACTATCTAGTAAAATAATCTTTTTCCTCTTGGTTTTTTGTCTCTCACAGAGGGTTTTAGTTCTTGTAATTTGTTTAACGACAACCGCAATTGAATTAAGACCTTCTTTTTTTATGCCTTGATTTTAGCTTGTTTTAACCATAGATGATACTTGTTAATATTTGTTACATAAGCAATATTCACAGATATGTCTCTTATTAAAAATAAAAAAATGCTTTTAGTAACTTTATTAATATTTGTTATCGTTGGTTCTTTATTTGGTTTGTATGTAAAACAAAATCAAAAATCTGAACTAACAAAGCCCGAAACAAACGTTAATTATAGTGTAAATTCTAAAATAGACACTACTGGTAACTCCATTTCCACTTCTGCAAACTCTCTCCTCACTAATTCAAATTCTCTTCCAAGCGTAACTTCTACAAGCTCATTAATGTCTAAGCAATCCGAAACAAATACTCAAAAGCTAAATGAATTTACTAATCAATACTTACCAAGTTTAAAATTAAAATACCCCGAAACCTGGAAATTAGACACTACAACTTCTACTTCCAAACGATATAGTACGCTTCTCGATAGGCAAATAAAACTTTCTAAAGACGGTGTAGATTTAGTTATTTCACTCCAGACAGGTTATGTTACAGGATGCTCAGGAGCGCCTGAAGAAAAACTGTATAAAGTTATTGAACATACTAAGTTGTCTAACAATATTTATAAAACTTTAACAGAAGGCGATGTTGGTTTTGGTGTAGTTCCTAAAATTGGTAGCTACACTCACTTTTCTCTATTTGAAACTCCAGCACTTGGTTGCCTTTTAAACCTCATAGAGTCTAATATTCCAGCTAGTGATTATCCAGATTACGGTTTAGATTTGGGAGCTCCAAACAGGAAAGTCAAGTTTTTTATTAATGTAGAAACTATAGAGACTAAACCAAATGATGCTACTTACAAAGAAGCAGTTGAAATTATGAATCGTAGTCAGTTTTAAAAAAAGCTTGGAATATTACTTTCACTGTTCTGGCTTTTAATTAATAGTAATTACGTCAATAGTTGGAGGATTAAAAAGTCTAATTGGAAGCCCTACTTCACCAACACCACACGTAATAAAGAGCCTACCACCACTAACATTATACCAACCTTTGTCAAAATGACCATCAATTGTAGGTAAGGCAAATTTATACAAAAATGGAATTCGAACTTGTCCGCAATGCGTATGCCCAGTTAACGTTAAAAGTGGTTTAGTGAGCAGTTTATCATACTCTCTGGTAATGTCTGGTTGATGCGTAAGAGCAATGTTTGGCTTAGTATTGCTAAATAAGGTGTTTTGAACTCCATTGAAATCCTTAGACCAAAGATCTTTGATGCCGACTAAACGCCATTTTTCAAATTCTATAAATTGATTGTCAATAATTTTTATGCCTAATTCTGTTAAGGCTTCCTCAAGTACATCTCTTAGTTTTGGGCCAGGTTGCTCTACGTCATGATTGCCCATTACAGCATAAATTGGATAGCGTGAGTTTTCAAGCCCTCCAAAATCCTCCATAAACCCTTTTTTGGAAATGTTTTTTGGCCAATACGTCCAGTCTCCAGCTACTAAGACAGCATCTAAGTTTTCAATTTTATTAATTTCAATAATTACTTTATTCACCCAGTTTTTATCTTTGAATCTCCCGATATGAATATCGCTAAACAAAGCAATTTTGGCGTTAAAACCCATCTCAACTTTTTGCTTATTGACTTTAAGATCAAACCTTTCAAAGCTTGTTCCCCAAATACCCAATATTAAAATAAAGCTCAATAATACACCAAAACTTAAAATTAAACCTTGGGACAAAACATTGTCGCTCTTAACATATAATAATCCACTAACTATTATTATAACTACCAAAAGAACGGGCAACAAATTAAAAAAGCTAGCCACAAAACTTTTTTGCTGGAAGCTTGTCTGCTCTAATAAATAAGTAAATTGTTTGAGAATCATACTAAGAAATTAAATTTCATGGAATTAATTGTCAAAGTTTGCCAAAAATACAATCCGTTATTACAATACATATATGTTAATCTACTGGCAGAAAAAAGATTTTAGACTAATAGACAACGCTGCCCTTACTTTAAGCTTAAATTTATGCTGTGCAAATAATTTAGAGTTTTTACCAGTATTTGGCTTAGAGAAAGATTTAATAGAAAACCCTAAAACCAGCTATGAATTTAACCAATTTTACCAATACGGATTTGTTTCAGCAGCTATACCTCTTTTTAAAAACTACGAACATTTTGGAATTCAAGCTCAATTATTTTACGAACCATTTCTAAAATTATTAGAAAGATTAAATCAAAAACAGGCAATTAAAATCCTAGTCAGTCACCAAGAACACGGCACTAATGGCACATTTGATCGAGATAAAACCGTTCACAGTTTTTGCAAAAAGCATAATATCGATTGGTATCAAATTGCTCCAAGTGGAGTTATCCGCAATCTTGGAAACCGAGATATTAGAGATAAACTAGTCAAAGAATATTTGAATGGAAGAGTTTTATCAATTCCTAGTTTTGAGGGAATTAAACAAGTTAAGGTGAGCAATAGTTTCAAAATTATAAAACAATTTGAACAAATCCAACAATCAATTGGAATAAAATATAGTCTTCCCCTAACTTCCGAAAAATCTGCCCTGACTTGCCTTGAGTCCTTCACAACTAATCGAGCTATGAACTATCGTGGTGGAATTTCCAGCCCAAACAAAGCAATGGAATCAGGTTCTAGGCTATCGCAGTATTTAGCATTTGGAACAGTCTCACTTAGATATATTTATCAACACTTCTGGACAAGTATTAAGCTAACCGAGAACAAAAAAATTCGAGCAGGAATTTTAGGAGCTATACAAAGACTTCACTGGAGGGAGCATTTTATTCAGCGACTTGAGACTTCTCCTAATATGGCTAGCATTGCAATTCACCTAGATTACGACAATATCAGCTACAATAATCAACACCTAGAGCAGTATAAAACAGGTAAAACAGGAGAACCTTTGGTTGACGCTTGTATTCGATGTTTGCTTCAGACTGGATTTATTAACTTTCGGATGCGGGCGATGCTCGTGAGTTATGGAGTTTTTGGACTTGATATCAATTGGCGAGATCTTGGTAAGTATTTAGCAACTGTATTCTATGACTACGAACCAGGGATACATTGGAGCCAGATTCAAATGCAAGCTGGAGTTACGGGTATCAACACTATCCGAGTGTATTCCCCGCATAAACAACTCCTTGATCAAGACCCTGACTGTATCTTTGTCAAAAAATGGATACCTGAATTGCAAAATCTCACTACTGAGCAAATCCAAAATTATTTGAAAAAAAGCCTATTCGAATTAACCGATGGTAAATATCCAGATCCAATCGTAGATTTTAAAGCGACAAGTAAGCTCAACAAAGCCAAAACCTATGGCGTGCGAACAAAATCAACTCGTGAAGAGAGCCAAAAAGTTTTTATTAAACATGGTTCTAGGAAAATTAGAGTGAAAAAGAAAGTTGCGGTTAAGAAAGTTACTAAAGTTGAGACTTCGAATCTTAGTGAGGAGTTATTTTAAAATTTAGCTTGTTTGATAAAAAAAAGTCTTAAAAGAAGTCCTAAATATGTTTTTTTAAACTTCTACTAAATAAATAAATATCGTAAAATGCTGGAAGTGTAGTTATTAACCCAAAAATTGCACCAATCATCAACACGAGAAACAAGTTATTAAGAGAGTAAGAATAGTTGTATGAAAACACAACAAATACAGTTAATAATCCAACAAACAACGAAGCTAAAATCCATGGTATAACTATTAATTGGGTTCTTTCCAAATTCTGTTGTTTAGCAAAAATATTTCCAGCTATACTATAAACTATTAGCACTGGTAATCCAAAAAGAGGTATAACCATCACCTCTAATCCGTTTTTAATATCAGGTATTAGTGTACTTTTGACACATATTACCATCCATATAAAGGTTCCCACACTTATTAACAACATAGTTATTATTGAAAAAAGTTTACCATAACCTATTTCAACTCAAACTTAGCTTTAATTTCAGGAGAGCAATTAGGATAATCTTTCTCGCTCGTTCGATTTAGTAGATAGCAAAGATCTTGATAATTGATAGGTTTTCCTATTTCATCAATCTTAGACAATCCTAAAATATTCATATCAAATTCTTTACAGCTCGCAAATTTATTA
>JAYVFR010000019.1:0-30372 GCA_043772945.1 Minisyncoccota bacterium | reverse complement strand
TCAGTATGATTAAAGTAACTATGAATAGGTGTGTAACTTATATTTATCACCGCTACTGTTCCTAATGCTAGAGCTACTTTGTTTAATCGAGAGAGGTTCTTTCTTTCTCTTCTTGGGGTTTGGAGTGGTTGCGAGGTTGATTAAATTTTTCAGACATAATTTGCATCAATAATACACATAATAATTAGTCTACAACCTGTTATTTGAAATATTTTTGGTTGTCAAGTGGTTTTATTTAAAGTTTAGAATTAAGTTAAAACTAATTAAACTTTTTTTGACGAATTTGATTATCTTCATTAAGTTGACGCCTATATGACTCCCAAACTCTTTATTGCCAACTGGAAAATGAATCCAAGCACAAACACAGAGGCTCAAAATTTCTTTGAATTATATTCTACTCTCCAAGCGCCTGGGACTAGTGACAAATGGTCAGAAGTAGTGATTTGTACTCCAAGCGTTTACTGGAATTTAGCAACTGACAATATTGTCCTAGGAGCCCAAGATGTAAGTAGTCGAAGCAGCGGGGCCTTCACGGGCGAAATCTCTAGTGGGATGTTAATTGAAAATAATGTAAAATATGCCTTAATTGGACACAGTGAAAGTCGTTTAAATTTAGGATATTCTAATGAAGAGATTAATTCTAAATTAAAAATTTGTTTAGAGAGAGAAATTATTCCAATTCTGTGCGTTGGCTACGAAGATAAACACAAACTTCGCTCAAATTCTAAAGTAGTAATCCATTCAGAAAATGAATTGATTGATGAGCTAGCAAATCAAATTCTAACAGGTCTCGCTGGAATAAATTTTAAAGGAATTGATCCTAGCAAATGGCCTGTGATTGCATATGAACCTGTTTGGGCTATTGGAACTGGAGTAATTGCTGATAATGAAACTATTAAAAACATAACCTTGAGTATCAAACAACTAGTATTAGATAACTTAGAGCTGGGAATTGATAGCAATCAATTAAAAGTTCTCTATGGAGGTAGTATTAAAGCTGACAATTATGAGGAATTATTAGAAATTGATGGATTGGATGGATTACTAGTTGGTGGAGCCTCCTTGCAAGTAGAACAGTTAAAAAAAATGCTATCCTAGATTCATACAATAGATTTGACAAAATTATCTGGTTAGCTCTCTATCACAATTGTTTAATTCGGGACTCGTCTAGTGGTAGGACTGTGGTTTCTGGTGCCGCCTACTGGGGTTCGAATCCCTAGTCCCGAACCATAGCATAAATAAAATATTAAATTTACCCGACCAAAAACAAATAAATTATGAATCATCAGTCACTAACCGAGGAGCAATTTCTGTTTCTCGAGCAAATTAACGAGGAATACAGGAAAGGATTTTTAGCCCTTAACAGCTTAAATCATGACAGCGTTACTTTCTATGGAGGAGCTAGAATCCCAGAAAACACTCTTCTTTATAAAGAAATTGTACAGATAGCTAAGTATTTTGGTAAAAACAATTGGGCAGTTATAAGTGGTGGTGGACCTGGAGCCATGAAAGCAAGTCTTCTAGGTGGGGAGAAAGTAAACTCTCAAACCCTTGCTTTAAATATAAATATTAAGCACGAAGAAACAAAAAGTATAGCTGATACTTCACTTCTTTTTAACAATTTTAGTGTTCGTAAATACATGCTTCGCCAGAGCGATATTTTAATTTTTGTACCTGGCGGAATAGGAACTCTTGATGAATTAGTAGAAAACTTAACCTTAGTTAGCACTCACAAAATTACTCCGAAAATAATTATTTTATTTAAGATAAGTTTCTGGCAAAAATTTATAGATTATATAAATGATTTAATTACTCAAAAATTAATCGATCCTAACATTCTAAATTATGTTAAAATGGCTGACACTTTAGGAGAAATTCACGAAATTTGTAGACTTAAACAAGATGAGTAAACTAATTCCAATCAATAGATTCTAGATCATGCTCTTTTAAAAACTGATTACATAATTTAAAATGATTATTTAATTTCTTCCAAAAAGATCATTTTGTTAAAAGCTCCTCTTACTAGATTTTTCTTAGCTCGAACGACTTCTAGCTCCTCTTGTGTGAACTCATAAACATTTGGAATCGCATCAAAAACTTCGATTATATCAGCCATTTCTTCAATGTTTTTGTCTACTTGAAATTCATTAGCTTCTTTAATTAATTTTGTTGCCAGTTCTTTTTTTATATTCCTCGATATCTATAATTTTGGTTACTGATATTTTTCCTTGTTTGGTAATTATTTGTGGGATTAAATCCCTTACTAATTTTGGCATAATTATTTTAGTGAAAATTCTAAACTAGCAGTTTTTTCACCTAATTCGCACCATGTATTTTCCTCTTCTGCAATTTCTTCCTTAGTTAAATCAAAAAACATCTTCTCTCGGTTTGGTAAGTACCACAGAGCTAAAAGATATGCTCCAAACTTTATTCTACCATCCCATTTTTCAACGATTTGACCAACGGGACTCGTTGTTTCAACTTCAAAAACTACATCACCATCTTTGCAAATGACAAACGCTTCAATAAACCAAATCCTTCTATCAATCTTATTTTCCATCAATTTTAGCATTGCATTTACTCTATCCTCATCAGTTTTATTTTCACCTACAAATCTTTTCGTGAATAAAGGATTCCAAATTTCTGTCAAAGCTGGAATTACAGCACCGCCGTCGGTTGCAATGACGTAACCATCAAAAGTTTTGGAAAGTTTAAGAGACTTAATTTTGGCATTCTCAATAAAAGAATTAGCATTTTCTATTATTTCTATTTTCAGCTCAATATCGTCTAGTGATTTAATATCTGTAAATTTATCAGTGAAAATACATGTAATTTTTTCTATTTTATGATTATTTTTTGAAGCTATTAATAGTTTAGTCATATAGATTATAAAGATCTCAGAAAATCAGTATTATTCTTAATACTATTAGGATTATTTTCCAATACAGTCAAATCAATATTCATCGCAAAAAGCAATAAGGGTTGAAGAGCCAAAATCTCGAACTCTTTGCTCAAGTTTGAAACCTTGCTGTTCAAGAAATTTGGTATTCATAACCAAAGTTTGATCAATATCATCTTTTGGGTTGTCGCCGTCATAGGCTACTTGAAAAATATCAAGTTCAGCTACATCATCTATCGCTGGTAAGTCAGGAGACATTTGCCAGATTGACGACATAGTCGGGTCGAAATAAAGCAAAAAAGGTGGAGATTTTGGAACTTGAAGCAGTGGAATTTGCTCAAGTAGATGCAGGTTATGCTGTATCATGGTTTGAATGACTGAAGTTACCTTGTGAATGTAACCAACTGACCAAACGAAACGAATAGTACCTGTGTTTTGCACAGATGAAAGCCAAATTAAGGCTTTTGGATAATTAACTGGAACGGTAAAGAACCAGCGGTTTACAGAGTCAAAATCAGAAATTGCGTTAGATAACCCACGAAACATATCAACTTGGACAGTATCATTGTAATCAACAGCACCACTAATTGAAGTTAGAAACTTGTCAAAATTATTAGTTTTTTCAAGCTCGGCACAAATTGTAGCAAATTGATTGACTTGTGAATTTGTCATTGTAGCAACTCCTATTTTCTAAAATTTTCCAAATGTAAAGCTCTTGGCCAACCACAATTATTATCATAGAATTTGGACATAGTCAATATGAAGACTGCAATAAGTATGAACTTTACACAATTACAAGACAACACAATCAAGCTAGTATTACTAGACAAAAATTACGCCCAAGATATTTTAAAAAATAACACTGGAAATGTAAGAGATTATTTTATACCTTTCAATAACATTGATGAAGTTAATGAGTGGATTGATGAAACGGATATTAAAATTAAATCGAGGGATAAACTAGAAACCGTTGTATTATCAAATATTGGTGAGTTTTTAGGCATGGTCGCTTTTGACACTTTGAACGATGGTATTGCTGAAATACGATTGTGGTTAAAACCTGAAACTCAAGGAAAAGGTATTGGCAAAAAAGCCGTAAATTTACTTTTGGATTGGTTTAAAAGTGAATATCCAAATAAACAAGTTAGATATACAGCTGAAATTGCCAATATCCCTAGTGTGATGCTCGCGAAATCATTAGGCTTAAAGCTTAATAAAGAATTTGTGGATGAAGATGGGACTGATAGTGTTGAATATTTATTATTCTAATCTAAGCCCAATCAATAGATTCTAGATCGTGCTCTTTTAAAAACTGATTACATAATTTAAAATGATTATTACCAAAGAAACCGTTATGGACCGAAAAAGGTGAAGGGTGGGCTGATTCTAAAATTAAGTGATTTGAGTTTGATTGAATCAAAGTCTTTTTGTTCCTGGCGTGACTTCCCCAAAGAATAAAAACCATAGGTCTATCAATTTTTCCTAATTCAGTTATAACAGCATCTGTAAATATCTGCCAACCAACTTTAGAGTGTGAAGCTGGCTCTCCTTTCCTAACCGTCAGAGAAGTGTTGAGCAACAAAACTCCTTGTAAAGCCCACCTAGTTAAGTCAGGGTTGTTATAATTAGAATAATTGATGCGGTTAGCCGAATCAGGACCAAACCCATCGCTAAATTCATCATTAATTTCTTTATAAATATTTTGTAAACTTGGTGGAACTTTATTTCCTTTGAGTGTACTAAAAGCTAAGCCATCAGCAACTCCTGGAGTATGATAAGGATCCTGACCTAAAATTATAACTTTTACTTTATCAACGGGCAGAGAATTAAAAGCTCGAAATATATTCACTGGAGATGGGTAAACAGTTTGAGTACTATATTGACTTTTTACAAAACTAACTAACTCCTCGAAATAAGTTTTATTAAACTCATGTTCTAAAAATAGTTTCCAGCTGTTTTCAATTTGAACTTGCATATAAATAATAGAGATTAAAAAAAAGCTAATTAAAGCTACTAATTTGTTTTAAAGACTCTGTCAAAAGAGTTGTTTCGTCATATAGACTATTATCAGTTTGGAGATTAAGTCTAGTTAAATAAGTATTACTTTGCTCGAGAACAGCTTTAATCCTAGTGATTTGAGAATCTATTCTATTGAGCTGGTTTCTAACTGTTTCTATTTGAATAATTTGTTCCTGTTTGAGATTTAGAGCTTCTAGATAACCATTTTTAGATTCCGCATCTGTTGTTTTATTAATAATTGCTTGTAAATTTAGAATTTCAGTCTGAATTTGTTTAGTATCTTCTGTTTGTAAATAATTTCTAGCGCTAAGTTCCTGATTACTTAAAAATAACATTTTATCAACAACATTTGGCAAATAATCCTCGAGGAATTTAATACTTAGTTGATCAGATCTTGTTTGAATTGTATTTTGGATTTTAATTAGACTATTTTTTGCACTGATTAAATCACTCTCAACCTCGCTCTGGAAACGACTAGCTTCCAATTGTCTTTGAATTTTTTCTAGCAAATTTGAAATTTTAGCCTCAATTCCTATTTTATTCTGTTTTGGGTTTAAAATATGTTTAACATAATCCCCATTAGAAAGGTCGCCAATTACCATAACTCCAACACACGCTAAGGATAAAGGAATTATAACCAAACTCAAACTAGGAATTAAAAAAGCCACTAGAATTCCAACCCCCAAAGTAACTAACTTGAGAGTTGAAGTAAGAGATGAAATTAAAACTTTTAAAAAGTTTACTAAACGTGCATCATTCATTTTTGTAGTTATTTTTATTTAACTATTTCAACATCAACAACATCATCTGAATTATTTGAGCTATTTGGCTTCTTTGAGTCTTTTGTTGTTAAATTCATACTTTCCTTGTATTGCATTAACAAGTCGTCAGCTTGCATTCGCTTAGCTTCTTTTTGAATTCTAGCTGATTGCAACTCTGGAGCTTTGTTACTAAGAGCTGCCGCAAAAGATCCTTGATTAATTGCAGTTTGTTGCTCTAATTTAGCGAGCATCTCATTGGTTGAATTAGTTGTTGAGTTAATGTCAGTTGATGTGTCGGGACTAATTGTTTCTGCAATCTCTTTTTGCATTTGGCTAAAGCGATTCTCCTCAATAGCTCCCCGAATTTCTTCAATTTTAGATTTAATTTCATTTACTGTTTGGTTGCGAGTCTCCTGCACTTGACTCAAATTAGTTTGAGCTAGCTCTAGATCTCTTGCTGTTTTAATCTCCTTGTCTTTTAAATCTTGAAGCCTTATCACAATATCGCGAGCCGCGTTTTCATCACCTAGTTTAAGGGCAGCTTTTACTTGAGAGTCAAAAGTTTGAATATCTTCAATATATTTGCCTAACTGTTTTTGAAGCATTATGACAGCTCCATTTGATCTGGCAACGGATTCATTAAGTCGTGGAACTTGAGTCTGAAGTTCACGAATATTATTCTCAAGTATCATAGTTGGGTCTTCTACCGATCCTAAAAAGCGATTAAAAAAAGATGAAATAATTCTGCCGATACGTGCAAACATAAAAAGTAAAAATAAGTTGTTGATTTAAGTTAATAGCAATATAAATATAAAAACTATGCTTTTCGTCAATTCCTAATTTATTTTAGAGCTTTGTTGTAAACTGTAAGTTTTTTTAATTCTTTTAGTTCTCTTGTTAAATTTAGTGTATTATTCATAATTTTTGGCGAAAAAAACTAAAAATAAATAATAAATTTCAAACTATATTTATAAATTGAAACTCATTAGCCTAGATAATCCCCAAAATAACGAAAGAACAGTCAAAGGACCAACACCACCTTTAGATGGACAAATTATTAAATCAGGAAATTTATCTGAATTAATTTCAAAATCTTCGTAATCTAAATCTCCGTATACACTCCCCTCCTGCTCACTACTGCCAACGTCAATTATTAATTTAGTTTTAAAAGAATTTATCATAGAACTCTTTACTAAACCTTTTTGACCTGTGGCTGTAATTAGAATATCACAATCTTGAATTAGATTCTTTATTTCTTTAGAATATTGGTTGAGAGAAACGATTGTTGCATCTCTCTCCTTTAAATAATTTAGCATGAAACCCCCAACGAGCCTTCCTTGACCAACCACCCCAACTACAACTCCCTGCAGATTGATTTTAGTTTCCAAGTTTTTAAGCTCAAACTCTTGAGACAAAAAAGTCTGCCTAATAATCAAGTCAATTCCTTGAATAGTAGGCGGTAAAACTCCGTAATTAAAATACTCATCTCTTTTAAAACTGGTTAAGAAGTCAACATCCAGCCTATTATTCCAAATTTCTCTATCAGACAATAAATTCATAAACTTATCAAGAATTGGTAATTGGATTATTAAGCCTTGTCCCTCTTTTTTTAATTTTAGTTCATTTTTAATCTCATTCAAATTAACACTCTCACCGTATTCCAAAAGATTAACTTCAATACCCAAATCACCACCAATTTTTTGTTTTAAATTAACGTATTGAGTGCTAGACAAGTTTTGACCGATTTGTATAATGTTTAAAACTTTTTCGGTGTTAAGTTGGTTTTGAAATTCTAAATAAATTTGCTTTTTAAATTTGCTTTTTAAATTCTTAGTAAGATAATATTTCATTTAATCGTTTTTAATTATTTTTTAAAATTAGTTTTCTGATTCCATATAAATTAATTAGTATTACCGCAAAAATTCCGAGAGAAATGTACAAATTATTTAAATAAATTAGACTTAAGCCAAGCCCCACCAATAAAAGGGATGAAATTCCTAATAAAACTTGAATTAAATTTTGAGTTGTCATGCAGAATATATGTAAAAAGATTTTAAAAAAAACTTAACTTTTTAATTTATTTTGACAAGTTGCAACCGTCGTAAGCCTAAAAAAAAGCCCAAAGCCAAATTCTCTACGAGAAGTACCAAAGTGTTATTTCCTCAAGAAAAAAACCCCTCACACGAATGCAAAGGGGAGCAAGAAACGAAAGCTAATAGCGAGGGCAAATGTAAACACGTTGGTAATTTACACCCGTAGTGCTACTACTGCCAGCTTGGAAACTATCTCGAGTACCACGGATGTCATGGTAGGATACCCCCTCTAACCGACCGTCATGCCCTACCGAGACATGCTGTGGGATTTGGAGTATCCCATTATTGTCCTTAACAGTCATGCTTTTTTTTGCCAAGACAAGGAGCGCCGCGAGCTGTTGGATCTGTTCTTGAGTCATTTTATTTTTTCTCCTTAAAAGAAAATAAAGATTAATGACACTCATATAGCAGTTTATTTTTTGGGCTTTTGTCAAAACTATTTCCGAGCTCTAGGCTTTGTCAGTATTAATGATTAAAATTTCCTCATTAGAAAGGTTTTTAATAAAGTTTAGTGAAACACTTTAGTAGATTTTTTCAGGAATTTGACTTGCACTTTATTATTTTTCAAAGTGTTTCAATATGATAATTAAATCAAAATCTATTCCTTTTAATCCTAGATTAACTTCCAGAAGTAAGTTATTACGAACTCAAGGTATTTTGTCTGAAGTCTTATTTTGGAATGCAGTTAAAAATAGACAAATAGAAAATTATATTTTCACAAGACAAAAAATAATTGGAAGTTACATTGTAGATTTTTACTGTCATAGATTAAAATTAATTATTGAAATAGATGGTTCAAGCCATGATAAAAAAGAAGAGTATGATAAAGTCCGCGATAATTACTTTAAAGCTCTTGAGCTAAATATTATTCACTATACTGATCTAGAAGTTAAAAATAATTTAGGTGGCGTGATTGAGCATTTGAAAGCGTGGGTAGGAGAAAAGAATACCCCCAAGCGGTAATTCCTCTGGAATACCCCGTCCGCTACGCGTCCACCCCTTTTGAAAAAGGGGAATTTTTTTGATTCATTTTAAAACAAAGAATTTTTTTATCGTCTAAACTAGAATTCCCCTTTTTAAAAGGGGTGGCAAAACTGTATAAGTTTTGACGGGGTATTGCCATGAGGAAAGGAGTTCGTAACACTAAACATCACCAACTACCCGATCAACCCAATTGACAAACTCTACTGGACACGGAACTACTGAAAGGCGACTTTGTTTAATTAATCCGAAGTTTTGGAATTGATTAGTCTCTAAATTGTGTTCTTTTATTTTTTTGAGCGTTAAGCTATTACTAATCTCCTCATTAAACTTCTTAACAAATTTAATTTTGCAAGCGAATGAAAACCTTTCATCATCCGTGTTTAAAAAAGGCTCTCCACAAACTTCAGCAAGACCAACAATTCTAGTTTCTTTAACTGAATGATAAAAATACAAATAATCTCCAATTTGCCATTGTTTAATATTATTAATAGCTTGGTAGTTACGCACTCCATCCCAAAGAGTGACGCCTTCCTTTTCTAAATCATTAATTGAATATTTGTAAGGTTCAGATTTAATTAAAAAATAAGCTCTATTTTTAGCCATTTGGTAGTATAACTGGATTAGGGGTTTGCTTGGAGCCTGAGCTAGTTGAGTACCAGTCCCATGGATTAATATTTTGCAAATTTACACCTTCTCTAACTTCAAGGTTATAAATATTTGTGTGATATGAAGCTGGGGTTGCCTCACCCAAACAAATAGGCGTATTATAATCTTTCATCATACAATCGGCTACATATTGATTATAGTAGACTAAATTCTCAAGTGATTTCTTATCATTGCTTGAGTTTAAAGACTTAACGTAAACCTGGTAGATTCCTTTAGGTAAATTGTTTATTTTATAAGTTTCCTGCCCATCGTTTGTACTAACACAGAATTCTTGGGAAGTTTTTTGTTCTTTGGCACAGACATTTTGACCTGGAATAAAATCAGACGGATAAATTAAATAACCACTTACGCTCCCGAGATTAACTACAGAAGTAACTACACTAACTCCAGATAAAGAAACGCTTGAGCTGATTAAACTTGTTGAATTAATTGATAAGCTAACTGAATTTGACTGCCCTGTATTGGTAGAGGCTTGAGAACTTACTGATGAGCTTTGTTTAATTGAAGTTGTAATTGGATTATTCGGATTTTTAAAAACTAGAAACAATAATATCCCACTACAAATTAAAATAATTAAAGAAACGATGATTAAAACAGAACTACTTTTGTTGTTTTTTTGGTTGTTTTTATCTTCTGGGGAAGTTGGTTTATTAGACGGATCAAAACTTTGGGCCATATGTTAAAAAAGTAAGAGAAGTAAAAAATTAATACTAAAAAATTAATATTATATCATAAGATTTAAACCACATTATTTGTCAACAAAAAAACTGCCTTTAAAAAAAGCAGGTAAAAAAAAGAAACTAAAATTCTTATGGATATTTTTAAATTGATTTGGACTTATTTAAGCTACTTTACGAGAATAGTACTCTACAATTGGAGCGATATTAACTGTAATTGGTAAATCGGTCGTTAATGGCAAAGTAATTATGTTAATAGTCATTTTTTTGCTGGCATCAATCCAGTTAGGAACTGTTAAGGGAACTTGTAGACTGTAATTAGTCCAGAAAGCACTTTTTAATTTATTTGTTCTAACTTTGATTTCATCCCCTACTTTAACCATAGCTGACGGAATATCGCACTTAAGACCATTAACATCAAAGTGTCCATGATTTACGAGCTGGCGAGCTTGAGCTAGAGAATTAGCTAGTCCTGCTTTGTAAACTACGTTATCAAGACGCCTCTCTAGCATTTCTAAAACTAATAAACCTGTATCGCCTTTAATTTTAAAAGCTTTTTTAAATAAATTAGAAAGCTGTTTTTCCATTAATCCATAGCTATAGCGAAGATTTTGTTTTTCCATTAATTGTTTTCCATATTCAGAAACTTTGGCAGGGCGTCTTAGGTTTGGACCACCATGCATACCTGCTTTATAAGGTTTCTTTGTGTAGTCGTCTTTAGCTGAAAAGCTTCGTGATCCTTTTAGAAATAAATTTTTACCTACACGTTTGCTAAGTTTAGTACGTGATCCTGTGTATCGTGCCATAAAATGTTATATATTCTTGTTAGAAATTAGATTTAATAATTGAAATATATAGCTATATAAAAGGGTTTTTAAGACTTTGTCAATTTATTAAGACTAAATAATACATTTGACCATACATTTAAAAATAGATAAAGCTCCTGCTTAACTAGTCACTTAGATTCTACTTAAACAAATAACCATAATGCAATTTATAAACTTACCACAAAACCTAATCAAATTAATCCCACAAGAATTTGGTCAAATTATTCCAATTCTCAGTCGTGTAGGTTTTTTAATTATTATTATTTTATTGTACTGGCTTACTTATAATTTATTAATCTCTAGAATTAGCATGAGGATTAAAGATACCGATATGTTCAGCTGGTATAGGTTAATTCTTGTAATGGGCCTTGTGATTCTCTCTATCTTAACCACTATTTTTATTTTTATTAATAATTTGGCGATTTTCGTGGGTTCACTTTCGGTTCTTTCAGCAGCTCTTGTATTTGCGCTGCAAGACTTCGTGGCTGGATTTTTTGCTTGGCTTTATATTGAAATTAGCCGAATGTATAAAGTCAACGAACGTATTCAAATTACTTCGGACACACGCCTAATCTATGGAACTGTATTTGAAGTGGGGATTTTTCGTACTAAGATTCGTGAATTACTTGGAGGAGATTCACTCGATGCAGAGAGACCAACAGGCCGAATAATCAATTTTCCAAATAATTATATTTTTAAATATAGCTTATCAAATCTAAGCAAAAACCACTCTATTCTTTGGCACAGTTTTAACATCACTGTAAGTTTTAATAGTGACACTCAAAAAGCTGAAGAAATTTTAAACCAAACTATTAACAAAGTTTTTATAGAATTAATTGAAAAGTCACCTAAATATTTTGATGAAAAATACACAGGCGCTAGTTTTTACCATCCTAAAATTTACCCAAGCATAGCTTTAAGCGGAGTTCAATATGGAATTTGGTATGGTTGTCGAGTAGGAACTATGAGAGAAGTTCTAGCCGAGTACTCTAAAGCAATCTTAATAGAATTTGAAAAAGCTAACATCGACTTAGCTTACGATACAATTAGAATTATTAAATAAAAAATTAAACAAAAAAAATCCCTAACTCAAAAAAAACGAGCTAGGACGAGGAATCTAAAAAAGTTAATAGAGGCTAATGCATAGAATTAACAGAGAGAAAAAAACTAGTTGTTCCCTTCCATTTTTGCTCAGAAAAAATTTTTTCCCGTAGCAACTGATTAAGCAAATTTAGACTTTTTTGATCGTCTAAAGCCTTAACTGTTTTTAAAGCCATTAGAACTTGCGATTTAATGAAAGTCTGACCACTATTGTTGTTTTGAACTAACCAATCCAAAAGATAAGTTCCGTGGTAAAGCCCAAACCCTTGATCATAGCTTCCTGTGTTCAAGCAGCTAATTAAACCAAGCTGTTGAGCTAACAGTGTAACGTCAAGATTCTTTCTTAAAACAATTGAAATAATATCACTTTTGCTTTGGCTAGTAATTGATGTATGCCAGATATAAAAGAAGAAATGTCTGAGAGACACAAACTCACGAAAATTATTTTTATCGGTGAGATTAGCTGTGAAAGCTGATTGACTCATTATTTGTTACCGTTTTAGGAGTAAATTTTTCGTATCCAAGTGGCAGCAAATTTTATAAAAGTATTATTGGCAAATTAAAAAACTTTAAACACTTCCAGCAATCGCAATAGCAGTAATCTGAGCCTCGGGATAAACAGATTGAATGACTTTAGCCGTTTGATAGAGTGTCGTTCCCGTTGTCGTGAAATCGTCAACCAACCAAACGTGTTTATGATCTAAATTGATTTGGTACAAGCCTTTTGCTGGAGCTAGAGAATGGTCTAAGCTATCAAGTCTCTGCTCGCGATTTAATTCAGTTTGACTAGTTGTAGTCTGGTTTTTTTGAATTAATTGTGAAAACGGTCTATTTAATTTCTTTGAGAGTGTTTTAGCAACTATTTGCGGTATGTGATATCCTCGCTTCTTAATTCTTTGTGGATCTGGAGGTACAAAAGTTATATAATCAGGTTCTTTTAAAATAATTTGACTTTGATAAATTTGTCCTTTTATATCTTTACCTTCTGCCTGAATCTGGTTTTGGAATTGATAAATCAGAATATTAGAAATTTCAATTGCAATTGCCCATTCTGAGAGAATTTTAGCCCGACGAAGCAAATTAGCAACTCCAAACTTATCATAATCAGTGCAAATCCAAACGTAACCCAAAATCAGAGGTTCTTGCACAAAATCAACTTGTTTCAAAAATGATTTGTATTTAGAATAATCTCTCTCACTTAAAAAAGCATCATATTCCTGGTTTAAAATATCACCCTTAGGTAAAAACAAGTTAGACAAAACTTCAAAAAATTTATTTAGTTGAGACATATTAAAATAAGCTATTGAATAAGCTATCCATGAAAATCTTAAATTGGAATATCTGGATTGACAACCCGAATCAAATTAAAAACTTAAAACAGTTAATAGAAATAGAAAACCCTGATATTGTCTGCCTTCAGGAAGCTAATGAGAAGACTCTAGAATTTTGTAAACTTTTAACTAATTACAACTATTGTCATTGCATAGATTTTGCGCGGCCTATCAACCAAATTAAGTCAACTTTATTTAATAAACCCTCTTCAGTTTCTTATTTAATTACGCTAAGCAAATATCCAATTATCCAGACTCAAACTGATTTATTACATACTCAAAAGCCAAACACTTTCCTAGCTAAGCACAAAGGAATTAACAATCCCCGTGAATTTCAATACATAGATATTCTTAAAAATAATGACCTTTATAGAATTTTCAATCTGCATCTAGAAATGGCAGCAGGCTCAAAGCGGAGAATTAGTGAGTTTCAGAGAGCGCTGAAATACTATGATGAAACTAAAAATAATATCATTTGTGGAGATTTTAATATCTTTGCTAGACCGACTTTAAATTTATTAACTGGCTGGGGACTTGGTTTAAGTATTCGTGAGTATTTTGTGAACGAAAGAAGAGCTTTCCAAAAAATTTTTGATCAATATAGTTTTGACAATATTTTTAAACGTAAAGTTACTTATCCCAAATTCCGTCTGCAACTTGATCATATTTTAATCCCAAAAGAATTTAATATTCTTTCCAAAAAAATCCCAAAAAATCTCCTAGACTCAGACCACCGCTATCTAGTTTGTGAAATTGAATAAAAAATTAAACACAAAAAAAAGCTAGCTAACAATCCTCAAATACAAAGAAATGATATTATTAACTGGTTAACAAAAACAGTAAAAATGTTTAATTTAAAGAGAGTTTTTGGTAAACAGTAAATTCGACATCCATTCTTACGATAAGCATTGGGCAAGTCGCCAGTACTACATCAGTAGACGTTCCAAATCTGAAACGATGTCCATATAATTTACTTAGTTGTGGTTTTAACGAGTCAAGTTCGCAATCCGATTTCCTAGTTAAATTTTTCAAAAAGTTCAACAGGTGTGGGTATGAATCATGAGTGCAGGAGAATCTCGGTTCTAAAGTAGTTAAGCTTTTACTGTGCTTAATTGCTACTTCTAGCGACATAATTTTGATTGCCAAGAATTGGCGAACTGTAAATTCGCTTTTTAACAACTCAGGGTATTTTATTATTTCCTCAGTAAATTTTTCTAACCAAAAATAAAGGAACGCTTCGCTTCCAATAAACTGACCATCTGTTTGAACAATCAAGTTAATCATCATATTCCTTGGGATTAGCATATCATCACTATTTTTTCCAAACTTAAATAATGCCATTTGAGAATTTCCTCCGTGGGAAACTAAAGAAAATTGATTAGAATTAACCAAATCTCTTTTAATTTTCTAGCATGGTAAAACACTTTTGTCTAATAACTTCAGTATACTTACTTTTTCTAAAATTAATTAAACACAAAAAAAAGCTAGCTAACAATCCTCAAATATAAAAAAGTGAGATCGTTAAACTAGCTTGTAAAGAAATAACAAAACTCATCTAACCTAAATTAGATTCGCTCGGTAATTAGCTCCCAAGGACCAAACGGATGGTTTTTATGGTCATACTCTCTGACCCACTGAGCCAATGCTTCAAATTGGGGTAAGCTTCGAGACACCCCCTGAAAAAATACTTGCCTTGTTTCTGCATTTACGCAGATTTGGCGGTCAGTGCCCAAGTTAGAAAAAGACTTATTGTCAAAAGTAGCATCAGTAGTCCCGACAAGGAACCGTTCAGGTCTTTGCTGGAACATACTAATCGCAGGATAAATCCATCTATCAACCACCCCACGAAGGCATAAAGAGGCAATTAGTTCTGCGAAAAATCCCCGAATAAATTCTTCATCACTATACGCCCATTCATAATAAGAATCTTTTCCAATATTTCGCATAACCTCCTCTGCATCCCTATCACTACTACCATGATTGTCAAAAGACAATGAAGGAAGCTTACTCCCTTCATAATAAAACCAATGTCCGTCTTCTGTGGGAACTAAGGATTTGGCTAAAGTTAGACTCTTATAACATATTTGAGGATGGACTGCCATGAGAATTTCCTCCGTGGGAAACTAAAAAAATTTAAAACAATTTGATCAGAATTAACCAAATCTCTTTTAACTTTCTAGCATAGTAAAACACTTTTGTCTAATAAGTTTAGTTGAATTTAGTTACAAGTGGTTGCAAGTTCTCGGTACTGGTAACCTTCATTAGTATTCTTAGGTTGCATTATAATTCCTGCTACTCCATCAATTGTTCTTTTTTTAGAATTCTCGCAATTCCAAGTATTCAAATCAATTGGTAAGTTCCCTCCACCATAATGACTTGTGTTAACTATCAGTTTTTTGCCTAAAGCTATAGAAAGTGCTTTGTAATTTCTCCCTGCATCAATCACATAATCCGTTCCTTTAAATTCCTTCCCCACGAGCCCGTAATAATCAGCCAAATCACCTAATTGAGTTTTAAAAATATTTAAATCACTAACCCAAGGACTGATATCAATTACAATTTTAGATTGAGGTAAATAATACTTTGCTAAATTAATAATTGGGGTCATAAAGTCCCTCATCTGATCACTATTAAGCTTCGTGGTTTGAGTAGTTCCTTGAGATAAACCATCCGTAAAATACTGATAATAATCAGGCTCAAAGTGTAAATAAATTGGCTTATCACCGCGACTTGCGCGAATAGACTGAAAAATATTTCTATAATTCTCTATAATTCCATTGCTTCCAGACTGCCAATACCTAGTTGATAAAAAGTTTGCCCCATCGCTACATAAATCATAACTACGAGAGTTTTCAGGTTTTTTAGTGTTTAGCACGTTACAATCTGTTAGGTTCCTGTCTCGCTTAGCCATGCTAGCAATTGTGTAGAGGTATAAATAAGGAGTTTGATTATTTTTTGTTACTGTTTCTAGAAACCGAGTATTGTATTCCTTCCAACTATCAAGTACCCACGGCCCTGAAATAACATCAAGTCCACGATAAACATCATAATCAGGCACATTAGTGTCATATCCATAAAAAAATTCGTTCCCTGCTACTTGACTTTGTAAGTTTATAGGGCTTCCTACCAGCAAAAGACTGATTGATAGCACGCTTAAAAATATTTGAAAAATTGTTTGTTTGAACTTTTGTTTAACTGTTTTAACTATTTTTTTAGTCATTTGAAGATTTCGTTTGAAAATTAAAATTGTATTAAATTATAACTGATTACTTTTGTTTGGGCATAATCCTTTATAACATAAGTAACTTTTTTTAGTTAGTCAATTATTTGACAAATATCCTATTAAATATGTATTTAGTCATCTATTACCAATTCAGTAAAAAATAATTTTAAAATAATAATATGTTTGATTTAAGTAAAATAGTTGATGGAATCACTAAAGTAATTACTAGGGGCACAAATACTGCGAGTCTGCTATCAGCGTTTGGTAATCTCGATGCTTCCAAAATGCAAGTCGTACAAGCTGCAATCGCAGCAACTCAAAAAGTTCATTTTCCAGATTTGACGGAAGCGGTTAAAAAAGGGGATTACCAAAAAGTTGTTTCAATGATTATGGATTCAAAAAGTTCCATGCCAGATTTCCATAAAGCCTTCGTAGAAGAAGGCGGAGAGAAAGCTTTAGAAGAAGTTTCAAAAAAACAAGAAGTAGTTGAAGCCGTTAAAGAAATTAAAGATGCAGAACCAGAAGTAGTTGTCAAAGTGGAAACAACAAAAACAGTAAGCGAAAAAGTAGGTGATAAAATCCAGGAAGCTAAAGAGAATGTTTCTGAGAAAATTGAAGATGTTAAAAAAACTACAAAAACAGTAGCTGAAAACGTAGGTGATAAAATCGAAGAAGCTAAAGATAATGTTTCTAAGAAAATTGAAGATATCAAGAAATAAAACTTTAATAGAGCTAGATAAATCTAAATCTTAATTACCTTGTCTTAACCAACAGGGTAGTTTTTTTATAGGAGCAGATAGCTTGACAAATGCTAATTTTTTTATTTTTAATCTGATTTGATTTACCAAATTACTAACGAATTTTTTACTAAAGAAAATATTTTACTATGCCTGAGAAACCTTCTCAAAAAAAACCAATAGACATTAAAACTTTCTATAAAATCTCAACTGATATAGTTTTAACTGCTGGACTTGTAGCAAATTTTGGTCCTGGTGTAATTAATACAATTGGCTTTTTTGGGAATATGGCGCTAAATAGCGTTACTGGACAAAGCTTTAGTCACCCTAGAACGTATGAAACAAGTAAATAGGATAGTGCTACAAGAGGAGAGGGTGTCTCAAAAGAATGTGGTTCTAATCTCAAATATACTGATTATGATTATATGATTAAAGGTGGCATGCATGCTCAAATGGAAAAAGATAAAAAAGAAATTGGAAAGTTAGATGACATAATGCTTAACTGTATGATGGATGAGGTTAAACTAGGGCGTCAAACATATCTATTTGATAAAGTTAAAAATACAAATTCATTAGAAGAATTAGATAAAATCTATCTGGAATATTTCGCTGGTTTAAATGCGGTCACACCATTTGATCATGGAGCATATTCAAGAAGGTTTGAGCCTAATAGTCCAATCTATAGTACAAGCGACCCAAATAAAAAAGCAGGTACTAGAGATAATCCACTTGATTTATTATCTGTTAGCGGTAAATATTTTGGACGTGTCTCAAATAATTTAAATTATAGTAGTAGAACGCCTGAAGTTTGGCCTGGATTTTTTAGTAGTGGCTTTGATACTAGTTTTTTAATATATTCAAAATTTCTTACTAAAGTTTATAATGAAGATTTTAACCCAAGTTCAAAAACTAATAATTCAATCAGAGAAGCTTATAAACAAAAATATAGAGACTTGAGACAAAAAGAACTAAACCCAAACAGCGATCAGTTCAAAAAACTCAAAGAACTAGCGGATAAATTAACCAATCTTTGGAATTCTAAACCAGAACCAGGCACAAAGACAAGTGTATATTTGAATAAATTAAAACAGCAATATAAAGTTTCA
This sequence comes from Minisyncoccota bacterium, assembly GCA_043772945.1. Classification (GTDB taxonomy): domain Bacteria; phylum Patescibacteriota; class JACMRA01; order JACMRA01; family JACMRA01; genus JAYVFR01. The sequence goes on along the minus strand of JAYVFR010000019.1, from coordinate 11,948 downwards.
GGGACTGATAGTCAAGCAAGCAAACAGTTAATATCAGCTTATTTAGAAGACTACCAACAAACAACTGATCAAATTAGATTAGAAAGAATAGAAACACTAATTCAATTGAATAGTAGTAAGGTTAAATCAGATGTAGATTTCTATGATCAAAAATTTGCACAGCATCCAACTTCTCAAATTCATGAGCATACAGATAATCGAATGACAGATTATATTGGAGCTAGCACAGCACTACCAATACAAATAGAAAAAATTAATCAACTTCAAAACCACATTTTAGATCTAACCCTCTCATTAGATATTCAGAATGAAATTAAAGAAAAAAAACTTGAAAGCCCTGACTCTAAGGATGAGCTGATGATAAGGGACAATCTAGAATATGTATCAAATGACTTATTAGGAGCCAATAGCCCAAATACAGATGAATTATTCCTAGCTATGCAATCTAATAACCTAGCCGTTCTAGACCCGTATTTAACTAAATACCTTGCTCAAACTAATATACAATTAACCCCTGAAACAATCAGACAAATTACAGGATTACTAAACAATAAATTAACAGATTCTAATAAATTCACGCCAGAATATACAATTATAGCCTTAAATAAAATCCAAGATGAAATTTCTAATCATCCGTATCTAGGAGATAGTGCTAAGTTATTTCTAGAAGACGTAAAAAATGGGATTCTGTCTATTCCTATAGGAATTTGGGATTATTTATCAGGTACGGCAGGAATACCCTTAATGCTATTTCTAATCGTTAGTAAATGTGTAACAGAGGAGAAATGGCGCAACCTAGCCCTAGCCGCCATCCTAATCACCCTCATAGTACCAATACTATTCTTTGGTGCTGTAGAAAGTATAACTTCAGAAATAGCCCCAGCAATCCCACTAGGAATTGGAGCAGATGGAGCAGTAGTAGATAGTATGACGGGAGGGGCTGTAAGTGCGGGAGGGATAGGAAGTAGAAGTATTGTAGGTCTTGCTAGTCGCGAGACTATTAACAGCGTTACTAGAGGAGGCTCATTATTAAATTCTACAACCATAGGAACTAGCGAAGCTTTAGAAACAGCAGGAACACTAAGGCTTGGTTTATCAGGATTAAACAGAGTAAGTGCTAGTTCTAGAACTGTGTCAGGTAACTTACCAAAGCTAATAGAAAAGGGAATACTTCCAAAGAATACAACTCTAATCCAAGAAGGCTTTGTAACTGTTAGTGATAAAACTACAAGCAATGGAGCAGTATTTAGAGCCTACAGAACTTCTAATCAAACAATTACCAATCTAACCCGAGAATTAAACCTAGAAGCTAAGCTCAAACCCAATCTCCAAACAAAGACTCCAACCAATCAATCCCAAATAGAAGGAATAACTAGAAACTATAAACCATCTAAAAGCTTTTTTGAAATAGTTAAAGAAACTCCAAGCCAGACACCTAAACTACCACAACCTAAAAAAGAAATAGTAGCTAAAGCTAATAAACAAAACATTCCAGAATTAAACATTAAACCAGAGGAACCATCTCAACTAGACAAATTCCGTAATAAACTTAATGAATTAAGAGAGAGGTTAATGGGAGAGAAACCAAAAACTCCTAGTGGTAGAGCAAACGAATTCCCTGACATTCCTTGCCTTGCTAGTAATCAGCTTAATCCAAATGATAAACCCTTTGATGTAGCTATTGGATTGGTAGAAGTCGCAGAAGCAAAAATTAGTCCATGCACCAAGTGGGAAAAAATCACCAACTCTAAACTAAAAGATAAATTAAAGCAAATTTCAGAAGTTGGAAGAGCAATTCAAAAACATTCAAGTAGAACTGGATCATCATATCCAAAATCTAATTTACAAACTCCAAAAGGCTGGAGTGAACATGGAGAATTGTTTATTAAAAATATATTGCCAATCATTTGAATTAGAAATTGTATCAAGTCCAAGCTCAATTGTTTTAGCAATTCCCCGCTTAAAAACTTCAACCGATGACGACATCACATCTCCTAAATTATTATGCCTGTCTTTGATAACCTGACTATTGACCCATTCCAATTTAAACCCTTTATCAATTTCACTTTGCTCAAGCTTGGTTTCTACTTTTTCCTCATCTTGTAGAATCACTAAATATGGATAAATTAATTTAGATTTGTATTCGTTAGCGTTATCAGTGGTATTAATAATTGGATTTTCTAAAGGAATAATTTGTTTAAAATTAATATAGCCTGTCTCTTCTTTAATTTCACGAATCAAAGCTCCAATTTCTGTCTCACCTTCATCCATTCCACCACCAACACAGTAAGCATTATCACCTGATAAACCTATATTTTGCCAATTAACTATTAAGTATTTTTGGGTTCGTGGGTTAAAAACAACTGTCTTACAAGTCTTTCTCAAAACCTCTCCTTCAAATGGCTCTCTACCAATTACAACTTGCTCACTCTCTTTGTCTGATTTTTCTGATTGAATTTGGAAACCACATAAATTTAAAGCAGTTGAAGCCCCTAAAACCGCTAAAGTATCAGCAGGATTTACAAGGTCAAGGCTTAAAGTTGTGATAATTACTTGAATTTCAGTGCGAATATTAGGATCAAAAAGTGATCGCAAACTTCTATCAACCATACGCCCAATTAAAATTGCTTTATCATTAGGTCTGCCTTCTCGTTTGTTAAAAAGACTGCTTTTAATTTTACCGTTAGCATACATTTTTTCCTCATAGATTACTTGAAGTGGGAAATAATCTCCTCGCCCTTCCTTTCCAACTACAACTGCAATTAATAAAGTTGTTCCACCACAAGTAACAGTAACACTGCTGGTTGCTTGCGTGGCGATTAAGCCAGTTTCAAGTGTTATTTTCTGGTTATTAAAGTCTAATTCATGTTTAATTGGTACGTTTTGGAACATAATAGTTTGTTTTCTTTTAATCTTATATAAAATTAGCATCACTAGACTTTTTTTTTGGCAAATAACCTCGTTCAAATCTTTCTAGTACCAACTAATTTATCTTAATTTCAAGGTTTCAAAGAAATTGACATTACTATTTTGTTATGATTGATTTCTAATTGGAAATTTAGTCTTTTAGGAGACAATCTAATGTTATTTGGAAATAAGCAGCAAACTGACGGATCAAATTTGACTCCTTTCATAGATGAACAAACTGATCTTTATGGCTTTAAAAATCAAAACAACCAGTGGGTTATTCAACCAACTTTCAAATCTACTACTTGTTTCAATCAAGGCTTAGCTTTGGTCTGTTATAATGATACTGTAAATAATCTAACCAATAATTGGGGATACATTAATCCTCAAGGGAAGTCGATTATTAAGCCAATTTATAGCTTTGCTATGACTTTTAATCAAGGTTTAGCGGCAGTTGAAAACAGAGTAAGTGGTAATTGGGGATACATTAACCTTAAAGGAAAATTGGTAATTGATTACATTTTTCCGTTTGTTGGTAGCTTTGGCCAAGGTTTAGCTCCAGCTAAAGATCCAGTGACTTACAAATGGGGATACATTAACCCTCAAGGGAGCTGGGTTATTCAACCCACATACCCCTATGCTAGGGAGTTTAGTGAGGGTTTGGCTTCAGTTCAAGATCCAGAAACTCTCAATTGGGGATATATTAATCGTCAAGGAAACTGGGTTTTTGGAGGGCCAATTTTTGCTCTCACTTATAGTTTTAATAAAAATGGTATTGCAGAGGTTTGTTTACTGGGTTGCACTCCCTTGAATAGGAATGTTATTAATAAGGAAGGTAAAGTTGTCGGTTAAATCACCGATAATCCAACCATCTAATTCATGGCATATATGTCCATATATATCTACATATTTTTGTTAATTCAGAGATGTGTAGATTTTTTTTTAGCATAAAAATAAAAATAAAAAAAACCTAATATTTTTAAAAATGAATTAATAAGTTTAATTTATTAGGTTGGCAGGTTTAGAACCTGTTTAACATTCGTCTAAAATAAATTAAAGAGCCAGAAAATAAAGTATATGCAGGCAAGGCAGTATATTTCAAATCTGAAACTAAAAATTATCCTTTGAATTCTTTAATTGATACAAATCTATTAATTAAGATTAAAGAAATGAGTCTTGATGAATGGGTAATTATTGATGGTTTTCAAGGTATTACGATCAATAATTGGGAAACATTAATTAAATGTCTTTTATATATTAATGAAATAGCAAATTATAATGAGATAAACAAATTCTACATATTTAGTCCAAAAAATAACTCTATTATTTATATTGGAGACATACATTTTCACCAGATTTTTCTAGCTAATTTTTAATCTATGCCTGAAACATCTTTATTTCATGAAATTATTTTTCCAAAAAATGATATATTTCTTATGCCTATATTTGATAAAGCCCCAAAAACAAACACACACAAAAACCCCTTTGACTTGACAAACAAGGCACAAAGTCCCTTATTCTGAATGTGTGTATTTTCCTAATTTCGCACATTCGGTGATATTAGGCTTGTAATACTATAAACCTTAAAACAACCAAATTATTATGACTACACAAAACAATACAAATTATGAAAATGCAAACTTCACCCCTTTATCCAAGTTTATGGACGAAGACCAGTTTTGGAAAATTATTCAGACAGTGAACGAGAATTCTCAGGAAAATTCTCAAGGTGATTACGAACTACAATATGAAGAATTAGCAAAACAACTTCATACATTGACCCCTGATGACATTATTTTATTTGCAAACAGGTTTATGTTTTTCCGTGGACAAGCCAACACTTGGGAACTGTGGGGAGCAATCTATATAATTCAAGGGGGTTGCGATGAGGACAGTTTTAAGATTTTTAGAGAATGGGTAATAGGACAAGGTAATGATTTTTATTACAAAATAACTAAAGATCCTGACACGCTTGCAGAACTTGAAACAGAATTTATTGAAACAACTGCAGAATTTGAAGGATTAAGCCGTATAATATCAAAAGTTTTTAAAGAAATTACGAATCAAGATATACCTTATACATTTCAAGAAAATCTTAGCATTGCGGGTGTAAAGTGGGATGAAGAAGGTGACGATTTAAAAAATAGGTTTCCTAAGATATACTCAAAATATCCATACAACATCTGACGAAAAAATTTTATAACAAAACTATAAACCCCAAATAACCAAGAAACATCATGAGAAACAAACAATTTGTAGCAGAGCACCGTGGCGGACTTTTAACTAAAGATCATCATAAAGAGCTGATTATCTGGGCTTGTAAGTGTGCTGAAAATGTACTTCCACTAAGCACAAGCAAAATAGATAAACGACTTATCGATGCAATTAAAACTGCAAAAGATTGGACAAATGACAATGCTACTGTTGGTGATTGTAGAAATGCTGCCTTTGACGCTATAGCCGTGGCTAATGAAGGTACAAATCCAGCTGAAGTTGCCGTTGCACGTTCGGTTGGACACGCTGTCGCTACTGCACACATGGCAGATCATTCATTGAGAGCCTCAGAGTACGCATTGAAGGCAGCGAAATTAGCAGGCAAGTCAACTGACATCGAGCGAGAATTTCAAGACCAGCTTTTATCGCCTAGTATCGCCGAACTTGTTTTATCATCAAGAAAAAACGTTAAACTATAAACCCAAAATCCAAACAAAGACTCCAACCAACCAATCCCAAATAGAAGGAATAACTAGGAATTATAGACCTTCTAATACATCTTTGACTATTTTTCAATAAAATATTAGGATTAATCCACCGAACAAAAGAACCAATTCTCAAATCAACCTTGAATTACCTTCCACTATGATCAATTTTAATCTAAACACTAAATTTCTTAATGAAATTGCTGATATAATCCGCCAAACTTTAGCTTGGCAAGGAGTTAGGTTAAGCCGTGATCAAGCCCTTAAACAAATTAACAGAGTCTACAAATCCGGGCAAAGTGCACCTTTTGATGGTAAAATAGTTGAAGTTCGTGGTTTCTATAAAATAGAATTAAGCGATAAAATTACCGATATTAAAAAAAATCAAAAATTTTTGACAAATTCCCAAGGATTTAGTGGCTGGAAATACAATTTTAAAGGTATTAACCCAAGCTTAGATGCTAAGATTTTATCACGGCGTGAAATTTTTGTACGCCTTGCGGATCGTTAACCAAAATAATAATAAATTATGACAAAATCATTGGCTTTTAACTATTTTGAGGTGGAGCAAGTAATTACACTCCATAATAATATTATTTCTATTAGTTCAGGCCTTTTAGGGGTTTTGGATCGAGGGAGGCTTGAATCAGTTCTAATCCATATTCAAAATGATATTTACTACCCTAATTTATTAGAAAAACTTACACATTTAGTTTATAGCGTAATCCAAAACCATGCTTTTGTTGATGGTAACAAACGAACTGCTCTAGCTTGCGGAGCATATTTTCTTGGACTTAACGGATATGACAAAAAAATAGATAACTATTTAGACATTATGGAAGACGTAGTCGTCAATGTAGCCAGTAATCAAACTACCAAACAAGAGCTAAATTTAATCCTTGAAGAAATTATCTATGACAGACTTGTCAAAAAATTACCATTAATTCTATAATCAAACATGTCTGTAGAAATAGTTTGGATAATTATCGGCGGGTTTGCATGCTTTGGGTCAATAATTACGATATATTGGTTTCGTTGGTGGCAAACAATCGTCAAGGGCTGGCTTCGAAAAGGTGAATAATTTTTTAAATACAATAAATAAACTAATATGACCAAAATCCTAGTGAGTCAATTTCTTAAATCTTTGAATAAGTTAAACAAAGATGAGTTAAATCAAATTAAAGGAATAGGGCCCAAAATTAGCAACAACCTAATTAATTTCCTGGAATCTGAAAGCTATAATACTTTAGTTAATAAATTCCAGAATCTAGAAAACCTAGAAAGCTTAGAAAATCCAGATCAAAATAAATACCAAATTAATCTTATAAGTTTTAACAATCAAATGACTAGTAATTTAAAAACAGTTTGTATTACAGGTACTTTTATAGAGCCGCGAGATGAAATTAAACAAACCTTAGAGCAAAACAATTATAAATTCATAAACACAGTCAACTCCCAAACAAACTATTTGTTATGCGGAGAAAAAGCAGGATCTAAGCTTAAACAAGCCGAAAAACTTAAAATCCCAATTTATTACTCAATCGAGGAGTTATTAAAGTCTAAAAAAATACCCTTGACGAGTGCTAAATAAGCAACTACAAGTCAAGGGTTTTGAGAAAACCTAATCGTCAGTGATTTCTACCCACTGAAAAGTAGTGACTCCAGGATTAAAAAGTATACCTTCTTTCGCAAGATCTTGTGCGGCTTCTAGGTGGGCTAATGCCACTTGAAAATCTCGCCCATGACCAAACTTGAAATAGCACTGCCAAAAAATCAGATTGGCATTAAGTAAATCTTTCCCAGTCACATCACCTCTATCAATTTGATAGAGCTTAGTCCTCTTGATTGCCACCTCGAGATCATGCAGATCAGCAATGACATCGGATGCCATTTCCTGCAAAAATTTGAAAGAATAAGTCTGTTTGAATTCTTGAAAGTTCATGAGAAAATCTCCTGTTCAAAACATAAAAGTAGAGTGGCGGAATAGCTAAACTATTTAGTTTCTCAATAACGATCCTAGCACATTTTTTTGATTTTTGCAAAAACTTATTACATTGATGAATTTCAACTCAAGCTTAATTGATATTTAACTAATCTTTTGGATACGGCGAAGATGACGTTCCTCAGAATTAAATTTAGTTTCTAAGAAAGTTTTAACTAACTTACAAGCTTCTTCTTTTTCTAAAACCCTCTCGCCCAAACAAAGAACGTTTGTATTATTATCAGCTCTACTTAATTGAACAGTTTCAATTGCATCTCCTAAAATTGCCCTAACATGTTTATACCTGTTAAGAGCTATATTAATCCCAACTCCACTACCACAGAGAGCTATACCAATTGCTTCATCATCATCCTCCATAGCTAATGCTAGCACTCGGGCTTTATCTGGATAATCGTCATTTTTCAAAAAAGTTGGAGTTAAATCGCTAATGATATAAGAATCAGAATTTCCAAAAGACTCGAGTGATTTTAAATATTCTAAAATATTTTTTTTTAGATCAAACCCAGCATGATCAGACACTAAATAAATTTGTTGAGGCATAAATAATAATCCTTTGATTGAAATACTATTCACTCAAAGTGTCAAGAACTCTCTTGGCTTCCAATTTTTTAATATCTTCAATTACTTTAAGAATTTGCCCAGTCATAATCGCAGGAAGCTGATTCCAGTTTTGATTATATCTGTGGTCAGTTACTCTATCCTGAGGAAAATTATAAGTCCGAATTTTCTCACTTCTATCAGCCCTCCCCACTTGCTCCTTTCTCTCATTGTATTCCTTCTCTAATCTTACTTGCTCTAAATGATCATAAACTCGCGCAGTTAATATCTGCCAGCATTTGTCTTTGTTCTGCCTGAAGCTTCTCTCATCCTGACATTTTGCTTTTATTCCTGTTGGCTTATGAACCATAATAACAGCCGAATAAGTAGTATTTACACTTTGACCTCCTGCACCTTGCGAAGTTGTTGCCGTAACCTCTACATCCTTTTCATCTAATTTAAAACCATCAGTTTCCTCAATTAAAGGCATAATTGCAACTGAAATTGTAGAAGTATGAACGCGACCCTGCTTCTCAGTTTCAGGAACTCGCTGAACTCTATGAACTCCACCTTCATATTTGAACCAACTATAAGAACCCTCTCCTCGAATTTCAGCCACCACTTCCTTGTAGCCTCCTACTGTTCCACTACTAATATCAACAAGTTTAAGTGTTAATCCTAGTTGAGTACACATCATTGAGTAAGCTTTAATCAACTCCCCTGCGAATAAACTTGATTCATCTCCTCCAGCCCCTGCTCGAATTTCAATAAAAATATCATTGTCGTCCCGTGCATCAGAAGGACTCATATAAGTAAGTAATTCCTCCTCCCAATTTGTAACTTTATTTTTAAGCTCATTGATATCAACTTCAAGCATCCCAACCAATTCGGCATCTTCTGTGTCTTTTAAAAGCTCCTGATTTTGGTTAATACTATCTATTGAAGTTTGAATATTACTAGCAATTTGATGTTGCAAAGAAATTTTTTTTAATTGCTTACTTAATTTAATAATCTCGCTTGTTTCGGGGTTCAAATTAAGTGCATCGTTTATTTGCTTATAATTATCAAAGATTTTTTGAAGGGGGAGAGAAGATTTCATATTAGAAAAAAATAGAAGCGGTAAATATAATAATACTTTAATTCTAAAGACTAGAAATTGTCTAGAAATAGCTAAAAACAAGCTTTAGGAGAGCTTTTGAAAAAAGGAATTTGTTGTGATTGTGTATTGATTACCTTGATCAAGCCCGATCAAGTATTTCACAGCAAAATAATCCCTGTTTAGGGAAATGGAGAACTCTCATGGCATTTTTGTCTCAGCCTAATCTCAACAATTTTTCGGCAGCCGCTAAGGCTGCTATGATTGGTAACCCCGTCGTGCTGGAAGTGGAAATCATTGAAACGCAAACTGGTTTGACATATCGTCAACTCAAATTTGGTGATCTAACCTATATTGCCGTCCAAGATGGTGATCAGTTAGGGTTTAAAGTTACTAACTTAACCAATTCTCATCCGATTGGAATTCCTTTGTTCGTGGAAGGACAAAACATCTATAGTGGAGGTGCCCAAACCCCACAAGAATGTCAAGAAGATGACATGTGGGAATTTCCTAGTGGTCATAGTTATACCATCGTTGGTACATACAACCCCATTACTCAACAAGGACCAAATTTTGTTATCTCTAACTTGTCTCGAGGTATAAGTGTTGCTCAAAATGTGTCTCAAGACAAATCTTTGCGAGGGAAGTTTCGGATGTTTGCCAAATTCGGCGAACTTCCTCAATACCAATCAAAGGGTGGGGGCTATCAATCATTGGGTGGAGGAGCTAGTTGCAGCGGAGCTTCAGTTGGACTTGGAGCTAGCCAACATCAAAGCTCGACTCAAAGTGGAATTTCATACAGTTCTCAAACAGCGGATGTTTTAAATCTGCAACTTGAGTACTACCATGATTTAAGTGTATTCATGCAACGACAACTTGGTTCTAACTGGAATCGATTCGTTGACAATCGTCCGCGTGATCAATTTGCAAACGTTCCAACTTCTCGCACTCCTTTCCGTGGTTAGTTTTTTTAAAACTAGTTCCCACTAACCCCTAAACACGGTGCTTGTATCAGCTTTTTGTAATTTTATTTTTGTCTTTTGATAACTATATTTTGCATCAAGCTGATTTTTTTGTGCCTAAAAAAGTTACTAAAACTCAAATGAAAATCTATTTTTGACCAAGCCAAAAAACTAAGTTATAATAAGCAAAAACCTAGTTTTAATTTGATTAATCTTAAATTCTAGAAGAAATCTAAAAAAAATTTAAAAGACAAAAAATTATTAAAACCTCGAATGCCCGATCCTAAACCCACTGCTTTTAATCAAATACAGAATCTATTCAAAAGGTTATCAAATAGCTCTTTTAATAGATCTAAAGCAAGCAATTTAGACACTCGCTTAAACACCCAAACTCAATCACCACAAACATTGCCAGAAAATCAAGTCTCTCAAATGAAAGAGATTATGCCTACGGCAAAGCCAATCCCGATAAATGATAATTCAGTCGCCAGCCAACCAAGCATTGCTCATAACTACAATGATTACAGAGTTAATTTTTTATCTGAGGCTTATAGCAAGTATTTGATTGAGCATTTACATTTTAACATTAACTCAACTAAATACGGAACCGTGCAGTTCGGAAAAGGGTTTACTCAAGTCAAGCGTGAACTGCAAATTTTACGATTAGAGAATTTACTAAATTTCTTTAGACCTGAGCTTAGAGAGAATTTGCAACAGAGAATCAAGCAAGACCCCCAATTACAGACGGGAATGGTTAGGGCTGAAATTTTAGGGTATTTGAACAAAAACTTCAAGCAACATGTTAGTTATTTATTTACCCTCCACTCAACCGAAAAAGAATATCCAAACAGCTGGGCTAGTATAGTTTATCACGACGATCTAGAACGATACGCTCGAAATAATAATTTGTTTTTGTCGAGACTATTAGTTCAACAAAGCTACGGTCATATTATCACGCAGAAAGTCGATGAGATTAGAAAAGAAGCCCAGAAATTTTTTGAATTATTAAAAGGTGATATTAAACAAGCTGAAATCTATAAACAAAATTTATTTTGGAACTGGACATCCTTTGGGCTTAGTAGTGTTTACTATCAAAACGGAATTAGTGAAAACAATAAATTTGATGCAAAAAGTATTTTAGTTCATTTAGGAGGTGGCGACCACCTTGTTTTTGATTCCAAATGGGCAAAAGTCATTGAGGATGGAATTTATTTAAAATTAAGACTCGAATTTAATCAAATAGTTGATAGCTTAATTACACAATCCAAAAAACAGAGCCAAAAAACAGAGCCAAAAAAAGTAGAAGGACAAGATTCTCTGAATCAACCCTCAGAACCTAAAAAACCAGTTAAAATTGTCGGGAATTTAGAGACTTCAATTGCTGCTGGAGTAGGTGGTGTGATAGTAGAAGCCATAAAAGAAAATCCAGTTTTTGAAAATATCCCCGTTCAAATTCCTGAAATCTCTCGCATTAGCAATACTGATAAAGTAATAGACAGCAGACCAAAGCAAGAAGTTAACAGAAGCCAGCCAAACACTCAAGAAATATCAAACACTACACCAATAGAAAGAGTAGTTCCAAATATTCAAGTTCCAAAAGCTCAAACAACTCAAACTCAAGTAACACAACTACCAAAACCAAATGTAATCCCAATCCCACTAGTAACTCAAGGAATTAGTACTAAAGCAGTTACAGGATTAGTAGGAGCATCAACAATCCCAGTAACAGCTCCCCTAGTTCGCCC
>JAYVFR010000018.1:0-30956 GCA_043772945.1 Minisyncoccota bacterium | reverse complement strand
CCTTAGTGTATAATTCACCGTCACCTAAAATACCATCTAACTGCACTAGTTTTGAGTTTGGTAATTTCGTGGATAATTCTTTGCCCAAAGTACTTTTGTCGCCACCACCTCGCCCGTCAATAGCAATAATAAAACTAGGTTTTTTACTTATCTTATCTAATAAAAAATCAGTCAAATTAGAAAGTTTTAAAATGTGCTTTTGAGACATAAATTTTTATTAATTAAAAGCATAGTTTTAGTTCGGTTTAGCTTTAGGTGTTTGGCTTTTAAGAGAGGTGTAAATTTGTGAAATTGACAAGCTTAACTTAGTGTATACAATCAAAGAAACATACGGATGCTTTATTTAGTTGACATTTGCGTAAATAAAAACTAAAATAACTCTACTATTTTTACTATAGAATTTTTTTAAATGTGACTACAATACCATTATTATCTGAAAACTTAAATACTATTAATTATTTTGGACTCGTAAAACAAGATACAGAAGTTAAAGCCTTCGGATTGCTAGATTACGACCGCAAAAGACATCTTTATTTACTCGGAAAAACAGGAACTGGTAAAAGTACAATGCTGCATAATATGTGTCTTCAGGATATTTATCACGGCAAAGGGGTGTGTTTTATTGATCCTCATGGTGATTCAATCGAGTATATTCTGGATCGCATTCCACTTTCCCGCAAGCAGGACGTAATCTATTTTAATCCAGCTGATACTGAGTTCCCAATTGGCTTAAATGTTTTAGAAGCCGAAAACGGAGAGCAAAATTTTTTGATTTGTTCTGGATTAATGTCAGTTTTTAAGAGAATTTGGGCAGGTCTTTGGTCAACTAGAATGGAGTATATTTTAAGTAACACAATCTTGGCTCTATTGGAGCAGGAGGGTGCAACTTTACTCGGGATAGTTAAAATGTTGAGCGATGAGGATTACTGCTCTAAAATTGTTTCTCAAACTAAAAATCCAATGGTCAAAAATTTTTGGCTTCGTGAATACGCAAATTTCCACGATAAATATAAGCAGGAGGCCGTTGCTCCAATAATGAACAAGATTGGTCAGTTTTTTTCTACGCATTTAATGCGAAATATTTTAGGGCAAAAAAAAAGTGGTTTTAAAATTTCTGAAATCATGGGCAAAAATAAAATTCTTTTAGTTAATCTTAGCAAAGGTAAGCTTGGTGAGGATAATTCAAGTTTGTTAGGCTCACTTTTAATAACTAAAATTCAACTTGCTGCTATGTCACGTGCTAGCGTTAGCGAGAATCACAGAGATAATTTTTGTCTTTATGTTGATGAATTTCAAAATTTTACAACTGACAGCTTCTCACTTATTCTTTCAGAGGCTCGTAAGTATGGTTTGAATTTGACTCTTGCACACCAGTATATTGATCAGTTAACTGAGACTGGCAATGAGAACGTTAAAAATGCAATTTTTGGGAATATTGGATCAATGGTAGTTTTTCAAATTGGTCATAGTGATGCTAGTAGAATTATTCCAGAATTAGAACCTGTTTTTAATCGCCAGCATTTAATGAGTTTAAATAACACTGAAATTGCAGTTAAAATTTCTATCAATGGGAGAACTAGTCAACCTTTTTTAGCTAAGACTATGCCACCACTTTTTGATAATTTTGGAGGTAAAAAAAATACTTTAATTAATTTAGTGAGGTTAAAATATGGTCGCAAGAGAGAAAAAATTGAAACAGAAATAGATAATTATCTTGGAGAGATACTACCAAGGAATAAGTCTAGCATTAGTCAGTTTAAGACTTCCAACAAAAAAAACATTTTTAAGCCAAAAAAACCTGAAACAAATCCTCAGTAGCTCTTAATAGTTTTTTATTAGTATTTTTTAAAGAGATGAATTTAATTTGGAGCGGAATACGGGAATCGAACCCGTGTTTCAACCTTGGCAAGGTCGTGTGCTACCATTATACTAATCCCGCAATAGACAAACACTAAAGAAAACTAAGTCTTTTGTCAAATTATTGAATTAATGCCATACTTAAGATATATATAATTTGGCACAATTTTATCTAAATATCTTATATGAACAAAAAATTTTTCTCTCTTCACTCACTGTTTTGTTATTAGTAATAATTCTAGGCGGCATTTATACAATTAACAGTTCTAACTCAAAAACCATTGCAAGAGGAGAAATAAAAAATTTAAATTTTTCAGTAAATTCTTTGAAAACTTCTTCAAGTTTAATTAGCCAAACTAATGTTTATGGCAATTCTACTGCTATTATTTCATCTATGCCCGCTATAATCGAAAATTCCAGCATTGCTGGGCAAAGTGAGAGTTTAAGAATTAAAACTGATAATGGAAATTATGGTGGGCAGTTAGTTATTCCAAATACTAACGATGACATTAAAGCTATGGATTACAGCGAGCCAAAAGGCTAGGGAAAGAATTAGTGAATATATTAAAGTTTTGACAAGAGGGTTTTTCTTTTACAGATTATTTTTGTGTCTAATTTTAATGTTATTATTTCAACCCCTATTATTGATTTTAAGCAAGACAAAATTATCCGAGCCACGATTCAAACTGAATCTGGAGTTATAGAAATTTTACCTAACCATTCTCAAATTATTTCTGAATTAGAAGTGAGCTACGTTGATTTATTTAATGAAAACAACGAGTTAGTAGAATATTTTATCAATGGAGGATCGATGACATTTCAAAACAATATTTTAGTTATTACTTCTGCTGACAGTGTTCTAATAGATAAAACTAAAAATCCGTCTTGGTTGGGTAGTCTTAAGGACAAACGAATTAAGCTTCAAAATCAAATAAAACGAGCCCTTTCATACAGTGCTTATAATCAAAAAGTAGATAATTTAAGCTTTGACTATCTTATTGCTGAGGAGAGACTTGCTAAAATTGAGTTGATGAGAAGTTTATTGAAATAATTTATTAAATTTTTACTTATCTCTTGGGATCTGATAATATTCAAGTGTGTATTTCATCATTTCCAAAAAAATTGGCATTAAGGTAGTGTCAGCGAAATTTTGAACTACTCCTGGTCGTGGCTCAGATAATTTCACAAGTATCATAACTTCTGCGTTTTGGGTTGGTCCATAACCGATTAAAGTGTGATCAAATAATCCTTTGTCGGTATTACAAACATAGTAACATGGTTCTTCTTTTTTAGTTTCTGGATTGATAGTTGGTCTAGATATTTGAGCCGTTCCAGTTTTGGCAGCGATCGTGTAACCTTCAATTCCTCTTGGATTAGACCCAAGATAACCTTCTTCTATTACTGATTTCATATATTCTGTTGTAAGTTTACTGGCTTTTTCAGTAAAAATTTGCTTTGGTTCGTTACGATAAATTGGACTTTGAACTAATTTGCCACTGTCTTCTGTTCCATCAGGGTTGATAATCTTCTCTACTAAATATGGTTCTGTCATTTTACCATTATTCGCAAGAGCAGTATAGGCCCTTATTAATTGTAGGGGTGAAACGTAAAAACCTTGCCCGAAGCCATGTTGAGCGTAGCAAAATTGACATTGTATGTTAGACTCTAATGATGATAAATTACCACTGCCACCTCCTGCAAAAGTTGCTTGAGTTTTTTGACTAAAAAGAAATTTATTTTCTAAGTAATCTTTGATTTTGACGTTTCCAACAGAGTCAGTAATATCAGAAATCATTGTGTTTAAAGAATCTCGAATAACTAATTTTAAATCATTATCTCTATCATCGTATGATTTGTTTTGGGAGTTGTGAATTATATCTTTGTTACCTCCTGCGTCTATATAAATCTTTCCTTCTGGTCCGTAATCTTTTTTTGACCAGTTACTAGGTATTCCAATAGTTTGTCCATTACTCCCTTTAGTTCCGTAATCATATTCAGTCAAAGCCATTGCAACTGTGAGGGGTTTCATAGAGGAACCTACTTCATAGTCCACGCTACTACCTACATTTCTGTAACTTCTTGGATCTTTGGTATCATTGTAGTTATTGGGATCAAAGCTTGGGTATGATGCCATGGCTAATATTTTACCACTTTTAGGGTTAATGATGGTGATAGTACCATCTTTAGGTGGTCCATTTTCATTTGTATTGTCTTTGACAGCTTTCTGCAGTAAACTTTCTGCTTTTTGTTGTAGAGTATAATCTATAGTTAAGTAAAAGTTTGATCCATTTATTTCTAAAACATCACCTTCTCCTAATTTATTATCACCTCCGAGCATTTTTTTGCCATTACTGCCATTTAATATCTCACAGTATTTTTGTTCTAAGCCGTAATATCCAGTATTGTATTCAGAAATATTAATTCCATTATCAATATCTTTTTGGACTATTTTTCTGCACTCACTTTCTAAAGCTTCATTTTGAGGCGTTGGGTATTTGGACATGTAACCAACAACAGAAGCAGCTAGCTGATTTTGAGGATAGGTTCTCTTTGTTACATCATCTACTCTAAGCCAAGTGTAATACTTATTATTATTTTTATTATCAGATATCAAAAAATTTGCAGTTTGCCTTTGCTGCTCAGAGCCAAAGTTTTCTATTACCGAGTAGCGACTTAGGTTTTCTTTACTTAGCTCAGCCTTAATAATATCTAGAATTTTAGGGTAGGAAATATTTAAGTTACTCGCCAGATTGGTGCTAACTGATTCGATAGTTAAGGTATTAGTTTTAACTAATTTACTTAATTCTAGAGGATCTATTGAAATTCTAGCCAATAATTGAGTTGAAGTTAGTGGTATTTGGGTTTGGTTACGAGCACGGTCCGTCACATAAATTTGTCCACGCAAGCTATTAGTCACCGTGTAATTAACTGGTTTCTTGACTAATTGTTCTAAAGCTTTGGCATTATTTAGATTTTGTGTATTGAGTTTTTGACTAACAAATAATTGTAAGTTTGCTAGGTGAGACAATAAAACTACAAAAATTAATATTATTCCGTAGCTTAATAATCTTTGCTTAGGTTGAGACCAAAAAGACTTATTGATTTTTTCGATGAATTTTAAAATATAGTTTTTTTTAACTTTTTTATTTTGTTTTAAAAGAAACTCTTTACTAATAGATTTTTCAGGCTTTTCAAATTTTTTAAGCCTCTTTATAGAAGCTAAGTTTGGCATAGTAAATTAATATAGCAATAAAGTTAAAAATTATTTATAATAATGTCAAAACAACACTAAAAAAAATTCACTACAAAAAATGTAGCGAAAAGCTTTGAGCAAAATGTTACTTAATCAGCTGTAATGCCCAAATAGTGCTTTAAGCCAACGAGAGAGTCTATTGGAACCGCTCCAGCTAGTAATGTAAGGTCCAACATAATAAAGAATTTCTACGGGCTGGTCATTGAGAAGTTCGACTGATTTAAAATGAATGTCAATCAATTTTAGTTTAATGTTAATTGAATTGTTAATTGCTTCAAAACTAAGTTCATTTTTTGGAATTACAAATATTTGCTTGTAAACAATTATAGATTTATCACTAATTACTATTTGAAGTCTAGAGTTTTTTAGGTTTTTAGATACTTCAACAACTTGAAACACTTTATCACTTACTATTTGGCAAATAGCTTTATTGTTTGAGGCTAAAGTAAGTAAGCAGTTATCATTTTCTTGAGTAATTTGTAGACGAACCCAATTATTTTCAGCTGGAGCTTTCATTTATTTTATTGACTCTTAAGTCAAGGAAGATTACCTTACTAATCATTTATAAAAATTTATTTTTTAGCAAGAATTAATCTGATGACTCATTTCTTTGACTAACTAAAAAAAGTTTTGTATACTATTTATTGTTAGGAAAAACACAAATAAAAATCAATAAAAAAGTTAATCCAAAACAAAAATACTACAAAATGCTTATAAATGAAAATGTAAATTAGTTTCGTTATCAATAACTTTCTAGTTTGTATCTTCATTCACCTTTTTATCATTACTAAGTCCTCCGATGTGATTAGTAAAATGATTATTGCAAAAATAAAAACAAAAAATCAAAAGTTTTTTTAACAAAAATAAAAAAGATGACTGGGTGAAGCAGTGGGAGGCATCGGTTCCAAACTTATAAGTTAGGAAATATCTGACACGCTTATTCTCGGTGACATAACCTTGTTGTTTGCTTAAAATTTATTTTTTGTTTACGATCAGAACAGTACGTCACCAAGAATCTTTCAGACAGGTTCTTTTGAATCTACCTAACAAACGGGAGACTGGGCATTTAATGTTCTTAGGCTCAACGCTCCCGTTTTTACCTTTTTAAATTCAAATACAGTTAAGCTGCAAAGTATAAAAACCCCTTAATATACAAATAATGTGTCGATTAGGGGGTGTAAGTTTCTAACAAGAACGATGAAGTTCTTAAGTTAGATATTAGCGTTTGATCTGGTGATGGCTGTCTAGGTCAACATCATCTATATCAGAGTGATCAGTGCTAGATCCTGAGTAGTGTGTAGAAGTTTTACCTTCAAGTTTGCCATGAGTATAGTAATCATGGGTTACATGAGGATACTCTTCACCATTTGCTCGATCAGTACCAGACTGGAATAGTGTGGTTACTTTACCACTTTCAGGAGTTGATTGTTTAGAGAAATCCCCTAAAAGATCTTCTTGCCATTCAGAATCACTCCATTTATCGCTGTTGAATTGACGACTGTTGTCAGTCATGAGAACAAACCTCAAAAGATGTAAATGTAGGTATTAGCCAAAGACTAACAAAAATATACTTGCAGAAAAAAAAAAAAAACTGTCAAATTATATTCATGTTCAACAGTAAACTAACCACCCAAGAAATTCTTAATATTTGTTTAAATTTCAAAATTATAATTTTTTCTAGTAGAGATAAACCACTTATAAATTCAAACGGATTAGGAGAGATTGAAAAAATATTTTTAGAGAATTTTTTAGATAAACCACTAGAATACGAAATTTTAAAATATTTGCAGGAATTAAATTTTAGGTTATTTAATTTTTGGTCTGAATTAAACAAAACAGAAAACATTCAAATTATAGATATTTTAGAAATTATTAAATCTCGTAAAGAAAATTTTAGTGATTTTAGAATCAAAGAAAAAGCTAAATTAAAAAATAAAACCCCAAAAAAGATTAATGAGTTAATTAAATTATTTAATATTCAAAATAGTTACCCAGGCGTTAACTTATATCAATTTCTAGATGGGATTAAATAAAAAATTAATTCTCTAAATTATCAATCTGGGAGCTGATTTCTAGCCACTTTAATTCACATTCCTCAAGTTGTCCTCGGCTTAAGTTATCATCGCTGTTAGTCTCCAGTTTACTATTTAAATTTGTAATCTTTCGGTTTAGTTTCTCTAGGTCTTTTTTGAGATTATATAATTTAACTCTGTCTTCTTTGTTTAAAGTTTTAGTAGTTTTATTTTCATTATTTCCATTGCTTGTGTTATTTTGTTGGTTAGAGGTATTTATTTGGCTTGCCTTATTTTGTTCATTCATAACTTCTTGCTCTTTGTTCCAAACATAATCTTCATAGCTTCCCAAAACTACTTTAACGGCTCCATTTTTAACTTCCCAAATCTCATTAGCAAGTAAATTCACAAAAGTTCTATCATGAGAAACCACAATTACAGTTCCGTTAAATTCCCCAAGTGCACTGCCCATAGCTTCAACAGTTTCAAAATCAAGGTGATTAGTCGGCTCGTCTAGTAAAAGAACATCGTAATTGGACAAGAACAATCCCGCTAAACAAAGTCTGGCTTTCTCACCCCCAGAAAGCACTTTAATTTCTTTGAAAGCATCATTTTTTTTAAATAGAAAGCAAGACATTACTCGGAGAACTGCATCCTCAGCTATCCCGTCAGCTCTCTTTGATTTTAAGTATTTTTCTACGGTGTCATCTGGATTTAGGGCGCTATTAACATGCTGGGCGTAATATCCAATAGTTAGACTATTTGCCCACTTAAGCTCCCCTCCTTGAATTTCTAATTTGTTGGCAAGGGTTTTTAAAAGAGTAGATTTGCCTTGTCCGTTATCTCCTAGAATTGCAACTTTTCTGCCTTTGTCGCTGTTAATATTAATATTGGTAGCAACTAGTTTATTAGAATAACCGATGTTTAATTTAGATAGCTCCAGACCAATTCCATTTCTAGCTTGAACACTTGGAATCCACATTCTCACGGTTGCAAGGGGGTTATTAATTGCAATTTTCTTCGTATCCATTCTGATAATAGCTTTTGCTTTAGATTGGGCTGATTTTGCCATTGAAGCTTTGGCTCCGAAGCGATCCACGAAAGTCTGTAATTGTTTTTGTTTTTTCTCAATATTTTTATTTACGTTTTGAGCTAGGGCTTTTTGTTCGGCTTTAAATTCTAGATATTCTTCAAGTGGCTCTGGATGTAGGACAATTTTGCCATCCTCTACTTCCATTGTGCTTGTACAAGTTTTTTTGATAAATTCACGATCGTGAGTAATACAAAGAAATCCTCCTTTAAAAGTCTTTAAAAAATTCTCTAAGAGAATTAAAGTAGATAAATCAAGATAATTAGTTGGTTCATCAAGTAACAGTAAATTAGGCTCAAAAAGCAGTGTAGAAGTTAGTTTAACACGCATCTGAAACCCGCCTGACAAGTCTCCAATTGGCTTATTAAGCATTTCACTTTTTAGTCCAAACTGGCTAGCAACTTTAGCGCACTCCCATTCCTCACGTTTAGTGTAGCGGGTTAGAAAGCCCATAATAGTTTCAGAAGTTTCAAAGGGGTCAACCTGGGGAATGTAGCCAAGTTGTAAATCAGGCATTTTGTTTATCTCACCCCAGTCAGGAGATTCGAGATCCATAATCATTTTAAAAAGCGTGGACTTGCCAGCGCCGTTTCGACCAATTACTCCTACTTTTAACCTTTCAGTAATTACGACATTAGCGTCTTCAAAAATGGTTTTAGTCCCGTAGGTTTTTTTTAAATTAAGAATTTGTAAAAGTAATTTGTCTGGCATTATAATAAACAAATACAAAAGTCCCTTTTTGACAATAGCTTAAAACTAGGCTTCGCTCACCTAGGTTACGTGTTGAAATTCACATTTTTTTGCTTAAAAAGCAAGGAGCCCAAAATGTATAATTCTAATTTGGCACAAAATTTAAATAATCCTTATATGGGAATTCAGCTTTTTTCTATTCTTGATCTTGAACCACAGAGCTACACTCGGCCCTTGGCAAATCTGATTGCTGATCAAATTTTAAGTTTAAGAACTTCGGAAGGAGGTGCAAAATTTGTCCTTGATCAGTGGCTCGTTTCTCAGGGATTAACACTTGAAGGTATTGAAACTCTTCACAAGCGAGTAAGTTTTAAACTTAAATCCAATCTCTTACTAAAGTGGGCAGACACTTACACTACCAATTCTCTTGGGTTTGTAACGGGTGGTTTAGGATTCTTCGGGGGTTTTGGCGGAGGTGGTGCTTTGGTTGGAGCTATGACTCCGTATATTGGTTTCTTGGCTTGCCTGCATTTTTCACATTACCTTTTGCTGGAGCTATTTTGGGAGGGTTGATTGGAATTGTTTTAGGTTCTCAAACTCACAAGTCTCTTGACTGTGTTCCTACTGTATCACAAGCATATTCTCAATTAATTATTGAGGTACTCTGTCAAAAACAGTTAGGGAGTTAGTTAAATAGCTCATTAGCCTAAGAAGATACGCTTTTCAAAAAATATTCTTTTTTAATGGAGAGAAATCAAAATAATGGATTGCTTACTTTTCTTGTTGTTGGTTTTGATTGTCTCGTTTTGTTTTGCGAGCTATGTTGTTCTCTTTAATCCCAAAGAACGGTGGCTTAGAGTTTTTTCTGCTCCTGCTTTTTTAATTACGGGCGCTTCAATTGGTTTGTCTCTTATCATTAAAAGAGTTGTAGAAAAATTCTTTAAAAAGTAAATAAAGCTTACAAATTAAGCATATCTTATCGCCAGTCTCTTTAATCGGAGCTGGTTTTTTTATAAAAATTTAATTAGATTGTGCGTCTTTTTTATTTTTTTTGGCTGTAATCAGCATGGCCATTCTAGGATTTTTCAAAAAGATTTTTTCATGCTTTAAAACAAAGTACCAAAACTTGTCTGTCCAGATTTTTTCCCAGTCTTTTTCTCCTTTACCACTCGGGTAATCTGACATTTTCTTTAAATAATTTCCACCAGCAACATACGGCTTAGTCGCAAAAATTCCTCCATCAGCATAAAGCCCCATTCCAATAACATTCGCCACCATTACCCACTCATAACTATCGATAAACATTGTCATAAACCAGTTATAGCAATCCGTCGGATCAAATTCATTCAAAGTCATCCAATTACTGATGACCATGAGGCGCTCAATGTGATGGCAATAAGCATAATCAAAAACACTTTTGAGTGCATTATAAAGTGGAATGTTATCTTTGATAGTTTCAAGTTCGTTTGAATCCCAGAAATATACAGGTAGTTTTTTGTCATTTTTAAAGAAATTGTATCCAGAGAGATCTTTTTCATAAATATTCCAATAAAGACAATTTACCCATTCACGCCAGCCAATAATTTGCCGAATAAAACCCTCTCGGGAGTTGTCGGGAATATGGCTTTGTCTCATCACCCAGTTAATAACTTCCAAAGGTGTTAATAATCCATTATTTAAAAGTGGAGAGATAGTGGAATGAAACAAAAACGGATCTCGGGTTGTCATAGCATCCTCATAAATTCCAAATTTCTCAAAATATTTTTGACCAAATTCTTCTAAAAGCTCCTTTGCTTGGTTATGATTAACAGGGAAATAAAGAGCTTTAACTTCACAGGGATTTTTTTTAAAAAATGTTTCTACAACAAGCTTAACTTCCTTTTCATGATTAGATGTGTATATTTTTACTCTATTTTCAACTTGCTGGGTTTTAGGAATTTTTTTGCGGTTTTCCTCATCAAGTGACCATTTTCCAAAACTAGAACTTCCGTCTTTATTTACAAATAAATTAAGTCTTTTGCGCTGACATACATAAAAATCGTTCATTTTAAGACTTTTGGAATGCTTAGTGCGATAGTTTAGCCAATCTTGTTTGGATGTCAAAAATTTTGGAGAAGGAAGCCAGCGTAAAGTTAAATTATTTTCCTTTGATAAATCAATTAGAATTTGTTTGAAACCTTTATTATCAACTTCTGCAACGTAAATATCTGTGTAATCTTGTTTGGATTCTGAAAGCTCTTTAAACATTTCAGCCAAAGAAAATTGCACCCCAAAATCAAAATACAAAACGTTTTTTTTGTTAGAGATGAGAAAATCTTTGTACTCACGCATAGCCACAAAGCAATGAAAAACCCGAGCTTTATGATATTTAAACTCAATATTAAAGTCTTTTGACTCGATCATTACATAATCAGTTTGAAGCTCAAAAGCAGGGTGATTTAAAAAAAGCTGATCCCCGAGGATTAAAGTTATGTTCTTGGTTAATTGTGTTAAGTTTTGTTTTAACATATTTATTGAGGGTTTTTAGCAGATTTGCATTTTTGGCTACAATATTTAACCTCATCCCAACAGCGTTCCCATTTTTTGCGGTATTGAAAAGGTTTTTTGCAGGTTTCACAGGTTTTAGTTGGTAAATTTTCCTTGAATCCTTTTAGTTTTTTAGTTACTTTAGGCATATTAGACAATGGATAATTTTGAAATTTATAGCTCATTAATCTTGCCAGATTTCTCACGCTCGTCTCAAGTAATTAGCATTTCTATCCAATCCAGGTTTAGAGTCATTAAGAAGTTCAATAATGTCAGCTTCCAAGTCAACTTTCATCAACCCAGAACAAACAATTTTATTAATTTTGCCAAACTCGACTAACCGCTTTCAATAATTTTTATTTAGTGATTGTTACCCACTTACAAACCTCCAAGGTGTTTATGACCCTAGAGGCTTGTTTATATTACGCGAGTTAGTAATTAGCTATTAAGTTTTACGATAGAATCTGGATTGCTATCTTCTAGTATTTTAGTGTAGGTACTCATTTCATCAGCATTAATTGCTAACATAACTCCGCCTTGCTGTAGATTTTTCTCTATTTTTTCAGCTTCACCTTGATCAGCGCCGGCTTTTACAAGACCTGTCACTAAACCTCCTGTAGCTCCGATAGTTGCACCAAGGGCAGTATTTGCAGCTAGAGCGCTACCTCCTAGGGCGGCGGCTAAAGGTCCTGTGACTAATAATGCACCAAATCCAGGAAAGATAAGAGCTGCCGCACCTACTAAGAAGCCAATTGCAGCACCAGATACTAAGCCGGAAGTAGCGCCGCCAGTAACATCATTAGCGGCAGTATCCACATTATGGACTTCTATGCCATTATCCATATTAGTGTTCTCAGGATCTCTGGAGGCTACACTAATATTGTCAGCACTTATACCAGATTGTATAAGCTTATCAAATACTGATTGAGCTGAGTTGCTGTTTGGATATAATGCTACAATTGTCATATACATGGAAAGTAAATAAATTTATAAAATCGAACTAAAATGTTCATCCAAAAGTTACTAGAGTTAAATTTCATTTGTCAAGCAGTTTCATAAACTCTTGGTAAGCCTCCCAAAATAAACTTTCTATTTGAAATCTTTGAATAGCTGGTAAATTAGGATAAAACATCAAGCGTAAACTTTCAGCTTCATCGCTATTATATTTGTCACTAATATAGTTGTAACTAAAGTCCATAAATAACTTTATACATTCTCTCATCAAGCTTAGTTTTTGGTTTTCTGGTAATTCTGTTAAGCTTTTTCCTACTACACCTATAACCACTGACTCGAGCCATAGGAATCCAGAGCTATTATTTACGTTGGTGATTTTTGATTCCTTAATGTTTTTGACTTGATTTAGATTGGTTTGTGCTGGGGTGATTACGTCCCAAATGTAAATTTGATCTAAACCATTTTGCACCTTCTTAGATGAGTTATTTTTAGGCATTCAGGGGCTAATTTTTGTTTTTTTAATTTTTGTTTTTTTTGGATTCTAAGAACAAGTTATTGCAAGCTATCTAATTAATCTATTTCTTTAGATTGTCTTGGATTTTGTGCCACTGTTCTAAAAATTTTGGTACTTTCTTTTTTTTCTTACGCTTGATCTCTTTAAAGGTTGCAAAGCTAGTTACACTAAATAAACCTACTAGAGCTGCGATTACTAGAGCAAATAAGGGCATATACAAAAAACATTGTATTTGAAAAAAACACCTCTGTCAAAAAAACTCTCCCAGATGTTTAAAACATGTAGGAGAAGTGGATGAATTGGTTATGAAAAACTATCGTCAGCTAACTTAGCTAGCTGGCTTAGCTTTATAAACAGTCACCATCAAGCTTGGATTTTCATCTTGGCGGCTTCCCCCTTGTAATTCAATTGGTCGGTGAAATCTGAGAAAGGTTTTGGAATCACCAGCAACTCCAATTTTGAAAGCCATTATACTACCATCTGTTGGTAGTTGAGTACCTTGGTAACTCTTAATAGTTTGCTCCATTGTCATTGTGGTAAGAGGCTTGCCCAGATTATAGAGAGTAGAAGAAGTTAGTCGTTTTTGGTTTTCTGAAGTGACAGAACGCCCTCCAAAAGAGTGGTCGCAGTCCTGAAAGTCTTGCCCATCCTGAAGGATAAGTTGTCCACCATCCAGACAAACAAACTTACCGTCCTGAACTACTAGTCCAGCAGGGAGATTTAGGTCAGTAATCTGATCAGGAGTCTGACTTGTCTTAGCTTTCAGGCTAGCAATTTCGGTTTTTTGTTGTTCAATTACTGACCTTTGAAGCGAAGCTACCGATACTAGCACTAGGTTTAAGCCAATGCTAAGAAATGCTAGACCACCGAAAAGAGTTTTACGATTAATCATTTTGTCTGTTCCTGCTGTTTTACACAGCAAAAGTTTTAACTCTTAAACAGGTATCACAGAATTATTGGATGGTTAAGGATGGTGATGAAAATTAAATTTGATTTTGGATTATATAACAGTTAAGTTTTTCAAAAATTTTAAACTCTACTATTTCCTCTAGTTTATGAATAATTAATTTAGCCTCTTCTAGTTGTTTGTTATTTTTTATAAACAATAAGATTAAATAAGGATTATGATAGCTAAAAATCTCTTCGCCCCATCCATGATCCCCCATTGCAATCTGCATAGAAAGCTTTAAATTTCGGGCTGCATTATCAACAATATCTAATTTATATTTAGATTCAATAGCTCCTTCTTCGAAATCACTGTAGGCCAGAACATCAAAAAAGTTAAATCCGCTTATTTTATCTACTGCTTTGCCAACTACACGTGAATCAAGGCATACAATTGTTCCAAGGGCATTATGCATTTGTATTGGGCGGAGTTTACATATTTGATCATCACCGATATAAGCAACAGTTAGATGGAGATTATGATTAATTTGACTTGAGAAATTTTCAATTTTTTTAGCAAGTCTCATGGCACAATTCTGAGCAATTTCAATGTTAGGTTGAGTTTTGAGAATTTGACTCAAATTAATTTTACGGAGAGCTACTGCTCCGCACCCACAATGATAAGTTACAGTTAGTTTTTTGATATTTTTGCTCTTAGCCCAGTGTGCAAATCGGCTAGCTAAATCATTTAACTTATACTCTTCTAAATCCAATATTTCTTCTAAATCCAATTGATTATTTGAGTTTTCTCCACATATATAAGTTACAGCTCCAGATCCTGCTATGTCTAAAATATAGCGAGAGAATTGAGGGTCTGAGATACTACCGAGCGGGTTGTTATTTAGGTCAGTTTCGTTGATAAATTCTCCGTTTTGGGTTGCTTCGTCGATGCAAGCAATTTCAGCAATATAGGTATTTTCTGGAACTAAGATCGCTTCTTTTAGCTTTTGAATTTTTAGTTTTTTTGATAGATCGCTTAAGCGAATTAGTTTAAATTGGTCGCTAGTTTGTGTTGATAGAGTCGAGCTATTTTCTAAACCGTGACGAAAGACAAAATATTCTAAACGATACTTTTTCCATTCTTGGGTCCTTAGATATTTAGTTGAGAAGTTTTTATTTCGAACCGTGGTCGTTAAGGTTTTTTGATTGCTGATTAATTTTAAATTATTGTTATTATCAAGCTCATTATTGCTAATTTGAGACATAGTTAAGATTAAAAGTTATAAAAGATATTGAGTAAAACACATATATTATATATAATACAAAAACATTTTTTGGGCAACCAGTAAAAATAAGCTATAAGCTAAAATTTTAGCTTAGCTGTGTGGGGTTGACATTTCTAAAAACTTTCTCTACTACTAGTAACAATTCCACAGTTGGCCGAGCGGTCAATGGCAGCAGACTGTAAATCTGTAAAGTCCCTGGTTCGAATCCAGGACTGTGGACCAAACAAAAACAATAATGCGGGATTGGTCTAGTGGTTATGACCTCAGTTTTCCAAACTGATGAGAGGGGTTCGATTCCCCTATCCCGCTCCAATAAATTTATAATAAAATCTATTCTGCAACTATTTTCTGACTAGAGTTTATTTTGTAGTAAATTAGTTTAACTAACTCAGAAATTACGAAATAACATAAAGCTAGCACTATCATACCAAAAACTTGTTGCAAAGAAATTGTAGTTACATTTATATACCGAAATAAATAAGAGCTAATTAAAACTGACACACCTAAAGCAATTACAGAAAATATGATTGCGTTTTTTCTTGGTGATTTTCCTTTTAAGAAAAAACCTCTAGTCCGAATAGAAAATAAAATTGATAATTCAGTCAAAACTGAAAACAGAAACCAAGAAGTTTGAATTTGCCCTTCAGGAAGATTTTTATTAATGGCTATAAAAATAAAATCAAAAGATGAAGAAACTAAACCTAACACTAGGCAAATAAGCATTAATCTAGGTAAATTTTGGTGCTTTGGTTTACGAATATCTTCGTAATCAACATTATCGTCCGCAAGGGAAATAAGTGGTATATCAGTGATTAAATTAGCAATTATAATTTGAATTCCAAGCATTGGGCTAAAAGGTAATACTAGAGAAAGAAGGCCCATAGTAAAAAAATTTCCAAAAGATGAGCTTAAAGTGACTTTTAAGTATTTATTAATGTTTTCAAAAATAGTTCTACCTTTTGTAACGGCAATAATTAGATTGTTCAAGTCGTTGTCAGTCATAATTATGTCAGAAGTTTCCTTTGCTATAGGCGAGGACGTATCTACAACAATTCCAATTTGGGCGACTTTAAGGGAGGGGGCATCGTTAATTCCATCTCCTAAATAACCTACGACAAGCTTGGATTGAAGGATTTGAATAATTTTAAATTTGCTTTCAGGAGTGCAGCGAGCAATAACTTTGTAATTTTGTAGTAATGCAAACAAGAGACTTGTGCTTTGACTAAAGTCGATCTCTTCAGCGTTTATTGCCTCATTTGCTTTTTGTATCAAATTTGATTGGAGGCCAATATGAGTTGCTATTGCAAGCGAATCTCCAGTTAAAATTTTAATTTCCAAGTTTAGACTTTTAGCATCCTGAATTACCTGGCAAGCAGTTAACTTTAACTCGTCTTGGAAGTAAAGTGTTCCTAAAAATTCCCAATTTTCTTTTGTTTTAATTGCATAACATAAGCACTTGATACCACTCTCTTCTTTTTGATTGATTTCTTCTAAAATTTTGTTTTTTTCTTCTAGTTTCAAAGAATTAACCATTTCTAAGACTTCTTTAGGAGAGCCGTGATAGTAAAGCGTTTCTAAAATCTTTTTCCCGGAAACTCTACGATTGGGATCAAAAGGTATTTCAATAACTTCTTGAGAGGTTGGGTTAATTAAAGTGGCATCAAAAGTTTGGTACTCTTGAGCGGCAATCTCAAAACTTTCTTGGTTATTTAAGCTAAGAAACTTTGCAACCTGTAACAACCTAGAGCTATAATTGTCTTTAATTAATTTAAATTTATTATTTGTGAGTGTCCCTGTTTTATCAGTACAAAGAATGTCCATATTTCCAAGGTCTTCTAAAACGGTTTGGTGCTTAACAAGTAGCCCAACTTTTCCGAGTTTAATTGCCTGCTTAGAAAGCGAAACTGACGTCACAATTGGGAGGGCTTCAGGAACTATTCCAACTACTAAAGCCAGTAAAAAAGTTAACGAGGTTTGCCAGTCTTCAATCTTACCAATTAGTAACTGTAATCCAAAAATACTAACTACATATATAAAACTAATTATCACTAAACCTTTACTCAACTTACTCATTGTTTGGTTAAATTCACTTTTTTTATTAGTATTTAGAGTTAAATTTGCAATTTGACCGAGGCTTGTACTAACTCCTGTTTTAGTGACTTTACAGACTCCGCTCCCTAAGGATACGCTAGTTCCACTAAATAAATATTCACCAGTTTTTTTGATTACATTTTCTACTTCACCAGTTAGTGCCGATTCATTAGCTTGTAAGTTTTGACTTTCTAACACTTCACAATCAGCAGGAATTAAGTCACCAAGTTTAAGTTTAATTATGTCACCAGCTACCAAAAAATTTGAAGGTATAAACTGGTAGTTTTCATCTCTGAGACAAAGCGTTTCTTTTTTAACTAAAGAGCTTAATTGTTCGCCCAAACGATTTGACTGGTATTCTTGTGCAAATCCAATTAAGGAATTAGTTATTACCAAGATTGCTAAAATTGATCCGTTCAAATAATCTGATGTGATAAATGAAATAGTTACTGAAAAAAACAAAAGATAAATAATTGGATTGCTAAATTGATTTAACAGTAAATGCCAGTTTTGATTTTTGACTTTAATTTGGCTATTAGTTCCGTTTTTTTTTAGCAAAAAACTTGCTTCAATACTAGTTAATCCTTTGATTATTTTGTCATTCATAAATTTATTTTAATTCAAAAACTAGATTTTAACAATTAAGCGATTTTATTAATTAAATCTTTCTTAAACACAACGAATCAATCTTAGTTTTAAAATATATTGCTCTAAGGTGTTAATTTCTGCATGAAAAAATTTGATTGGTAAAGTGTGTCAAATCCACTAAATTTCGATAAATCCTAACTATTTGTCAAATAACGATTTTTTTGTTTGAATCGTGGGTGTAGTATACCCATTAATGAGTTAAGATCTAATGCCTTATTTAAGGACAATCAACATTGATAATAGTGAAGTTACTAATGGGTTTTTGCTGGGTCTAAACTCTCCGGAGAGTAATCCTTATTTCCCAAACATACCCTCGATGCAAGTTCGTATTGGTAATGATTTTAGTAATTCTCAAATTACTGCTAACTATTCTGGTACTGGTTCTAAAAAGTTTCATTTGGTTAGTAATGCTGATTACATCTGGATTGATGCCGAACCACTAAGTCTTGTTAATACTGAAAATTTAATATTACGTTATCTATTTAAACCAGGGAATGTTGTTCAAAGTCCTGTGTTAGTTCTAAAGAAGACTTTGGCCTTATCATCGCATTTGGTACTTATAACTTCAGAAATTAAGCAGTTCGAAACCCAACTTATTGGGAAAGGTAAATTTGAACTTGCTTGTCAACACAGTTTTGCTCTAAACCGAGCAATAATGATAAATAACTTTTATCAATTCCTCACGGTTAAAAATCGAAGCAGATTAGTTATTTCTGATAGGAATGGTAGCCTTAAAACTTATAGGTTTGATCCTGATGGTAAAGTTCGGCTAATATAATCTGTCAATGCTATTTACACTAGTTATCTAATATGGTAACTAGTTTTTTTCGGCAAATTTTAAAATTTTTAGCTATTTTTTTAAAGCCAAAGCAACGGTAGTCCACCCACCCATAATAATTTGTAGCCAGTTAATCATTGTTTCGTTATTATTATTTTTATCTTGGAAAGAGCTTTTAGAGCTTGACTGAGTGGTTTTATTTAAGTTGAGTGCACTAATATTAGAGTTGGTAGATCTAGTTGTAGATGTTGAACTAGTTACGTTTCTTGCACTGCTTGTAGAATTTACAGTGCTAGTAAACTTTGTTTGGTTTATGGCTATAGCGTTGTCATTGAAAACTGTGATTGAGTCACTAACTATATCTGATTTTACATTAAGATTATATATTCCAAGATTATTGTGCCACTCAATTAATTTCCAATTATCATCAAAAAAACCAAATTTAATTAAATACTTACTATCTATTTTGGGATTGTACTCGAATTCGTATGTGTTTAAAGTATTATTTAGAATTTTTTGTTCAGCTTTGACTACCTGATCTACTTTTGTTTCGTCTGGATTATATATTTCTATATCTAATATTATATTTTGATAATCTTTTAATTGATTATTTTGTATTGAAAGTACTAGCTTATTTGGATTAACTTTATCTTGTGTTAGGCTAATTTCAAAAGGTTTAGTGCTAACTGTAGTTGCTGAAACAGTACTTGTCTGTGTGGTATTGGCTGTTGAAGTAGATGTTTCTACTGTTGATGATGAAGAATTCGTTAATGGAAGGTTGCTGGACACGGATGATGAGCTAGATGTACTTGTTTGTGGCAGGCTAATGGCAGGAAGTGAGCTAGATGTACTTGTGCTGGTATTAATTATAATAGGTTTGATGTACTGCCAATTAGCTGGAACTTCGCCACCGTTGTAGCGGTAGTATTTAGCAAGTATCTTTTCTGCAGGTTTGTTTTGGGGGTTAAAAGATTTATCATTTAATCCTCCTAGATCGGGACTAACTCCCCAATCCCATGTGTGCCATCCTTGGAAATAACTAACTTTAGATAAGCTGCGAATCAGGCCTTCATAAAGATTTGCTTGCGTAGACACTGACAAAACTCCACTAACGTTTGAGTCCCATGGAGCATTGACTGCCTCACTAATAGATCTGTAACCAAGCTCGGTGAACACAATTGGTTTTTTGTATTTATTATATATTGGGTCAAGTTTGGTTTTAATTATTTCATCCCAATTTGCTTCAATTTCAGCAACGCTTGCATTCGAATTATTTGTTATGGGATAATAGCCAGAAATTCCAACAAAATCTAGATTTTCAATAAATTTTAATTCACCGTTATCGTTTTCACCAGCATGGTTGTAACCATATGTTAATTTACCGTTATAAATGCTGCGAACATCACTAATTAACTTGTTCCAACCGATTGTATTATAAGCTGTTGAATCCTTAGCTAGATAGTATAGTTCAGTTCCGATACTCAAACTTTTAACGTTGTATTGCTCCGCTATTTGGGCGTATTTTTTAACGAAGGTTGTGTAGTTTTTAAACCAAAGTGGCCTATCTGTTGGGTCAATATAAGCTCTCCAAAAGCTGCCCTTGTGGTAATCAACATCTACAAAAAACTTTAATGAGGTGTTTAATCCAATGGAATTAATATAAGTTATTGCATTCGTTAACTCAAGATCAGTAGGCGCATGTGCAGCTAGGTAAAGTTCGTTATCTCGAAGGCTTGACTGAAATAGTTGAATGTGGAGACTAATTTCGTTAAAACCTGTATTTTTAGCTTTATCAACGGCTTGTTTAAATTCAGGGGTTGCGAGCTCACCTTTGTTCCATGGAATAATGCTAGCTGTTCTTTGCCAATTAGATGTATTTAAGTAAGGGCTATTATTATCATTTGCTTTAACAGCTTGAGTATTCTTAAGCTTAGGGATTGCGATTGCTAAAATACCCAAAATAAATAGCGTAGTCGCAAAGACAGTAGAGAAGGTTAGTAGAAATTTCTTTAGTGGTGTTTTCATAGAAATGTATCAAAAGTTTTTAACATTTAAGTCATAACAAATAAAATAGTTTTTGACAAATAATTCTTTTTTAACTTCTCTGATGGTATTATGAGCACTATTCACATCACTCACCTTTACCCAAAAGAGATGTCAATTTATGGCGATATGGGTAATATTTTAGCTATTCAATTTCGTTTAAAAGAATGGGGGCTTGATTATATCTATCAAACCGTTAATCTGGGTGAAAGTTTACCAGATAAAACAGATTTTTATTTTCTTGGAGGAGGGCAAGACGCTGATCAATTGAAAGTTTGCAGGGATTTATTAACCAAAAAAGAATTTTTAAGTAATGATTTGTTAGTAAAAAATATTCCGATGCTAGCAATTTGTGGGGGTTACCAGCTATTGGGTAAAGAATTTATCACAGGTAATGGGCAAGTAATAGTAGGTCTTGATATTTTACCTGTTGTAACTAAGGCTTTAGATGCTAAAATTTCAAGTCGCGCTACTGGTAATTTGTTAATTAAATCCTTAATTCCAGAATTAAAAGGAATAGAATTGTTAGGATTCGAAAATCATTCAGGCCAGACTTATTTTTTGGATAGTACAGCAATCCCGCTAGGAAAAGTTGTAATCGGTAGTGGAAATAATGGAGTGGAAAAATTGGAAGGGTGCATTTATAAAAATATAGTTGGAACTTATTTGCATGGATCTTGTCTTCCAAAAAATCCAGAATTAACTGATTGGTTTATCCAAAAAATTCTTAATAATTTAAAATTAACAAAAAACTTTAATACGCCTGAATTGTCTCAAATAGCAATAGAGGCTAAGAGGGTACTTATAAAAAGAATTGAAATTAGATAAAGTTTTGGAATTGCTACTATTAAACGATATAAACTTTATTTGAGATATTTTTTTAATAGAGTAAGTTCTGCTATTTTATAGATCAGGAAAATTAAAATTTTTAGCTTAAATGCTAACCAAGTGGGAATACTTTTTGATCAAATGCAAAAAAACTTTGGATTAGTCTAATTGACAATCAATCAAACAACTTTTTAAACTCAATCATTAATCTAATATTTAAAATATATGTTATACAGCAAATTATTCACAAAAACTTCAAGGGATTATCCAAGTGATGAAGTCTCACGGAATGCTCAGTTATTGATCCGGGCAGGATTTATCCATAAAACTATGGCAGGAGTTTATTCATTTTTACCTCTTGGTTTGAGAGTATTGCGAAATATTGAAAACATTGTTCGCGATGAAATGAATAAAATAGGTGGTCAAGAATTGCTGATGACAACTTTGCAATCAAAGCAAACTTGGCAAGTAACTGATAGATGGGATGATAAAAATGTAGATGTCTGGTTTAAATCTAAGCTTAAAAATGATACTGAAGTTGGCTTTGGATGGAGTCATGAAGAGGCTATTATTGAAATGATGAGCAATCATATTAACTCTTACAAAGATTTACCTGTTAATGTTTATCAATTTCAAGTCAAACTTCGTAATGAGCTGCGGGCTAAGAGCGGAATTATGCGTGGTAGAGAGTTTTTAATGAAAGACATGTATTCTTGTAGCCTTAATAAATCTCAGCATGATACTTTTTACCAATCTGTTATCGATGCTTATCATCGTGTATTTGCTAAATGCGGGATAGGAGAGATTACTTATTTAACTTTTGCTAGTGGTGGGGCATTTACTCAATTTAGTCATGAATTTCAAACTATATGTGAGGCTGGAGAAGATATAGTGTATATAAACAGGGAACGCAAAATTGCTATTAATGAAGAAGTTTTGACTGACGAAGTATTAAATAAATTAGACATCGATAGGAATAGTTTAGAAAAGATAAAAACTGCTGAGACTGGAAATATTTTTGAATTTGGTACTGTTAAAAGCGAGCAAACTAAATTTAAATTTACTAATAAGGAAGGTAAAGAACAGCTAGTATATTTAGGTTCATATGGTATTGGCATTAGTAGATTGATGGGCGTCATCGCTGAGATTTATTCTGATGAAAAAGGTTTGAAATGGCCGAAGAGTGTTTCTCCATTTGAAATTCACTTAATAACTAATTTAGATAAAAATGATGAAATAATAAATCAAAGAATTTTAGATTTAGCTCAAAAGTTTCACACTGGGCGCTTACGTTTGCTAGATAATCAGACTATTGCAAATTATGATAATGAGGCCGATAAAGATAAATTGTCGCTTTCAGAGTGGTCTCGTCATGTTGAAGTATTCTGGGATGATAGAATTAAAAATAATCTGGGAGAAAAGCTTAAAGATGCTGATTTAATTGGGATTCCAACTCAAATAATTATTAGCAAGCGTAGTCTTGAGAATGGTGGAGTTGAAGTTATTGATAGGGCTGGTCGAGAAACTCAAATAATAAAAATATAATAAAAATATAATAGAAAGATCAATATAATCAAATAGAGTTCAAATGTCTCAAAAAGAACAAACAAACAAACAAAAAATCGTTATCTACTGGTCAAGGCGGGATTTTAGGCTTAATGATAATCCTGCTCTTACAGAAGCCGTTAATTATTCTCAAACAAATAATCTGGAATTTCTACCAATTTATATCTTAGATAATGGTTTACTCGAAGATAATAAATTTAATATTGGTACTGCTAGGCGTGAATTTTTAGCTATTAGTTTAGAAAAGTTTGCAAAAAATTTTAAAGAATTTTTGATTTTTCAGGGGAATTATAAACAGATTTTTGAGAATTTATTAAAAAACTTTGAGATAGAATTGTTTGTCAATGAAGATATTGAGCCTTATTCAAAAGAGCGAGATGATTTTATTAAAAAACTTTTAGAATCAAATCAAAATAGCCTTTCAAAACTTAATAGCTATCATGATCAATTAACAATTTTTAGAGAAATTAGAGCAGGGAGCGGAAATTTGTATTCAGTTTTTACCCCTTTTAAAAATGCTGTATTGGAGGAATTTCTAAGAGCTAAAGTTTACCCAATGATTAGTTTAAAGAATTTGCAAGTTTTGAAAGCAGTTTCTAGAGAGAGTTTAAATTTGTTAAAGCAAGTGGGAACTATAATTCAATCAAATAGTGACATAATTTTTAAACTTATTGATAAGCCAAACATTTTGCATTATGAAAATAGCAATGGAGGAGATAAAACGATTAACATAGACGATATTCATCAGAGATTTTCGGTAAAAGAAACTTGGTACACAAGCGAAGAAGAGGCTCTCATAGTTTGGCAAAAGTTCCTAGACAATAAAATTACAAGTTACAAAGAGAATCGCGATGGGCTTGGGATGGACACTCTGGGTGTCGGTCAGACTAGTAAAATGAGCGTGGCTCTTAAATGGGGACTTGTCTCTGTGAGGTATTTAAAACAAAGTATTTTAGAAAAGTTCGGGCCTCTGGAAATAATTAGTAATTCTAATTTATATCAATTTATTGCTGAGCTTATTTGGAGAGAGTTTTATCGCTATATTCTTTATCATCGTCCTAGTGTTCTTGGGCTTGAATATCAACTTAAATTCCAAAATAAAATTAATTGGGAGAAGGGTGAGATTGCTGATGAGAGATTTTTGGCTTGGATCAAAGGTGAGACGGGCTACAAAGTCGTAGATGCGTCCATGAATCAATTAGCCAAGGTAGGCTGGATGCATAATCGTAGTCGTATGATTGTAGCTAGTATCTTGACTAAGAATTTGGGTATTGACTGGAGGTGGGGTCAGGAATATTTTCGGTTAGTGCTGCTTGATTTAGATGAAGCTAGCAATAATGGAGGTTGGCAGTGGGGTAGTAGTACGGGGAGTGATCCCAAGCCAATTCGTATTTTTAATCCTTATTTGCAAACTGAGAATTACGATAAAGAAGGCCTGTATCAGAACAAATGGCTCCCAAAAAACTATAATCACTCAAAGCTTCCGATTATAGAGCATAAGCTAGCTCGTGAGCAGGCACTAATTCGCTATAAGCTAGATATTTAACGTAACGTTCAGAAACATTTCTTTGCAAAAATACTAAAACTGTGCTATAGTGTAATGGTTTTATAAACAGTTTTAACACATTATATTTTATATGAATCAAATGCCAAGAGGATTAAACGAATCACAAACGCCAGCAGCCGAGAGAGCAGTGATAGATGTACCAAATCAATTTGAAAAAAAGAGAGTAGGCTTATAAATAAACTAGCTACGGAGTTTGGATTTACTTGGGTGAATACATCAAGTCAACCACAAGATAGTTTAGTTAGACCAGATAGACCAAACGATGCTATGGAACCGAAATCTACTAACTCAAATTATGGCTATGGAGATAGAATACCTACAATACAAGAATTGAGAAGTAAGATTGAAGCATATTCAAAACTTTTAAAAGTTAGTGAATTTACCGACTTGCGAGATTGTGAGTTGGTAATAAATTTTGGTGGTGACGTTTATGTACATGATCATCGTTCAAGTGGTGGTACTATTTACGGATTGTCTGAGAACGGAGATGTAGACATAACGTCTAATAGTGTTACTGGAGTAGGTAAAACTTTAGAAGAAGCTACACAAGATTTAAAAGTAAAAACAAACACGATGTATGATAACATGGGGGTATAACTAGTAGCTTTTTCGTTCTTTTAAATAAACTCATTCTCGAATCGGGGGTGATTTTTATTTGCAAAATATCGTAAAAAATAGAATTAAAAATACTCCCAAATCAATTACGATAAAGGAGTATGATTGCTTTAGTAAGGAAAATGTTTTACTAAACGTGTAATCTGAAAACTATTTAGATGGCATTAATACAGTATCAACGACGTGAGCAACACCATTGCTTTGTAGAACATCTGCTATTTCAATTGTAGAAACTCCACCTTTAGCATCTGTTAACATGATTTTATTATTTGCTTTGGAAACTTTAATTGTTTCGCCTTGAACAGTTGTTAGGATTTGTCCATCTTTCAAGTCAGTACTTAAGTATTTACCAGAAACTACATGATAAGTTAAAATACCTGTTAAAGTAGCTTTGTTCTCTGGTTTAACTAAAGTCTCAACAGTTCCAGTTGGTAACTTAGCAAAAGCGTCATTTGTAGGTCCAAAAACTGTAAATGGCCCTGCACTCTGAAGTGTAGTAACTAAATCAGCTGCTTTAACTGCTGTAACTAAAGTAGTTAAATTAGGAGCATTTACGACATTAGCGATAATATCCTTGCTAGCAAACATAGCGACTCCTCCAACTAGAGTTGTAGTAGCAGGCATCATGCTTGACATTTGGGATTTTGACATCATATTCATACTGCTTGCCATCATTGACATTGATGAATTGTTTTTAGACATCATTTTTTCGTCTTTGTTTTCACCTTTCATCATCATAGCGATTCCAACTATTGCTAAAATTATAAGCCCAGCAATACCTGCATAAATAAGATTGTTGTTTTTACCTGACATATACAAAAAATAATAAAATATTAAAAAGTTTGAGTTTAAAATTATAAACTTCCAGCTGAGCATAAATTTTTTTTGAACCTTTGTCAAACCTATAGGGGTATAGGTAATATTTACCTACTTTAGTTAACTTTTTCCTTACTAGTTAAAACTCAAAGAATTGACAATTAAAGATTGTTAACTAAAAAATTGTTAGAATAAAAATCTTTACGCTATAATTTACTTTTACCTAACTTTTTTACCTAACTTTCTTTAATATGCAAGCAATCAAACTAACCAAAGAGGATATCAAATCTATTAACTTAAATCTAAAAAAAGTAATAGGACAACTCCAAAGTTTGCATACTGTAATTGAAGAAAATTCTGTGACGGATCAAACTTTTACTCAATTACTTGCGAGTAAAGGAGGTGTTAGTAGAGTTTGTAAAGAAATTATTTCACGGGGCGTACTTAAAAATATACACAAATATTCTCACGAAGAATTAAGCAAAGCCTTAGATATAATTTTTAAACTTGATAAATAGACTTGATTATTACTACCTATACCCCTATAGGTTTGACAAGTTACTTTAACTTTGCTATTGTCTGGATATGTCTCTATTACTACTATCTTTTTTAGCAGGTATACTAACTATTTTAGCCCCTTGTGTACTACCCCTTTTACCAATTATTATCGGTAGCGGCAGCATGGGTTCTAAGAACCGCCCTTATATAATTACTGCTTCTTTAGCGGTTTCTCTGTTTATATTTACATTACTAATTAAAATTAGCGCTATTTTTGTGAATCTTGATCCTAATTTTTGGAAAATTTTATCAGGTAGTATTTTAATTTTAATGGGTTTAATTTATTTATTTCCAATTGTTTGGGACAAAATTAGTATTAAATTTAATTTCTCAAGCTCAAGTGATAAATTACTATCTCAAGTTAAGCAGAAAAATGGATTTGTAGGGGCGGTTTTGACTGGAGCCGTTTTAGGTCCCGTGTTCTCAAGTTGCTCACCAACATACGCTATTGCTCTTAGCACTATTTTACAAGGAAATTTATATGAGGGTCTTATTAATATGATTTCTTATATTCTGGGCTTGAGTTTAGTTATGTTACTTGTTACGATATTTGGTCACAAAATTGTTAAAAAGCTTAAATTTGCCTCAAATCCTAATGGTTTATTCAAAAAAGTTTTGGGAATTATATTTTTAGTCATTGGGGTTTTAATCATTACTGGTTTAGACAAAAAATTAGAGCTTTACGTTGCAAATAACACTTTCTTTGACCCTGCTAAATTAGAGCAGTCTCTGCTTCAAAAAAATAAGAGCGGAACTAAAAATCAAACCAATGGACAAGTTTTGAATGTTAATCCTGCAATTAAAGCTCCAGAATTAATTGGAATTAGTGATTGGATTAATAGTGACCCTCAAACACTTAGTTCTCTCAAAGGTAAGGTAGTTTTAATTGATTTTTGGACTTATTCATGCATAAACTGTCAGCGTACCATACCTTATTTGAATAGTTTATATAAAAATTACAGTGATAAAGGTTTTGTGATTTTAGGAATTCACGCTCCAGAATTTAGTTTTGAAAAGAAGCTCGATAATGTCATTAAGGGAACCAAAGATTTTGATATTAAATATCCTGTTGGTTTAGATAATGATTTCAGTACTTGGAAAGCCTATTCTAATCAGTTTTGGCCAGCTAAATACTTAATTGATGCAAGTGGAAATATTCGTTACAATCATTTTGGTGAGGGTGATTACGAGCAAACTGAACTAGCTATTCGCGAGCTTTTGAGTGAGAATGGAGTCAAATTAGATAACTCTATAAACTCTGTTTTAAACACTGCAAACCCTGTAAATAATAAATTTGATAACCAAACAATTACCCCTGAAACTTATTTAGGTTGGTCTAGAAGTAACAAAGACTTCATTAATTCAGGAGAGCTATCAGGAAATGAAAATAAAACAACGAATTTTAAGCTTAATTCTAATCTAAACTCTAATCAATGGAGCTTAGGTAAAAATTGGAAAATAGAACCCGAAAATATAATTTCTGAATTAAATCAAGACGGTTTTGAAAGCGAGTTAAATATTAGGGTTAAGGCTCAAGAGGTTTTTTTGGTTGCTGGTTTGTCTGGCGCTACAACCGAGTCTAAAAATATTCAAGTTCAGATCTTAGATGAAAATAATGCAGATAAAACTTCTGAATGGAAAGGGAGTGATGTTAGTTTGAATAACAAGCTTATAATCAATTCCGATAAACTGTATAAAATTGTAAAAGCTCCTAGTAATCAAACATTTAAAATTAGATTAATTACAGAGAATGGAATTAGGTTAAATGCTTTCACTTTCGGGTAGATATTATTTTGCTAAAACTCCAAAACTATGCTATAATGTGATGGTTTTATAAACAATTTTAACACATTATATTTTATATGGAATCACTACTTTTAAAAAAACAAACAATCCCGGACGAAGCAAGGCAAATAGAGGGGTAGTCAAGAGAAAATAATGATAGACTACTAGTTCCTAAATTAACTAAGACTGAATCAACTACAGATAGTGGGGCCATTCCACGAGGAGGTAAGTTCAAAGAAGTAAGAACATATGAACTCCCCGACGGAACAGAAAGAACTAAGACTAAAGAAATTCGTTTTTTTAGAGGAAGATATGAAGACTGGGAACAAATGTTTGAAAGCATGTCGTTTGATGAAGAAGTAGTAACTTAAGTAGAAAAGAAAGATTAAGTTTTAAAAGAATAATCACCAGTCATTTTTGGCTGGCTTTTTTAAAACTCTATTATTCAAAGATTCCTGGTAGAACGAGAAGGTTGTTTGCACTATTTGGAAAGAGTTTAATAATTTTGGTTCTTGTTATTTGATACTGCTCATCTTTATTGCTTGGAATATCTTCGCGTAGTTCATCAATTGTAATAGTTCGCCCACTGTTGCTAGAAACTCCTGTTGTATCTACTTCATTTAAAATATTAGTGTATTCTAGAATTGCTTCAAGTTCCCTAGTGTATTTAACAAGCTCATCGGTTGGAAGTTTGTTTGAGAGTCTTGCAAGTTTTGCTACTTTTTGGACGTCTTTGTGAGTTAGATTTGGCATGAAATTTTTAATTTTAATTAGTTTTTTAATTTTAATTCATCACCAATATTTAGCTTTAAATGACTTTTAGCACTCCCTCCTTGATACATAATTTCCAAAAACCTTCTTTCTTTTAAGCCACTTGAACCAATAATTAAGCCAAGTGTATTGTTTGGAAGATCTTTTAAGCGATTGTAGCAGGTAATTGGTCCCAAGTTCGTAAATTCTATAATTTTACCATTTTGAAAATCAATTTCACCTGGCAAAATAGTAGTTTTTAAATTCCCGAAATTATCCGCAAAAAAAACACTGTTAGGGCAATTAGAAATTTCACTGATATTGAGGCTAGTCGTAGGGATTGAGTGCTTATCATACACCCATTTAGCAACTCTTGGCAGAAATTCAAAAGAACGAAATTGAGTGTTGACTAAATAATTAGCATCATATTCATCTAATAATCCCTCAGCTTTTACAAATTCTGAGACAGTTGGGATATCAAAAACATTAATGATAGAAGTCAGATTAAACTTCTTGATAAGTGAGAGAGCGTATCCATCAATCGAGCTAACAATTAGAGTATTTTGGTACCAAAAATATCCAAATGGAGTTCCATTAGGCCATTTCTTTGCACCTCCACTACGGGGAGCTTTGTTAACGAGGATTATTCCATTTTGACCGCGACTTGCATCAATCATATCAATTAAGTGCCCGCTTGCTTCAATATCGCTCGGTAATTCAAATTCAGGATTAATAGCGACTGGTACAGGAGGAAAGCCAAAAAGTGAAGCGGCTCGTGTCATTTGGCGACCGAAAGCATTAGCATCAATACAGTCAGTGATAATAGTTACAAACATAATAAAAACTAATTAAATACCTTTTTAGAAAAATGGCAAATTAGGGAGATGGTACAAAATTATTTTTTAATTAGGTATCGCTAGCATATTTTTTAGCTGCTTCGTGTTCATTTAATTTAGTTTCTTTATACAATTTAAACATTTTTTTATAAATAACAACCAAAAATCAGCCAATTAATTGACAAAGCAAAAGATTTATTTCTAGTCTTTTGGTATTATTTAATTTAATTACAAAAGATATATGATTAAAAATTTGGGTTTACTAATAGCCGTTATAGTTTTATTAGGAATTGGTGGAATTGTTAATGCTAAGGCTGACTCAAGTGAAGTTTTTATTAGTGAAATAAATGCTTGGGGATCTGTGAACACTGATAATTGCAGAAGGAGTGAAACAGTTAAATTTACATGCGGTTTTGATAAGTGGATAGAGCTTTACAATCCAACTAACAGAGAAATTGATCTAAAAAATTATGAATTAGAAGTTGGTCCAAGTAATAAAATTTTAAATTTATCAGGGCAAATTCCCGCCAAATCTTATTTTGTAATTAAGAACAAAAATCAAAGTCTAACAACAACTCTTAATAAATATGACTTAGAGTTAGGTTTTTTACAGTTAATTAGTAAAGTAGATACTCAAAACTTAAATCTAAAATTATTGAAAGAAAGTGTAATTATTGATAATAAAAGTGGCGTAGCAGATGTTACTGATGCCTCAAATAAAAGGAATTCAATTGAATATCAATCGAGTGGGATAGAAAGTGCTAAATTAAGCCAAAAAATTTATAAACAAATAGGAGATTTAGCAAATTATGGTTCCCCTTATTCAGGAATTCTAAATTTAGTTAATGAAGCTCCCAAAGAGGTTTTTGATAATGTTAATGCAATTAATATTTTACCAGTAGTTAATATTTTACCCCCTTTAGTTGAAAGTTTACCTACGACTACTAACAGTCTTGTAATCCAACCAAGCACCCCTTTAGTTGAAAGTTTACCTACGACTACTAACAG
>JAYVFR010000017.1:0-34134 GCA_043772945.1 Minisyncoccota bacterium | reverse complement strand
ACTGACATTATTATCTGATGCTACAACTCTAAGGGCTATGCTTATTGGTTCTGGTTTTTGATCACTTGATAACTCTGGTGAATTACCCGCATTTGTGTCAATTACTAGCTGACCACGATCGCCTACTTTGGCGTCAATATTTAATTTAATCTTGAATACTAGGCAACCAGTATGGTTTTTGGCCAAAGTACTTTTTTCTTGAGCTCCATTCTTAGCGGTTTGCAAGCCATAGCTACGCATTTCTGTATCAGAAAAAAAACTGCTTGGAATTTTGTACTTAAGAGCTTCTTGTGAGTTAGCTACGAAAGTTTCGCAATCTCTTGGAGATTCAGGAGTTATTGTAGTATTTGAAGGATCTCCGTAAAAAACATCGCTAGTTTCATTAACGTCGAAATTAAAAACTGGCTTGGTGCTAGCAGTGTTCGGATTAGTTATCACAGCAGTAGCCGCAACATTAGTCAGATTCATATTTATATTATCGGAGCCGTATCTTGCGTAAATAACAAGTGGTTTATTATCACCTGCTTTGATTGTATACTCAGATTTAGCGGCCAAAATCTTTACAGAAGTTGAGCTTAAGCAAGTAATACTTAAAGCTATCGTTAGTAAGGAGAGTATTGTAACTTTGAAAAAATTCATATTTGTAGTGTAAGGCATAAGCAATTTCTATTCTAAGTAAAAAAATATTTTTTGTAAATATCTATTAATATTTAATACATTGATATATGCACTCCATTATATAACATTTTCCAACGATTGACAAATCTGTCATATAGTTTGATATTTTGGGATATAATTGTTTTTATTTTTATTTTATTTATTATGTCACTAGTGCCAATGGTCATACAACGAACTCATGAAGGTGAGAGAGCAATGGATATTTTTAGTCGTTTACTCGCAGAGCGAATCATATTGTTAAATGAGCCTTTTGGCGATCAGATGGCAGGTCTCATTGTAGCTCAACTATTATATTTACAAAGTGAGAATTCAACTAAGGATATTACTATGTATATTAATTCTCCGGGTGGTAGTGTGACCGCAATGTGGTCAATTATTGACACGATGAACTCAATTAAGCCAGATATTTCAACTGTTTGCATTGGCATGGCAGCGAGCGCTGCTAGTATAACTTTAGCTAGCGGCACCAAAGGTAAGCGATGTATTTTACCAAATGCCGAAGTAATGATGCATCAACCATCTTTTGGAACCCAAGGAATGGTTAGCGACGTAGAGATTGCTTACAAGCAAGGAGCAAAAACTAAAGAAAAGCTACATAATGTTATGGCAAACCTAACAGGGCAATCCAAATTAAAAATCTCTAAGGATATGGATAGAGATCATTGGCTTGATGCACAGGAGGCTCTTGATTATGGAATTATAGACAAAATTATTAAACCCATCGTTCCAATTATCAATCCCAGTTAAAGTGTAATTTAAGTTTCTTGCAACTATTTCAAAAAGTTTTTGACAGTCAT
This sequence comes from Minisyncoccota bacterium, assembly GCA_043772945.1. Taxonomy (GTDB): domain Bacteria; phylum Patescibacteriota; class JACMRA01; order JACMRA01; family JACMRA01; genus JAYVFR01. The sequence continues at coordinate 32,659 of JAYVFR010000017.1, read as the reverse complement.
TAATAATTATACCATAATGGTGACATTAATTTATTAAAAAATCGTATGTACAAAAAAATTACTCTATTTCAAAAGCTGATAGTTTGCGCTTGGCTGTTTGGCGTTATTGCTTTATTTGCAAGTTTCTTAAATAGTCAGAATGTTCATAGCCGTCAGTTAAGTTATCAGGCAGGTTTTGTAACTAGACAGCAAACAGAGGCTACAACTTGGAAAAGTAATCAAATAGTTAATGCAATATTAAGTGGTAAACCTATAAATATACAGGCTGCTGGTCCAGTAATAGTAGTTGGTAATCCAGCGCAGCAAATTATTAATAAAATTTTGATGGGAGTTGCTCAAGCAGTTTTTAAATTCGTGCTGTCGCAATTACAAAAAATTGCTGACATGATTATGAATTTTCTTGAGGGAATTACCGATATGTTTAATAAGCTTGTAGGCGTAATTTCTGGATCGGTTGTCTGGCTCCAAGACCTGATGAGAACTAACGTAGATTTGTGTAAAAATACTGATCAGTTTATAAATAAAATTGCAGGCCTTGCAGGCCTTGCTTATGCTAAATCACCTCTTGAATATGCTTTTAGTAATAGTGTCAAAGAAGTTAATCAATCAGCTACTGGTATGCTTGCTAGCGGAGTAGTTAAAAATGTCAAATATGCTTGGAATTCGATTGCAAATCCAAATAGTGTAACTGCGAGGGCTTTAGGAGTTAATGATTTATTGAACGAAGTTGGAAATACTCTGAAATTAGGGGCTGTTGAATTAGCAGGATCTGGATTAAATGCAGCTTTTTGTTCTAAAGAAAATAAGGTTATTCATACTGGAGAGACCGCGGTGGCTGCTGCAAAGAAAGAAGAAGAGTTTGCTATTGCTAGCGGTATTGAACTTGGTGGTCAATCTAAAATTAAACAGATGGCTAAAGCATATGCTAACACGGCTTTCCCGATTGCTGGTAACAATGCAGCAGGCTTTAATGGTAGCGTAACTCAGTCCAAATCCCTCGATGCTGCAGCTGCTAAAATTGGCTATGTAGTTAAAGTTAGTGGAGGGGCAGTACAAAAAGATAGCGAAGATAGACTTGGTCAATTACCTGGCATTGGCTTGTTTAGCGGGTCAGTCATTCAAGATTCAACCATACTAAAAGAAGCGGAAACTAAGGCGCAAGTCAAAGATATTACGCAAAAAATTGCACTTACTGCTAAAGATGCAAAAGTTGGGATTATTGATACAAAATTAACTGGTAATAAAATCGCAGTATTGAGCGATACTAAATGCGAAGATTTTAAGTCTCCAACATTAACAAGTGGTCAAGTTCCGTCTCTTTCAAACATTGCTCAAAACAAAAGTTTTTTAGATTCAATTCAAGTTAATGCGCTTAGTCCTTTTGATAGTAGTGTTTTAAATGGCACTATTAACATTGGCATCCCTTCCGCTAATTCTGTACTAACTAAGCCAGTATACACTTGTGAAGAGACTAGAAGAACTAAAATTGATGATACTAATTTAGCAATAAGTAAGACAGTTACAGTAGAGCCTCCGAGACCTGTAGAGCAAGCTCAGCCTAGTTTGCAGTCTCTGTTTCAGGATTTTATTAATAAAGTTGTAGAAATTGGTAAAAAATTGATTGACTCTATGATGAAGCTCTGGAATAAAATCGTCAGTACTTTTCAAGAACTTTTAAATATTTTTAATAATTCTGGGAATGCCTTGAGTAGTATATTAACTGGAGGCGCCAGTGGTGGGCAAATTCTTGGAACTTTAGTTGGTAGTTTGGATATCGCCAAAAGTGCCATAGGTTCAAGGGTAGATAGTTCTCAAGTTGGCATTACACAAAACGGTAACGTACCAACTCAATACCCGCTTGGCGCATATAGAAATATCAGATTGGGAGAAACGATTGTATTTAATCCTTTGACAGACGGCGGAACTGGGATTAATGTAGGTGGGGCTAAGATAACTAAAATTTTTGGACAAGACGTAACTCCAAACACTAAAGTAAATATTCCATTTGGTGGAAGTGTTAAGCCAATAGAGGTTACACTTTTAAGTAACTCACAAGAGATGCAATTTACTACACCTAATAATGATGGTAGCGCTGATCCTTTACCCCTTGGTCCGTTGGCCTATAAAGTTACTGTTCAAAGTGCTAATAATCAAATATCTGAAATAACTATTTACATCAACGTAACTAATAATGTAGATGATCAAGTTCCAATTAACTAAAATTATGTAATTAATATTTGACGAGAAAAAAGAGATAGTGTCTAATTTGGGACACTATTTTTTTCTTGGCATGAATTTTATTAAAAAACTTTTTTTAAAGATAAAGCCCTCTCCTTTTGCAAAGGTAAAGAGTTTTAATAATAAATTGTCTCAAAAACAACCAAATATTTTAAAAATTAAAGTTCAAAAAGCAGAGCGTGTTAATATCGTTAAAAGTCAATTTACTAAAAATAAAAAAACTTACAACAGTGTGTTGATTCATAATTTAAAAATTATTAAAAATTTGATTATAAATTTTCGTTTTAAAGATATTCTTAGGTATCTAAAACAAACAATAGGTAAGAGTTTTCTACAAAAGTTTACTTTTTTATTTGTTAAATTAATAGTTATTTTTACTTTAGTTAGTTTTTTATATTTGTCGATTTTAGATACTAATTATCTGGTTCAAGACTGGGCTTTTAAATACACCCAAGATACTTTTTTAGATCAAGAGAAAATCGAAAAAATTGTAAATAAATTTCAAGAGGAGAGGTTGTTTGGAATTTTACCGTCAAATGAGTATTGGTTTGCTAACGAAAAAAACTTAACTTATTTAGCAAAAACTGCTGTTCCACAAGTCAAAAGTATAAAAATCTTAAGTAGAACTTTTCCTAATAAATTAACGCTGGAGCTTGATTTGGCTGAAACAATTTCAACTCTCGTTTTAGATATTAATAATACTAAGCAATTTTGGCGTATAGATAAATATGGCAATACATTTACTCAGGATTATAGCGGTAAATATATTAATTTAGTTTATATTGATACTCCAGTAATTTTTGAAGACTCTAATAAACAACTTAGTGATTTGGATATTTTTAAAGACAACTCTAAACAGTTAGACAAAATTTATTTTACGATTTTTATTAGGCAATTATTAAATTCATTAAATTATACACCTAGCTCAATTCGTTTGTCTAGTATTAATCCAGCTGATGGAGTAGTGAGTGTATATTTAGGTGTTAATACTTTTTTACGTTTTGATATATATAAGTTTGATAAAAAAAATGTTGAAGACAGGGTCAGAGAAGTTTTTAATTCTAGAACTTTAGCTGATAAATTAAAATCAGAAGAAATAAATTATATAGATTTATCAATTCCAAAGAAAATTTACGTCTGTTATAAAATATATGTTTGTAATATTAAATAACACTCAGCAATTATTAAATAATTATTAGATATTTTATTATGCCTTTTTTAAATTTTACTTTAATTTTTCGTACTTTTATAATTTTAATTATAATTTCAATTTCTTTCGTCCTTGGGTTTCTCGTTGCAAATCGTGAAAGAGTTAATTCTTTGGAGAACAAAATTAGCACTAGATCAGCCAACGGCTATGCTAATAATACACTCAGTGATATTGAACAAAAGAATGTAGAGGGGGCGTTTGGTAATTTGGAGGGTTTGAACAATCAAATTTATGGTGAGGTTTTTTTGAAAGCAACTAAAAACAATAAAACAGAGCTATTGCTAAATTTAAGAAACATCCCAGAATATATATTTTCTAAAAAAAATGAAAATGAAACTCGTGAAACACCTCGAGAATATAAATTAAAATTGGCTAAACTTTGTTGTGGAAAACAAAATTATGAGTATATTGATACTGATGTGACGATTGTAGTAGATACAGTAAATAATACTAGGTCTGCACAATCTTTTTCAACTATTCTTGATTATAATTTACTTGATGGGACTTTTGATAGGATTATTTTTGAATCAGAAATTAAAAATTTTTACTACATAGATAAAGACACGAAGAAAAACTGGCCACTTGAAACTCTTAAAGACCCAGCTAAATTTTTGTGGATTAATTTGACAACCTTTAGATAATTTTGTTTATTCTATACTATAACTAAAATAGTTTAATTAAACACTTATATATATTATTTATGGCCGTTTTTGATAGATCAAAAGTACACATGAACGTAGGAACCATTGGTCACGTAGATCATGGTAAAACTACACTAACCGCTGCTATATGTACGTATGCAGCAAAATCTGGTAACGCTAAGGTTCGAGATTATGCCTCAATTGACGCCGCTCCTGAAGAAAAAGCTCGTGGTATTACAATCAATACAGCTCACGTAGAATACGAAACTGCAAAAAGGCACTATGCTCACGTGGATTGTCCTGGACACGCTGATTATGTAAAGAACATGATTACTGGAGCCGCTCAAATGGATGCCGCAATTTTAGTGTGTGCTGCAACTGATGGTCCTATGCCTCAAACTCGAGAACACATTTTGCTTGCACGTCAAGTTGGAGTACCAAAGATTGTTGTTTTCTTGAACAAATGTGATATGGTTGATGATGCTGACATGATTGAACTTGTAGAAGAAGAAATTAGAGAATTGCTAACTAAGAATGGATTTGATGGCGCTAATGCTCCTATCATTAAAGGTTCCGCTCTTAAAGCTCTTGAAGGTAATCCTGAGTATGAAGCTAAGATCCAAGAATTACTTGACACATTAGATAACTACTTAGAAGATCCAATACGAGATACAGATAAACCATTTTTGATGGCTATTGAAGATGTATTCACAATTACAGGTCGTGGTACCGTTGCAACTGGTCGTATTGAAAGAGGAACTATTAAATTAAATGACGCTGGAGAAATTGTTGGCTTACGTGATAGCCAGCTGACAGTTATCACTGGTATTGAAATGTTTAACAAGCAACTAGAGTCAGGTCAAGCTGGAGACAATGCTGGAATTTTGCTTCGTGGAATTTCAAAGGATCAAGTTCAGCGTGGACAAGTTCTAGCTAAACCAAAATCTATTACTCCTCATACTGAATTTGAATGTAAAATGTATGTTTTAACTAAGGAAGAAGGTGGTCGCCACACTGCTATTTTGCCTGGATATAAACCACAATTTTATATGCGTACAACTGATGTAACTGGTAGCATGAGTTTTGTTGATTCTAACAAACAAATGATTCTACCTGGAGACGCCGATGTGGAACTTCGCGTAGTCCTAGAGAAGCCTATCGCTATGGAAGATGGAATGCGTTTTGCTGTGCGTGAAGGAGGTAGAACTATTGGAGCTGGGGTTGTAACTAAGATTATCAAATAATTTTTAAAAATAATCTAGAAACTTTATAACTACTAAAAGCTAATTAAAATTCCCTTTCTAATAACTAGAGAGGGTTTTTTAGTAAAAGGAAATTAGCACGGAGACAGTTTTTTAGTGTTAAGGAATATGTTATTAAAAGCTTAAAAAGGTTTTTTCTTGATATTGGTAGATAAACTACAAGTTTTCTAAGCTGAACTGGATTATATCCTTAAGCATTAGTTGTGTAGTTTTTATATTCAATTCTCCATCTTTAAAAATTGGAGCTACGTAACAGTTTCCGTATCGATTTCCTGTTTGAATATTACTTTCTAAGGCACCTTGATTACGCTTAACATCAAATAAATAAGTTGAATTACCAATGACTATAATATAATCTCCACCGATACTTTCTGCTACCGATAAATATACGGCCTTATTCCATGACTGAATTAGATTAGACTTTTGCAGTGGGCTAAGAATATAATTCTTAAAAGCATTTTCAGCACCATGAGCTAGATTGCTTGCTGTTTGCCATTCACTAGTTTGGCTCCGTGCAACTAATTCCTGGCTCGGAGCGTTCAATTTTTTAACCGTCAGTGATGTCTTTTTAAGTTTATTTCCATTCCAATAATTTTGGTTTTTATAGTTTTCTAATCTCTCGTTTCTTGCCTGAATTTCTAGAGTACTTTCAATTTTTTGTTTTGGTTGAGGTAATGTTGGAGGGAGTGGTTGATTAGGGTTAAAAATTAGTTGGTACAGTCTTTCTAAACAAGCTTTTTGAGTATTTGGTTGGTATTTCTCATTATTCAATTTAACTAGGCTCTTTTGTAAAGTCTTTAAATATAAACTTTCACCATCAAGAATTTGATCATTTAGCGAAATTTCTCCATTCAATGAGCTTTGGATTCCAAATTTATCTAAATTACCACTGTGAATAATTTCTAAATATCTAATTATATTATCAGTTGATTGCCTTGAAGTACTTGACCCACGACCTTGAGCTGTTAATTTATCGTGAATTTGCTGTTTCTCTGTTTCTGTAAATTTTTTAGTTGCTAAATCCTCTAGGTTTCTAGGTTCTCGTGGTGTCTTTGCAATTTCTATTTCCTTCAGTGCATTTGCGCGAGTAGCTCCAGTTTCAATATTTCGAATTTTTAATTCACGATTTTGAATTTGGTTATTTAAATTTTTTAAATATTCATCAACCGTATTTGTAAAAATTTGTATGTCATTATCTTTAGTTATGTTATTTCTTATTTTAGAAATTAAACTACCGTTTTGAACAATAATAGCTTTTAAAGCTGTTATTACCCTTTCCTTAGTTAAATTAGGTAAAGTTGAGTCATGGACAGATTGAATATTAGCTGATATAGTTTGCGTTAGTGATTTCATTTGACCCTGTAATAGAGCTATACCAATTGTATTTTCTAAGTTGCAACCTTTGATAACGTCTTTAATTGCTTGCCATTGATTATTTAATTCCGAAACTAATTCAGATTGAGTTTGGAGAGTTTCTTTAGAAGTCTTTAAAACTGTTTCTCTCTTACTAGTTAGTCTTTCTGAATTTGAAGTCGGCATATTCATATAAACTAATTATAGCACAATAAAGCTGTTTAGACAAAAAGATAGTATTTAATTATAATCTAAAGTAGATGTTTACCGATTTAATTAATGATATACAAGCTGATTGGCAAAACTACACAGCTCAAGTTCAAGACAGTTTAAATAAAATCCAAAATAAATCTCTTGTAGGGTTTATGGGGCTTGTGAGTTTTGTGGTGCTTGTGGTGTTTAGATTAATTATTATTTGGCGAGGTAATAAAATTAACAATGATCATGTTAAGGTCTTCGTTTCAAAAACTGTCTCACATATCGGAATTTTTACAATTTTCTTGGCTAGTTTATACTTGGGGCTTGATTATTTAAAGTTAGATAGTGGTCTCTTTGGTTTAAATTGGTTGATTCAGTTTAAGCAGTTAGCTGGTTTAATTTTAATTATGCGAATAGCAATTATTATTCAAAATTTTGCTTTATATGGAGTAGTTTTATATCTTCAAAATAAAAATAATAGTATTGATAATGAATTTCAAATTTGGCGTAAATTAGGTATCCTGCCTTTTATTATCAGAATGCTTGTTTGGATTGTTGCTCTTGTAAGTTCATTGCAAATAATGGGCTATAATATTCAAACTGTGATAGCAAGTCTTGGGATTACTACTGTCTTTTTTGCTTTCGCACTTCAGAATACTCTCACTGATTTGTTTGCCTCTATTAGCGTTTATTTAGACAAGCCTTTTCAGATTGGAGATGATATTGATTATAATGATATTTCAGGAACAGTAACTAAAATTGGTTGGAGAAGTACGAGAATTAAAACGCTTCAAGGAGAAACTATTGTTGTCCCAAATAAAAAACTAGCGAATGAAATAGTTCATAACTATAATTATTTACGGAGTCGTAGAATAGATTTCAAAATTTGTTTCCATGTTCAAACTGAAATTGATCAGATTAAAAAATTCTTAGAAATTATAAAGAGTAAAGCTCCAGCAATTGAAATAATAACTTTAAATCGAGCTCACCTTAAAAATATAGATAAGGGTCAGCTAGAGATTGAAATAATTGTAACGGTTGAATCTGGGGAGTATGCTGTTTCTATGATTAAAAGAGAGGAAGTTAATTACTTGATATTAGAAACTATGGAAGAGTTAAAAATAGAGCATGCAGGAGAAATGCTTTCAATTTTAGTTTAATAAAGAAACCAATTTTTACGCCATTTGTCGGCTTGTTTGTGATTCCCAGCTATTAATTCACTAGGAACTTCTAAATCATTCCAAATTTGAGGTCTAGTGTATTGAGGGTGTTCTATTAGCGGTAAAATGTCTCGAACGTAAAGTTCTTCGTTGAATAAATTATTTTTATTAATCGAGTTGTCAGAAACAAGACTTAGATTAGATTTTTGTTTTAATTTATTTTCTCCGATAATATAACTTATTTGTTCAATGTGATTATTTAATTGGCTCGAAAAAGAGTCATGAAGCACGCTTGTGTTTTTAGTTACAAAATTAGGAATAAGTCGTGATACTCCTTCTATAAATGCCATGGCGGGAACTTCACCTCCATTCACTACGAAATTTCCTAAACTAAATTCACAATCAATTAACTCACTAACACGTGCGTCAAATCCTTCATATCGTCCGCATAAAATATTGGTTTCGTCGAATTCGCTGCTAATCCACTCTAGCATTTGCTGGTTAATAGGGTAGCCTCGTGGTGTTAAGCTAATAGTGATTTTTTTTGGATTTTTGAAATTTTTGTAGTTGGAAAAGAAATTACTATTATTGGGTAATATTTTATTATGAATTTTTGAAACAGCGTTAGTTTCATACAATTCACTGACTGCACCATTAGCTAAAAGGGCTTGATAAATTGGTTCTGGTTGCAGTACCATCCCACTCCCTCCTCCAAAGGGTTTGTCATCAACTTGTTTATAATTGCCTAACCCAAATTCTGAACGCCAGTTAATTGTTTCAACAGAGATTATATTTTTGTTTATTCCACGAGCAATTAGGCTAACCCCTAAAAATGAGTTAAATATTTCGGGGTGTAACGTAAAAACTTTAAATTTCATTAGTTAGTGATTAAGCTCCACCTCCACTATTGTAATCTTGCAACATACTCATAAGATCTCCGAGGGAATTACTTTCTTGCATTTTAACCATCACTTCCTGTTGAACTTTGCTCATAGCGTCCTCAATAGCTTCCATAATAGAGCGGGACATCATTGTGTCTGGTTTACCATTAACAATAAAATTGTCGTAAACGAATTTGATTAAACTTGGATCAATGTTGATTGCATCGATTTTTTGGTCTCCTGTGATTGAAGCAGTTACTTTACCATTTTTGCTAACACCAGTAACTCTAATGGAAGACAACATCTTAGTTAATTTATCTCTTTTTGCCATTGCTTCGGCTACTTTGCCTGCATTATTAACACCGCCTTGTAATTTACTGAGCATATAAAAATAAGTTGTTTAGAGGGTAAATTGAAATATATAATTTTATAGTAAAAGATTAAAAATCTATGCTAGAGATAATGTTAACTTGATTATCATGTCAAGTGTAATTTGACAAAGAGTAGATTAATATTTACTTTAAGTTATCGATAGGAGTATAGTTAAATGGTATAATAGAGGTCTCCAAAACCTTTGTCGTGGGTTCAATTCCTACTACTCCTGCCAACAAATAGTAAATTCATCCGATTAACGTAAACTTCAATTCCTACTACTCCTGCCAACAAATAGTAAATTCAATCTTTATAAATTAAGTGTCTAAATATATAATTATAATTCACGGCGGAAATTCTTTTAAAAACTACGGCGAGTACACAGAATATCTCAAAAACTCTATTCCAAGTTATCGGAATAATTATTCTGATTGGAAAGCAAATTTAATCGAGACTATTTCACCTGAATTTACATTATTGCAGCCAAAGATGCCAAATAGCGATAATGTGCAATATAGCGAATGGGAAATTGTAATTGATAAAATTCTGGGATTTCTACCAGATAATAGAGAGCTTATTTTAGTTGGGCATTCTCTGGGAGCAAACTTCTGGAGTTTGTATTTAAAGCGAAAACAAATTAAACACAAAATTCTACAACTACATTTAGTTGCTGGGTGTTTATCCGAGGGGGATTTTAAAATAAATGAGGATTGGGAACTGATAAATAGTCAAAGCTCAAATAAACAAGTTTATATCTGGCATTCTACTGATGATGGAGTTGTAGATTACTCACAAGCTTTAATTTATAGTAATAAACTGACTAATTCCCATTTACAAACATTTGGTGATAGAGGGCATTTTAATGGTCCACATTTTAACGAGCTTGTGAACGTGATTAACAAATTGGCTTAGAAGCTAGAGTGAAATTAGTCAATAAAAAAAAGAGGCCTAGGAAAGCCTCTGGAATGATTTTCTTTGGAAGAAAAAATTAAAAAACATTATTTACCAGCTAGTCTATGCTGAATTGTGTCTGCTATGGGGTTCATAAACATAACTCGCTCACGATTAGCGTCAATTAGATACCAAAACGAGAAAAAACTTATTACTGAAATTGCGAAGACAGGAACTGCTAGAAATTTGAGAGAAAATTTGATGCTCACTGGATACTCCTGATTACAAATCAATTGGATTAGGATAGCTAAACTCTAAGCATAATTAACCCGATTAGGCAAGAAGCCAACCGCTCGCTCGATTGCTGGTACTTTGTAGGTATAAATCTAGAATCTTTGATTGATTGATATTAAATTTATTTTCCCATTTGAGTTTAAAATAGTTACTAATTACTAAATATGGTTTATTAATTAATATTATTTGATTTATTAATTTGCTATCAATTTGATTTGTGATGTAACCAAGATCTTTTTGTTTCAAAATGACTATTCCTTTGAAGCCATTTGTAATTTTAGACAGAATTTTAGTTTTAGAACCACTTTCCCCAATTATTAAATAAGGAATATTATTTAACGGGTCAAAGCAAATATTTTGGCATTGTTTAAAACTTTGATTATCACCGCAAAGAATTAAATTCAAAGCTGTTAAATCTATTTGATTAATAATTAAATTGCTATAGTTTGGATTTTTGAGTATTAAAAGGTTGTTTGGAGATTGAATTTTAAGTAGGTCTAAAAACTCTATGTGATTATTGATAATTTCATTATTTATTCCAAGCAGATTGGTATATTCAAAAGCATCTTCTTTATTTAAGAAAGTTTTAATAAAACTGTTCGGGTAATTTTCAAAAAGATTTTTAAAAGATAAATTAATATCAAAATCCGCCTGTAGTTTAGCAATCTGAATGTAATCTTTAATTAAATGAAAGTTATAATTGGTTTTAGGTTCTAAGTTTGTTATTGGTTCCAACTCTAGGATTAATTGCTTTGTTAAATAATTAATAATTGGATTGTTTGTTAAAATGTTTGATTCTTTAAGTTGTTTTAGGTTTTGCAATAGATTATTTGATTCGTCGATTAGGGAAGTAAACTTTTTTGAAATTTTGTCTTCTATTAGAGTGAGTTTATTATAATCATATTTGAACTGATGGTATTGCCAAAAAGGTTGCAAACTAAGTCCAAAAAATTCATAACTAGACATCCATAATTGAATACTTGTAAGTAAATTATCTAAACTATTTAACTCTTCTTTCTGAAGGATTTTAAGAAATTGGCTAGTTAGATTGTAGCTATCAATCAGACAAACTCTATCTTCTGCAATTTGATTAATCTGCCAAAGCAAATCTTCGAGTGTTGGGTTAATCGTGTACTTAAGGGTTTTATCTATTTTTGAAATTTTAGTTGACTGGCTTAATCCCAGTAAATAACTCATCACAGTGTATTCAATATTTCTTCCGTGTAATTGTAGTTTCCAAGTTGGATTAAAGCTACTAATAAATTTGATACACAGAATCTGACAAAGACACAGCTGCCAAATATTTGGGAGGTCTAGTTTAAGGAACGGAATCAAATCAGACAGATTGTAAATCTCAATTTGTTTTAATAAACTATCGGCAATTATTTCCCCTCTAAGATCGATTCGTTTTTCTGTAATTTGATTGTTATTTTCTCCGCTTCGGTTAATGGAGTTTAAATCTAGGATTTGATAGTATTCTAAATAGTTTAGATTGAGTTTTAAATATGTTTTATTCAAGTATTCTAAAATTTGGCGAGGGAGTTTATAAATCGTTAATAATTCTAAAATTTTTTGGAAAAGAGAAAGTGTGCAATAAGTGTCAAAAAGCGCTCTATGAGCTTGGAGTTTATTTGTCTGATTTTTAAAAATATTTTCCAGATTAAACATTTTAGTTAAAAACTCTAAGTTAATAGCTTGGGCTTGAGGAATTAGAATTTTAGCTAGAAACATTGTGTCAATTAAATCATGTTTTGGTGGGAGAAACCACCCTTCGGTATTCAGAAATTTAATATCAAAGTCAATAATAGAATGGCCAATAATTTTAATCTCGGTATTATCAATGTTAGGAATTTGAGTTTCAAGCCACTTTATCCAGTTGTCTTGGGCTGTTAGAAGTTTCGGAGCGGTAACAAAGTCATCACTCGTTAAACCAGTAATGCGACTAGAAGTGTCGTTTAATTCTTGTCTTGGTAATATTAGGCTTTGGAATTCTGAAAGTACACTAACTTTACCACTTGCAGGATTGTATTCTCCTAGAATAGCTCCAATTTCTAGGATATTATCTAGATTAGAATTTAGTCCGTTGGTCTCAGTGTCAATAAATAGTAAAAGCATTCTGCTATTAGAGTATTAAAATAGATTTTTGACAAATTTAATTGCCAAAACAGATTATTTATGTCAGTAGTTCAATTGTTCTTTCAAAATTTGAGGCTACGACTATGTCTGATGCTATTGATCAAACTCAATATTCACCTACGAATTTAAAAGCTCTTTGCGATATTGTGATGAGCCACTTCTTTGCAGGAATTTCATATGAAAGTCAAGAAGAAATAGTTAATCTAGGCTATACAGATGTTGTAGGCACTGCTTTGAAAGCAAATATAATTGCAATAAAATCAACTCCATATAGCGATCGTAATAATTTGTATTATACTGGAAGTGTAACTTTAAATTGGTTGCATTATGCTAAGAACGTCAACGGTTTCACGGAAGCTGATTTTTTAAATGATTGTCATTGCCAGAAAGTTTTTAACTCATTGAAAAATAGTGGTGTAATTATCAGACCAAAACGTTTTGCCAGAAATTGGATCAGCTCGTACGCTCAAGAATATAAAAACTGGAACGTTAGATCTACTGAGTATTTTGCTCGCAAAAAGCTAAGAAGATATAATCATTTTCTGAGCTTTATCTCTTTTCACTCTTTTTTTAAGGGTGAATTTTTTTCTAAATATTTAAATACAGGATAAGAGGAGAGAGTTACAAATGAGGCAAACGATCCGAGAGTTATCACTATGAAAATTCCTCTAAGTATATCTCTAATTCTAATTTTTAATTCGTTAAACTCTTCTATATTTTCTTTGTTATCAGTTAAAATTTTATCAACTTTGTTTAAGTAAATTTAAAATTTCTGGGATTCGGCGTGAATTTCTTGATTTATTTTTAAATTTTTTTGATCTATCAGCTCCAATTTATTTATTTTTTCCCTGAATGTGATTAGCTGATCTTCAGTTGTAATATTGCCTTTGTATTGTCTAATTAAGTCAAAAACTTCTAAAGCTTCTTCTGATAAAAATGTTTCTTGTCCTGAAATCGCTCCTAATTGCCCGAGCACTTGGATTAACTGCTCTTTAGAATCTGCCACCAGAGCCTCTTTTGTTTCCACGGATGAAAATTCTGTACCAATATAGTTCCCCGCAACATCTTGACCTTGAAATTTGTAGTACTGTGGGTTTTTTTGACCTATTCCCTGATATTTTTCAAAAAGCTTAATTAATTTTTCTGGAGTAAGTTCTTGTTTCCAATTAGGTTTCATTGCAAGCATTTTAGTAAGTCCATAAATAGCCTCATAAATAGCTAAATTATTTTTAGCTAAGGAATCTAAGTGATTAGCTTCGTGTAACACGGAATGAGGTTGAGAATTTTCTACATTTGAAGTTATGATTTCATTTCCAGCGTATGCTCCAATACCGCTATTATGAATTTTGCTATCTTTATCTACTTTAGCGTTAGGGTTTACACCGCTAAATCTGTCAAAAAAAATGTATTTTTCAATATCAATTCCACAAATTTTAGCCAATCTGGCAGTTTGAACCTGCTTTTCAATTTTTAGTTTAAATTCTTTATAGTTTTCAGGTGTGATTTTTTCTGCACTAAAAAGTTGGGCATTTCTCTCCCTATTGATACTATCTTCTTGAGGAAAGGAAATAATTATTTGAGATTCTTTTTGGAGATTGGATAAAAAAGCACTAAATTCTTCTAAAAGCTTTAACTCTTGCAATCTGGTTATCAATAGTGGATTTAATTGCTCTTTCTTAAAAAGTTCTATTTCTTTTTTTGTTTCAGGTTTTTTTGTTGGTCTTTTTGTCTTAAAACTGAGTGCGGGCTCGGTAATAAGGCTAATTTAGGATTTGGAGATTTACTTAGGCTAATAGACAAATGTTGGGCTGTAGGATCTATCTGATTAGTGATGGGCTCGGCATTATAAAGGATCATAGACGCCACTAAGCTCGGAATTAGTATTGCTGGGTTTATCGGAAACTGTTTTTAAGGTTTTTCTTGAGAATTTTTTTTGTTACTCATACAGATTTGTGTTCAAATCATTGCATAGTTTTTAGCATTTGACAAAAAAACTGATGGTTAGAGATCTTTGGTATATTATTTTTTATAGCATTAAAAATACTTTTGACAAATATTGTAAATACCCATGATGGTTTTATTTAGATCTTGGATAGTTGAGTAATAGCTCCTTAATTAATTTTTTGGAGAGGAAAGTCAGGACACTGGCAAGTTATTTAATGGGATTATAAAGTGTAAGCCTTTTGTGAGAAAACTGTTAAAAGTTCCAGAAGTAAATCACTTTCTCAATAAATACTTGTGACAAATGGCTAGTTAAATAGCCAGACGTAAGTCTAGGGAGTTTGAGATATTCAAACTGAAAAGTGCAACAGAAACACACCGCCGTTAATTATTTGTAAGTTATTTACGCTAGTTAATTGGTAAGGTTGAAATTGTGAGGTAAGAGCTCACACGCGAATCTCAGGTAACTGGACGCGGGGCAAACCCCATTTGGTGCAAAGCCAAGATAGGTAGGCTGCTCAGATAAATTATTATTTCCACGAAATGTTGATAAAACAAATTGTGTAGACAGAATCCTGCTTACAGACTATCCAAGATCTTAAATAAACAAAAATTAAATTTAAAAAAAGCCGAGAAATTAATCACTGTTGGTAAAAACTTTCAAATCGCAAATTTTTTTACAAAAGTAAGTTTCTATGCTAAAATCTTGGTTATATGTCAGATAAATCTCCAAGATTATCAAATCGTCCAGTTCCCCGCCCAGTTCTTGAAAATAGGCTTCCCCAAAGAAGAAGTAAAGAAATTGATTCTGTTGTTAGAGATCGAGCTAGGTCCTATCAGGCTAAAACTTCTGAAGGGGTAGCTCAAGTAATGGGTAATCAAGCCGAATATCAGAAAGAGTTAAGGAATTTATTAGAAACATTCTCTAAAGTAATACCTATTGTTTATAGCAATATGTTAAATGTTGTAATTAATCCGCTTGAAAGTATTGCCAAAGAAGAGTTGGAAATTTTAAAAAAAATAATTGACGGCAATCAGTCTGTTGGATTAATCGAGGCTGGAACGGGCTCTGGTAAAACTCATGGAGTATTGAAATTCATCCTAGAAAATCCAGAATTATTCAGACGCACACTTATAGGTTCACCAACTCGTGCGATGTCTCTTGATGTCAAGCAAACTGGAAATGAAAGAGTAGCAAATACTAGAATAGCTGGTCATCACATTGGTGGTAAAGACCAAGATGAAAATGGAAGGCCAATTCTTGAGATCAAGGACGTTCGATCAAGTGATCAAACTATTGCAATGACCTTTGGTAAAATGTTTAACGTTATTACTCATGAAATCAAATCAGCTAATTCTAATCAATTACCTCTTGCACAATATGATTCAATAATTATTGATGAAGCCGATGCTCTAGATTTGGAAATGATTCCACTATTAAAGTGGTTATCTAAAGTTCGCCCAGATTTAAAAATAACTTTTATGTCCGCGACTTTAAACTATAGAGAGCTTAAAAATATTTTTAGTGTTAATGATGATTTTGTATATTTAGCAGAGGCAAGCGAGCGACCTAGACCAATAGATATCAAATACGCTACTAAGGAAGATGAGCAGGCTAATAATTTAACTACGGATAAGCCAAAAGCTGACGATTATATTAGCGCAGGACTTATAGAAATTGATGACTGGTTTTTAGGTAAGCCAATTCTAGATGCAGAAGGTAAGAAACAACATGATTTTAAGGGTGAAATAATTAGGGAAAATAATCCTATTGATAATGATGAGTCTGCAATTGTAGGTATGCCGACTATTAGTGCGATTAATGATTTCGCGGATAAAGCAAGGGGTCGTTATGGCAAAAAAGTAGAAGTTAGAGTCTTGCATTCTAAAATAGGTGATGAAAAGTTCAAAGATAATTCAAATCGACCGTCTAAAGGTGTTCCTATTCTTTTTGTGGCATCTGATGTGGTAGGTCGTGGAGTTAAATTTTCCAGATCATTTTAACATAGTTAGGGCAGGCCTTGCGGGGTTTGTAAACAGACCCAATTATAGTTCGCATTCTGATCGCGGTGGAATGAGTGTAACAGTTGCTACAACAGCAGAGGTTTTACAATTTTTGGGGAGGGCGGGTCGAAATGTAAATGATGATAGACCTGTGGAAGCTAAAGTATTGATCTCTAAAGATAGATTAAAAGATGAAATTCGTAATGTGTTTATCTCAGCTGACCCTACTCAATTAATTCTTAAGTCTGCTGGAGCATATAATGCAATTAAAAAAAATAAATTATTCAGCGGTGGGGAGTATAAAGATTATGCTCCACAAACATTTGTAGATTATCTGTCTGTTCTAGATACGAGTGCTGAAACTAGTAGGGAGTTTAAAATTAGACTGGAGAGATCTGTCAATAAACTAATTCATTTAGGAGCTCTGGATAGTGAGAATAATTTGACGGAATTTGGTCAGTTTTTGATTCAGACAGGATTTAATACTGATTATGGTATTATGATTTATGAATCTTTTGGAACTAGTAATTTTGAGGAAGTTATAGCTTTTACCACTTTACTAGAAAGTGAGATGTACTTATGCTTACCTGGAAAAAATAAGGATTACATTAAATACAGAGATAAACTTACTCATTTCAAATCAGAGTTTTATTCTGAATTCGATGGTAAAGTAAGTGATTTAGATTTTAGTTATTGGTTAATTAATACACTTAGAAATTCCCCTAAAGAAGATTTAAAAAATTGTGAACGAAAATTAATTGATGCTTATAAAAATGATACTATAGGTGAATTAGGTATTAATATTCAAACAATTGACAAAATTTTAAAATCGTCCGATGAGAAAATTGATAAACTGGAAAACGATTATTCTCAAGTAATTAATGCTAATGAGGGTGAGGTTGGTGTTAAAGGTAGTGACATTATTCCTACCAAAGAAATGAAAAGATTAGCTCTGTCAGGATTTTCAGCAAGTTTATGTCAATGTACGAGTGGTTATAAATTTGAGCATTTAGGACTTAGTGACAAGGAGATTGTGATTTCTAATTCTAGTATTCCACTGAAGCAAAAAGATCAATTTTTTGTGGCTGGGAATTTTAATCCAGATCCTAATTGCTCTCTCATTTATGCCTCAGGAATTTGCCCAATCAGTTTAGAGGATTTGCTTGATCCTGAATTGATGAAATATGCAAGTTTTAAGATTACTATACTTGATGAAGTGCAAAATTTTGATATGCAAACAGGTATTGGAAATATTATTCAAAAAGTTTTTTATCAGAATCTTACTACTGATGAACCGCGAGTTATCGGAAATATTAAAAAAGAAATTGCACAGGAATCACCAGAGAGACACAAGATATTTGTTCAAACATTCTTAAAAGACTGCAGTAAATTTATTAGTCAGCATTCTGATAATTTAGCTAAAATTAAAGAATATAATCAACTAGCACAGCTTGCTCAAGTAACCGAACTTGATCAATCAATAGGAGAAATTCCAGAAGAAAGTTTAGTTAAGTTTTATCAAAAACAGGTAGTTAAATTTCCTGAAATTTGTTCGCTAGATGATTTGCAACTAAAAATTGATAGTGGTGAAGTAGATTTTGTTTTTAATCCTTTTAACAAACTTAATCAGGATCAATTAGATAATTTGGAACTTGTGAAAGATGAGTATCCTAGTATTATAAATGCGGTTGAGGTTTTGTATGAGACTAATAACAACGATCTTATAGAACCTATAATTTTAATAGGAAATAGCGATAAATTTATAGAATATTATAAGGCTAACAAAATAAGCTTGGTAGTTCGAGAATTGCAAGCTAAAGATAAAATCGGAGAGATTAAAATTCAGTATGCTAATAAAAACATTTCTTTAGAAGAATTAGAATCTATAAAATCAGAAATAGAGTTAAAAGCCAAATACGCTTTACTAGAGAAGGCTAAAAAAAACGGTAACTTGATGTCTCACGGAGATTTTACAGATATTAAAACTACTGAGGGTCTTGAAAAAATTGGTTCAATTGTAATTGGTCAAAATCCATTCGATGATTCAGATGTTTTGGCTTATCCCTTTGCAGAGTATAGCTACAATTATTATTTAGGTTGGAGCATTCACAGGCCAGATATTGATTTTAAGGTATGTAGTGTTTATACTGACAATTTAAATAGAATTAACTCTGAAGCAACTCAGAAAGCCTTAAGTTTAGAATTTAATTCAAAATTACCTAGTATAATAGCTAAGTATGATCTTTTAGTTATGCGTTTAGGTGAAAACTATTCTGGGATAGAGTTAGCCAGAGATCAAGTTGGTAGATTAGAGTATTACGTTCAGAACGGTACTTACGCTAACGCTACTGGGAATGCTCGTGCTGAGTTATTAAAAGTAGAAAAAACGCTTCAAGAGTTAGAGAGTCTTAAATTTTATGGCGATAGTGCTTTTGACGAACTAAGTAGATTTAGCAATATGGAATTGTTAGAGGTTTTTAAATCATCATATGATCAAAGTGAAATTACTAAATCTTTTAATCTTTATCCTGTGTTAGTTGGTAGAATTAATTCTGATTCAGGTGAGCTGATAGCCAATGTTTATATAACTAAAGATTCTAACAACGAAAACAAAGCTAGTTTAACTTTGGAAAGGAAAGTAACTCAAGCATTTTTTAACAGCCTGGAAGTTATTCAAGAGGCTAATATTATTCGTGAGTTTGATCCAGAGGAAGAGCATAACGAAAACATTGAAAGTGGCGAAATTATGGAAATGAGTTTTGATTCTAAGAGGCGAGCTAAAGTAGCTAAAGGACTGTGTGAAAAATTAAAAAACTCAACCTTTTCCCTAGCAGATATTCAACAAGTTAGAAATTTAATTCTGTCTAATCATATTTACTCTCTAGATTATTTAAATGGTGATTTTAAGTTCTTTTTGTCGCAATATGAAAATGGTAGGAATTACAATGAAATTACTCTTTACCAAGTTGACCATGGATCAAAAATTATTCCCCAAGATGGTTTAATCTATGACACTTCTTTAGATAATACTAAAGAGGAAGTGTTTGTTCAAAATTCAAATGGATCTTACATAATACGGCTAATTACTGGGTGCGAGATTTTAGAGCCTTTACCAGAAGGGCACAAGCAAGTGTTAGAAAATTATGACACTTCGCAACTACCTAGTAATAGTATTTTAGATGCATTCGCTAATAAATTTAGTAAAAAGAAATAAAAAAACTAAGCCAAATTCAGAGTAAAAGCAATCGAGGCAGTGATTAGGTGAAACAAGCAAATTAAAAGAAAGCTTCTGTGTTTAGAATAACTAAAAGCGTTTAAAACTCCCATTCCAAAAACTAGAGCAACAGAAATTGGTTGCATATAATATAAATGCAAAAGGGCAAATATTAAACTAATAACAGCAATATAAACAAATCCATCTCCCGGGCTTTGGTTTGGCTTTAAGAATTTAAGTGGCAAAATTCTAAATATATATTCTTGGAGCGGGACGGATATAAGGAAGTAATACAGCGGGAAAATAATACTATACCAAGACCTTGGAACATCTAGATTTAATCCTTTAAACCAAGTATCAAGGAGTTTGCTATTGTTCCAGCCGTAACCTTCTACAACACCCATGTACTTATAAATTCCTGTAAAATAAATTACAGCAAAACTAATTAAACTTAGAATGATATAAGGCAGAAAAAACTTGAAGGCTTCTAAATGATTAGATTTTAGATTAGATTTGATTATCATATTCGAGATAAGTAGTTGTTTCAAATACATTTGTCAAACTTAGAAAATGAGTGACTAAATAGCTTCTGTTCTTTTCTCTATCTACTTTTTAGTAGAAATTTTTTTAACTTTCATTCTAATATTAATTTGACAACTAATAGCAAAATAAGCCATATATTGCCAATATATTATCTCGTATTTTTCGCTCTCTTTATTAAAATATCATTATGCCATCCAATCCGTACGAAGTTTTAGGGGTTACAAATTCAGCTACTCAAGATGAAATCAAAAAAGCTTATCGTAAGATGGCTCACCAATATCATCCAGATAAAAATCCAGATAATCCAGAATCAGAGGCTAAATTCAAGCAAGTTAGCAACGCGTATGAGACTTTGAGCGATACTAACAAGAGGGCTAATTATGATAGGTTTGGTGAGGCTGGTGGTGGTGGCTTTGGTGGAGGGGCAAGTGCGGGTGGTTTTGATTTTGGGAATTTTGGTAATATGGCTGGAGGTGTTGGTGGAATTGACATTGAAGGGGTTGAGGATATTTTTGATGCTTTTTTTGGGGGTAATGGAGGAGGTCGTCGCTCAAATAAGGCAAGCGCTCGTTCAAAGGGAGTTGATATAGAAATAATGCTTGAAATTACTTTAGAAGATGCAGCCAATGGTGTAGAAAAGCAAATTAAGTATAAGCATAACAGTAGCTGTGATCATTGTGAAGGAAAGGGTCACGAAAAAGACAGTGGTGTTAAAAAGTGTAAAACTTGTAATGGTAGAGGTAAGGTTTATCAACGAATGCAAACAATTTTTGGTACTATTCAGCAAGAAATTACTTGTCCAGATTGCCAAGGGAAGGGAGATGTTTACGATAAAATCTGTAAGATCTGTAAAGGTAAAGGTTTTGAACAAAAGACAGAGGATTTAAAAGTTAATGTTCCAGTTGGCGTAACCGACGGCGTGCGGATTAAATATATTGGTAAAGGTGAAGCTGGCTACGTGGGGTCTAGGCCGGGGGATTTATTTATTGCAATTGAAATAAAAAACCACAAAAATTTAAAACGAAGTGAGATGGATGTTTTTTCAGATGTTCAAATAGATTATTTTGATTTATTATTGGGTGGGATAATAAAAGTTGATACAGTTTGGGGTCAAAATGAAGTTAAAATTCCTCCTTTAACAGACCCTTCCAAGGAGCTGCGAATTAAAAGTCAAGGGATGCCTAAGTTAAATAATGCTAGTATTAAAGGTGATCATTACATTAATATAAAGGTAAAAATGCCAAGTAAATTGTCTGCTCAAGATGTTAAACAACTTGAAGATATTCGTAAGAAGGCTAAATAAATTCTTTTTAGCTTTGTTAGTTCTAATTTTTGGACTAATTATTAGTTATTTAATTAGAAATTATAGTAGTTACACACAAAATAACAATCCTTTTGGGCTTAGAATTGATTCGATCTCGATGTTTGTGATTTCAGTTGTTGCACTTGGATATTGGGTTTATGGCTTTTATTGCAAAGCTTCGTTAGCGGGAGGGTCAATTATAGTGGGAATTTTGGGAAATAGTTTGGAGAAAGTTATTTGGGGTAGCGTGGCAGATTATATTCCTTTTGTTTTTAGTGTTATTAATCATTTTGATATTATGATCTGGTTGGGTTTAGTTCTGTACATTTTTAACATTAACAGAATAAGTCAGGATACTTTTAAGTGAATTAGTTAATTCCAATTCTTGCTTAAACTGGAAATCTGTGTTTAGATTTTGATTGCAGTTTATTTTTTGCTTAGGTTTATTTTAATGAATGTTCAGTTTATTTTAACCAAAAATCCTGTATTAACAAACGACCAAGAACAAATGGCTACAAAAATCTCAAGTATGAGTAATCCAGAATACCAAGCACTTCTAAATTCTTTGATAGTGGGAAAATATGAGATTGATCAAATTGTTTGGTGGGTGCAATTAGCTAAGGGAATTCAAAATAACAAGAATTTTCTTAATCAAAAGTTAGTGGTTGCTAGAATTAAATTTTTTGTAGTAAGTAAGGAATTTATCGATTCTGCTGTTTTTGAGCAGTACATGAATCTTTAATTGTGGTTTAATAGTTTTTTCTCTCACAAACATTCATTCAGTTGGGTGTCTTTTTTTTTAGACTTTACTAATTATTTTATCAAGTTTTTCAAAGAAGATTTTAGTATCATAGTTTTTTGCTTGTTTCTCGCAATCTAATTGCATTTGCTGTGCGACTTGTGGCGTCATTTCTGTTACAGCTTTGATTAAATCCTCCACCGTTGGGTTTGCTGAAATTAGAACCCCTGTTTGGTTCGGGATTATGGTTTCGATTAGCCCTCCTTCATTTACTCCAATTACGGGTTTACCAGCTGCCATAAATTCACATTGAGTTATACCAGCATCCTCATCAACTGGGATATAAATTCCTGCAATACAATTGTTCATCAGCCAGCTACGTTTCTGGTCGCTTACTCGTCCTTCATAAATTATGTTAGTCATATTTCTAGTTTTAATTTGTTCTTCTACCCAGTCTTTCATTGGGCCACTTGAAGTTATAATTAACTTTTTATCTGGCATTTGAGCAAAAGCTTCAATTATTAAATCAATTCGTTTCATTTTTTCGAGGCGACCGTGACTTAAATAGAAATCTCCTGTTGATTCGTACTTGAAAAGCCCAGTTTCACAAGCCGGGAAAATTACTTCAGTAGGTTCTATTCCAATATATTTGAGAGTTCTTCCTTTAATATTTTCGGAGTTTGCAATTAAAATATCAATTGAT
The DNA here is from genome assembly GCA_043772945.1 of Minisyncoccota bacterium. Lineage (GTDB taxonomy): Bacteria > Patescibacteriota > JACMRA01 > JACMRA01 > JACMRA01 > JAYVFR01. The sequence continues at coordinate 9,576 of JAYVFR010000017.1, read as the reverse complement.
GAAAGAGCTTTTTTAAGATTCAAAATAACAAAGTTTCTAAAAATTTTAGCTATCGGTCTTTTCCAGGTCGGCATTTTAGCTAAGGTGTTTTCAAATTGATCGCTAAACCCTCTCGGGGGTGTGTGGATATAGGCTAAGGTTTTAATCTTTGAATTAATTTTTTTTAATCTTTGAGGAACAAAAGCAATATTTCCGAAACTAAAAATAACTAGGTCATAATTCTCTGCCAGTTCTTTGATTTTAGGATTTAACAAGAAATTTAACTGCCTTTTAAGGTACTTCCAAACTGGGATTTTACTTTTAGTGTGAAGCCAATTAATACTTCCAATTCCATTCCATAGTTGTTGGTTAAAAGGATCTGCATTTTTAAGATCCTCACCCCAAGCTTCCAACTCTATCTCACCGACCCATAAGTCAGCTTTTAGATAATCTTTCATTTGAAGAATTAACTTTTCGCCACCGCCTTTGCAATGCCCGCTCAGAAAATGGTGAAATATTGCAATTTTTAACCCTTCTTTATTCATATTAGAATTTAGATCTTACTTATCACTTCTAAAAGTTAGATTTTTAACTAAGCTTTCACGGCAATTGCTTCCGTCTTGTCCACGACCCCCTGTTTCAAGCGGTGCGAGGCAGGTAGTATATTTTACGGTTGCGTCAAAGATATTATCAACTACACCAACAGAAAGTGCAAAAATAGCTGTGAATAGGATAATCACACTAGACCATTTCAAAACGTAACTGAGGCTTGGCCACTCTGTCTTAATTAATTCTTTGGCGGTGCTTTTTAGAAGTCCTGATTTTTTGTTTGCAGAGGGATTGAATACTGAGTCTAAGTCAAGTTTAGAACTATTTTTAGGATCTTGACTCGAGTTTTCACGCTTTAATTCATTAGTGATTTCACTATTTACTAGGCTATCTGGTGATAAGTTGGTGCGAATTGGCATAGTCTTTTAAAAATTAATTTTGAATGCTTATTAAATAGTATGATTTTTAGATTGCTGTCAAAAATTTGGTTGAAATCACCCAAAAAAAACTAAAAACGCATTAAAAAAAAGCAAGTCGTTATAACTTGCTGGTAGTTTCTTTAAAAAATCTTAAAAAACTGTTTGAATTAGGTTTTAGGTTTGACTACTATTGCTAGAAATTTGAAGAATTTACAACTATATTGGTGAAATAGAATGGAGCCTACAAAAGTTTTTAGTTCAGGATTGTGATAAACTATTAATTCTTTACACCAAGCTCTGCGGGCAGAGATAATTGAAATCTTGGTAAAATCTCCACAGAGGAAATAACTTCTACTATTTCTATTTGCAAGAGTTTGAAAGTACTCTTTGATTGCTTCTAATATTTTTCGGGCGTATCCTCGTTTTTGGTAGTCTGGGTGTGTTCGGAGGGAGAAAAGATTTAGAACTTGTGTATTACTTAGTTCGTCGGGAACAATCTGACAAAAGCAGACAAGTTTATCACCAACGTAGCCTAGTACTGAAATTACTCCTAGTGAAACTATAACAGACTTTTCATCTTGAATGCTTAGGCGTAAAGATTCTTCAGTTTCTTCTACGCTTAAAGTAGTTCTGAAAGTAAAAGTGATTGGCTTTAGTTTGCTTGATCTCATTGTTATAAACCTCTATTTTTAGAAATACTACAATCAGTAGCATTAGCACAAGAAAATTGTTTGAGCAAGGAGTGTACGGTCTTTTGAGAAAGTGCATTTTATAGGCCTACTTACGCTTGGTAACCATTAAAAAATAAAACTACAAAGGTTTGAACTCGTGATTAAAAAATTTATCAAGTTTTTCTTTTGCCCAGCAGTAATTGCTTGGATATTCTCTAATGCATTTAGCACACTATCGCAATCTCAAAAACTAATCGAATCAATGTTTAGGGTGAGTAACAGTCAAAGCACTGTTAATCTAGTTACACCAGTTAGTGCTGAAGAAGAACAAAAAAACTTGTTCAAAAACTTAGAGAAATTGCTGAAAACTATGGTCCTGGAGACAGCAGTATTCCTACTTTCCATTTCTCAGGTAATTTAGAAGGGTTTGTTCAAAAACCAGAACTCTGGGACAAAAATCCTGACTCTTGGCGAGTAGCCGTTTTAGCTAATCCTAGGGAAAAGCTGGGAGAATATTACATAAATCTATTTTCAAAGCAAGAAGGTAAATGGAAGTATCAGGCGACCGTTTTAGTTTCTGTTCAACACAAATCTCTTAAATGGTTTGGTCCTAAAGCTAAAGTGTTTTTTGTTTATAGAGGCTATAAAACTAGGGTAGTGGCTTCAAATTTTACTTCTAAGTTAGTCCCTGTTGGAGATTTAAAGACTTTAAACTTAGTTACTCAGACAGCTAATTCAGAAATCTTTGAGCCTAATCAGACTCTTTCTCTGGATGAAAGCGTTACTAGATTAACTTTCTTTTTTGCAACTAGCGAAGAAGAAGCCAGAGCCAAAGCCAGGGAACTGTAATTAATTTTTAAAGACTTTTCAAAGTTTCCGTACCCCATTCTCTATTTAATCCATGGAGAGTTTTTTTTTGTTGTTTCAAGAATTTAATTTTATAATTTCTTCGCTTACAATTTTACCGCTAATTATACTTGGAGGAACGCCTGGTCCTGGGACGGTTAGCTGACCCGCGTAAAACATATTGGCTAATTTACTTTTAATTTTTGGTTTAAAAATTGCAGTTTGCTTAAGTGTGTTAGCAAGGCCGTATGCATTTCCCTTATATGAATTATAATCATTCTTAAAATCTTTGATGCAATAATCTCGTTTTAAAATAATTTTTTCTTTTAGATCAATTTTTAAATGTTTTTTTAGTCTTCCCAAAATAATTTCAAAATATTTATCCCTTAGTTCTTGAGTATCTTCTAAATTAGGAGCTAGCGGAATTAGGATAAAAATATTTTCGCAGTTTGTTGGGGCTACACTTTTATCTGTTTTAGTAGGGCAACAAACGTAAAAAAGAGGATCAGATGGCCATTTAGGGTTTTTATAAATTTCATTCGCATGGAGATTAAAATCAGTGTCAAAAAATAAATTATGATGCTCAAGCCCTTCCGCCCTTCCTTTGATTCCAAGATAAAATAATAAGCTAGATGGAGATAATTCGCGACTGTTCCAGTATTTGTCAGTATAGCGACGATGTTTTGGTTCTAGAAGTGTTTGCTCTGTGTGTTCATAATCTGCACTACTAATTAAGTAATCACATTCTAACTGATTAATTTGATTGTCTTTAATAAATGAAATACTAGTTACTAGATTATCTTTAGATTTTTTGTCGGAATTCTTTGTTAGAATTTTTTGGACATTAGCATTTGTGATAAATTTAACTCCGAGCTCCGTGGCAAGCTTCACCATCCCCTCGACTACCTTGTGCATCCCTCCCATTGGATAATGCGTCCCACCTACCAACTGTGCGTATGCCATCAGGCTATACAAGTAGGGAGTTTGTTCAGGGGTCGAACCTAGGAAAAGTGTTGGAAATTTTAAAATTTCTCGTAAAATTGGGTTTTTAAATTGCTCATCAATTTCTCGTCCATAGCTATTAAGAATTTTTGCTTTGAGAACTCCTTTAAGAAAGTCAATATCCATAAATTCTAGAACAGAATTAGAGGGTTTGTGCATATATTCTTTAACCCCTTTGTTGTATGTATATTCAGCAAACTCGAGGAATTTATCCAGTTTAATTCTGCCACAGCCATCTTCTTCTAATTTATCAAAAAGTTTTCTAATATCATCTATATTAGCTGGTAAATTAGTATAACAAAAATCTGAGTGAAAAACTCTGTACGCAGGATTTAATTGTATTAAATTGTAATAGTCTGAAACTTCTTTACCAAAATCCTTAAAAAAATCTTCAAAAATATCAGGCATCCAGTACCAAGAAGGTCCCATATCAAATTTAAAACCATCTTTTTCCCAGATGCGAGCCCTTCCACCCAATTCCTTGTTTTTCTCTATTATTGTTACGTTATAGCCATTTTTAGCTAAATAACAAGCACTGCTAAGTCCACTAAATCCGCTTCCGATTATTACAATTTTCTTTGTATTTTCTTGTGACATATTTTTTATGATTTTTTTATTTAAGGCTTTGAATATAGAAATAATAAGGCGCAAAGATTAAAGTAAAAACTATTGAATAGACTAAGTTAAATTTGTGAGTATGATAGAGGGCAAGGCTAAAAAGAATTGAGAGAGACCAAAATAAGGCTTGAAATAAAATTCTGTTAGTTGTGTTAAATGAGATAGTGTACTCACCTTTGCCATATGCCCACCAAAGTTTAATTTGTGAGATCAGGCTAAAAATTGAGACGAAAAAATTAAGACCAAAAAAGAAAACAATTTCACTGAAAGCTGTTGGGTCAATAAATAAAATGCAAATTCCCATTAATAAAATTGCGGTTACGAAAATGATTCTTAAGATTTTTTGGATTAGTTTAGTGTATTCAATTGAGCGAGTTTCATGAAATAAATTATAAGGCATAGAATATCTCTTTTAATAATTTTTTGTAAATTTGGACTAGTTTATTGTTTTTTAGGTTGATAATTTCTAGGTTTTGTTTTTCTAAAGTTGATTGCGGGTGATCGTCATCTCTTTGAATTGCTGCAATTTTAAAAGTTATTTGAGGTGCATGAGTAAAATTAGGTTTTATAATTTCTTCTAAGATAAATCTGATTTTAGTTTCGCGCACAGTGTCGCAAAAAATTAAAATTTCTTTGGTTGAGTTTTTAATGAAAGGTTTTAAGGTTAAAATTCCAAAAACTAGATTCTCTAGACTAGAGCTTGAAGTGTTTTCAGTTAAAATATTTAGTTTAGTTCCATACTCAGTTTTATATCTCATTTGAAAATTCTGGTTAAAATACTTTTTGGCACTCTGCGCTTCACTAATCTTGGGTGATTTGGCGTTTGTGTAACCACCACAAAAAATAATTGTTTTCAAGTTTATGTCTAAAAATTTATTAATATTAGAATAATAATTAACGAGTCCTTGCCACTCAGTTGCAGTCCTAATTTTTTGGTTTGTTATTCCATAAGTACAAATTAAAGCTAGATTATTTTTAGTCATATTCCTAGTTATATTTTATTTTTTTGGAGTAACCCAATAACCTAAATAATTCCCTGTTAGCCCACGCAGTTGAGCATCAAGGGCAGGAAGTCCCATCACAAGAAAAATAACAGGAGAGATTAAACATTGAAAAATAATTTCAAGAACTTGTTTAAAGTTAGTTTTTTGGTTCTTTTTTTTATTATAACTAGTAATTGTAAGGTTAAAAGTAAAATAAACAAACACTAAGCTAAAAATAATTGAAAGATAGCTAAAATACTGAGAAAAAATAATTAAATTTTGACCAGCATTAAAATTACTAACATCGCCAGTGTAAAAAAACAAAGGTAAAAAAGCTCCAAATCCAAATATAAAAGGTGAGGTAGCCCAAAATATATGATTAGTATAACGTAAGTAAAGCCATCTTAAGCGTTTTCGCAATTCAAATTTAGAATCACTTTTCATGAATCTATCAAATAAATATGGAAAACCCTCCACACCTCCCCACGCCCATCTTTGTAATTGTTTATACTGCCCGATAATCTCTTCTAAATAATCATCTGATTCAGCTCCATCACCTTCAAACACGCCGTAATGAGGGACAACTTTAAAATCTCCATCATAATGGATTAAACATTTATCAAAAAGAAGAGAATCTTCGGCAATTACATCCCTAACCCAGAAATCTACTTCAATTAACGTTTTAAGCGGAATAGAATAAATTGCAAAAAAATGAGTCTCACCAGATAGATTGAGATTAATTAAGTTATAAATTGTGGTTTGCAGTGAAACTATTTTTGGCCAGAAACCGATATCAAAAAAATTGTTTGAATAAATGTGAACAGGTTGATATCCAGTTTGATGGCGATTTGGGGTAAGGCAGAAACGAATAGCAAGATGCTGAAAAAAAAGCGGTTGTATATGAGAATCTGCATCGAGTGAAGTTACTAAAACTAAATCTAAATCAATTTGTTTGGATATTAAATATTTATGAGCTTGCCTTGTTCCCCAATCCTCATTGCTAGCCTTACCTTTGATTTCACCTTCAATGCCATCAGGGTGCTGAGTTATTAAAATATTTAATTTATCAGGCATTAAACTAGTTTTTGAATTTATCCAATCTAATTTATTTATTTGATTTGAAACATTGTCATTGTGTTCTTTCCCGATTCTATCTTCTTGGCTAATTACAATTAGCATTTTACCTAAATTCCATTTGGATTTGTATAAGTATTCCAACGATCTAATTAAAACCTTAAAATTTTCATTATAAGTTGCGAATATAACGACTTGGAAAACATTCTCAATATCTTGGTATTTGGTATTCTCAATTAGTATATAATTCGCAATGTCATTTTGTAATTTTTGATTCCAGGAAATCTTATTTGAAAATCGATTTTGAAATTCTGTAATTTTTTTTAAAAACTCTTCTTTTTTGTTAAAGCAACTAGCTAAGCTTGCGATATCAAATTTAGACCATTTTTGGTACTCTTTGAATGAATAAAGAGCGTATATTAAGTTAATAGTTAATTTAAAAACCCAAAGAAGAGAGTAGCTGATTAATAAAAGTGCTGTTAAAACTGGTTGCCAAATAGATAGAGCGATTGTAATTGAGATAAATAAAAAAGACCCGAAAAATAAGCTACTTTCTAATAGTCGATAGCTTAATTTCTTGCGGGCCTTAATTATTGAGTAACTCATTTATTTATATACGTTAAGGCTAAATGTTTACTACTTCAGACTCTACTGTCTCTATTTCAATTCTAGCAAAACCAGAGAGCTTGAGAATTTGCCATAGAATCCAACCAGTTATATAGCTGACAAAAGAAGTGATGGGCCTAACAATAGAGTATAAAATATAAATTAAGAATACAATAATAGCCGGCAAGATATATCTAGGGGAAATAGAGCTAATTATCGGAATAGTAATTTTAGAATTTGTTTCTTTGCTGTTATCATTGCTCCATGAGTTAATCTGATTAACGTAGTACTGGCGAGTTACAGCCCGATAATTTTCTAGGTTCATTGGTGTGTTAAGATTAAAATTAGTTAATGGAGAATAAGCCTCATTTTTCCATTCTAGCAATCTTTGGTCTTTGAAACTAGTAATTTCACTGTCACAATCTTGAATTCCTTTGTTAGTACAATTATTTGTAATTTCAGTTTGTTTACTAATGTCTAAAAGTACTTGCCCAGGTCTAAAGTTATCTGTTAAGAAATCTTTGAAAGTTGCGTCTTTGGAAGCGTTCATGAGCTTATTATTTTTAAAAGTTAAGCTTTTTGCCATGAATAAATTATTTAACCCATACCCTTTAGAAGAGCTAGAAGCTCCAATGAAAGCTGAGTCAAGAGTTTGATTTTTGTTTAAAAAGTTTTGTGAAATAAAGTTTTTCGGCCCTTGAAATTCTCCTTTAATAGTACCAAGGCCTACAATTTGATTATAAACTCCAAGGCATAAAATTAAAACGCTAATAAGACCCAGCAAACGACTAGATTCTGTTATAATTGTTGAATAATTAAACAAGCGGGAACTTAATTGAATTTTTTCTAATTCAGAATAGGCAAGATAATAAAATAGTATGCAAACTATACAAATAATACCGCTCAAGACACTAAACCCACCGCCAAGTACTAAACTTGAACAAAGAATTAAAATACCTTGCGTGATAGCACTGATCCAAACGTAGCTCTTATCTGCTACAATAATAAAAAAGATATTAGTAACAGTCATATACCAAGCACTTGCAGCTATTCCAATTAACAAATCAATAGCTAAGTTACCAGTTAAGCCAAATAAAAAATTTGCGATATAGCTCAATAATCCAAAACTAATTAAATTTAAAAATAGAAAAGTTAGAGATTTCTGGAGAATTCTATTCGATCCACTACTGGCATCACCGTCTTTTTCAAAAATATTATTAAAAGTACTTACAGCAGTATCTTTTAAAAAGTTTTTATTTGATTTACTTTTTGAAATTTTCTCAGGTGTGAAATCATTATTTCTGATATTTTTCTTGTTGAAGCTATTTTTAACATTTTCCTCTTGATTTTGTTGACTATTTTTTTTGGTATCTGTTGCTTCTGATTTTTGAACTCTGTCAAAATCCATTTCTTTAGGTATATTTGAATTAATCTGTTCAAATTCAATGTCTAATATTTCTTTTTGAGCCTTGTCAGTATCTACATCATTTACATAGTTTGAATCAGTATTATCGCGAACTGAACTATTTTTATTAAAAGAGATGTGTTTAATGCGTGTAAATTCTGTTTTAGACATAATGTTTTTTTGATATAGATACTAACAGTTTGATTCTATGAATCCTTGTCTTTATTCTAAATTAGAAGCTTCGTCAAGGGAAGCAAGTTCAATTTTAGATTCATCCTTTTGCTTACTTAGTAATTCATTCTGGATTTTTAAAGCTTCTGTATAATCTAACAAAGTTAGGTATAATTTTTCCTCACTATCAAGACTTAGAATTGTGAATTCTTTAATTTCGCCGATTTCAATAATCTCGTTAATTTGTCCAGCGTTTTCCAAATATTTGTCAGAAATTTGGCTAATGTGGCAAAGGCCTTGAATATCTAATTCTTCATTGACTACAATAGCACCAAAAGAAACAATTTTGCTAACTTTACCAGTGAATTTGTCTCCAACTTTAAACTTCTTTGAAAAATTTAACCAAGGATTTGGAATGGTTTGCTTAATAGAAAGATTGATACGATTATCCTTATCAATATCAATAATTTGAGCAGTTACTTTAGAGCCAATTTTATATTCAGTCCTAGGATCTTCAATTTTTTTCCATGCAAGTTCGCTAATATGAACTAATCCGTCCAAATCACTGTCAAACCTAACAAACAATCCGAAGTCTACAGCTCCAGCAACAATTCCTTCAATTACGTCACCAATTTTGTATTTTGCAAGTTTAGCCTTAACTGATTCATCGGTTACTGCTTTTTCTGAAACAATTACATTTTCGGTATCAGTATTAATATTTAATATTTTAACTTGAAAAGTCTGACCAACGTATTTTTTAATTTGATTTAAGAGACTTTTGTCATCAGTTCCTACTTGTTTGATAGCGTGGTTATTAGATAATAATGAGGCTGGTAAGAATCCATCAACACCTTTAACTTTAACTATAAATCCTCCACGGTTTGCATCACGAATTTTAGCATCTACTGTTAGTTTTTGTTCAATTGCTTCACGAATATTATTCCAAGTTCGCTCATGACCGATAGCTTTAAAGCTTAATTCAATAACACCGAGCTCATTGTCAGCTTTGATTACTAAAGCATCTACTTCTTCGCCTACAGTAAGGTGTGAAAGAAATTCTTCGTTATATAATTCTTTGCCGCGCACGATCCCGACTCCTTTGTTTGGAATGTCAATTAATACTTGGTTTTTGACGATAAAGATAACTTTACCTTTGATAGTTTCACCCGCGCTTACTAGTGAGTCAGTCCCCACATGGCGCATTAGATCTGCCATGCTTGGCTGATTTGTTTGATTATTTAATGTATTATTAG
>JAYVFR010000016.1:0-35228 GCA_043772945.1 Minisyncoccota bacterium | reverse complement strand
AAAAACTTCTCTCTGGGAATTTTGAAAAAACTTCTCTCTGGGAATTTTGAAAAAACTTCTCTCTGGGAATTTTGAAAAAACTTCACAACAAAATCTTTTTTTTAGTTTGACAATAGAATAGAATTAACATACTTTATATATATAATATATTATATTTAATATGTCTCAAACTGCAACTATTCAAATCAAAATTGATCCTATTCGTAAACAACAAGCAATTAAAATGTTTGACTCAATGGGATTATCTCTAACAGATGCAATCAAGCTATTTATTCAACAATGTATAAATACAAACAGCCTCCCTTTCCAGCCTACTGCAAAGGAATATATAAGCTTAGATAATCCAATACATCCGTTTTACAACAAACTTACGCCTGAAGAGGAAGCAGGAGTTGCAGAAAGTATACAAAATATTAAAGACGGTAAGTTTAAAGTACTAAAAAACCCAACTGATATAGATAATTATTTTAATAATTTATTAGAGGATTAATAATAATTATGTTCAAAATTATAACTACTAAATATTTTGATAAAAAAGCTAAAAAACTACTCTCAAAAAATAAGATATTAAATCAAAAAACTAAAGAAGCCGTGATTAAACTTTCTATTAACCCAATACAACTATCCCTTAAATCCCATAAAGTAAATTCTAAACTATTCCAAGATGTATTTAGTAGTAGCGTTACAGGAGATATTAGAATTATATGGCACTATGTAGCGGGAGAAGATGGAGATAACAAAGAAATAGAAATCTTAGAATTATTAGACATCGGAGGACGTAGCGGAAATAAAAGTGTCTATTAGGTTGATAGTTATTAGTAAATTTTATCCCACCAAAATATTAGTTGCCCTAGATTAATAATGCCCTTGTCTATAGAGTTAATCTATGCTATAATTTGAGTATAAATTATGGCTTTTTCTCCCGATATACCACAACATATTCGCAAAGTATTATCACCAGAATTATTAGCACAGAGAATTAAAGAACCTGGCTCTGTAATAGAACAGATATATTCCAATACTAACACTCCACAATCTAGGATTTTATTCTCAATTATTAATAGCGATCCAATTCTAAGAATGAAAGCCTCAGAAAACCCAAATAACATCTTTATCGTTGTTACCCCAAGAGGTGATCGCAAAATTTTTATAGCAGAGCCAAAAGATGTTGATGGTAACGGTACTCTAGATAAAGTAGATATAACTAAATCAGGAATTAGTGGTTTTCTTGATGGTGTAACAGTTCCGAGTGGAAATTGGAAAATAAATATGGAATCTCTTATTAATAATATTACACATACCTATACAGGTAAAATGTATGATATCGGTGGCATAACAGAGCTGGGGCAATATAATGCCCTAATAGAAACTTTAGAGATTGCTTATAGAGATATTAGTGCAAACGGCTATAATTCTAAATACGCTCAAGAAACTAAATTATTTACTCCTATGGCACTCATTGATAGTAATGGCAATATTCCACGCGATCAAACAGGTAGAATTAAATCTCAGTATTATAATAGCCCACAAGTTGGAATGGGGGAAAGAGGTGTTCATGATAAATACGGTAATAGCCCGGCTAGTTCACAAGATTCTAATGGTTGTGGCAGATTAGAGCCAGCAGTAGCTCTGAAAATAAATTTGAAAGCAATTCAATACGCCATAACTAATCTAAAAAATCTTCGGGGTAATCTAGGCCTACCTTTATATGAGATTTTTATTAAAGACATGCCAAGCAAAGAATCTAATTTACAGGCGCAGACTTTTGATCCAAATAACCAAAATTTAAACGTAGCACTTCAAACGGAAGACAAACAAATGGGTAGCATATCAACCAAGTTTGGATTCAGTTCTTAAAATCTCTGGATAAAACTTATCAAATGAAGCAATTTTATAATCATTTTGAATTGCGACGGTTAAAACTGCACAATCAAAGAAAGAAGTATTTTTATTTTTTTGGATTTTATAATTTTCAAAAGTTAATTTTTCATACTTTTCTTTAAAAGGGATTGCATCTATGAAATTTTCTTGAATTAAGTTTAACAAGCTAATTGCGTCGGTATGATTTAATTTACGAGATAAAACAGTTGCCACTTCATAGAGTGTGATATCTAGTATTAAAAAACTATTGTATTTTTGGAATATATTTACAGCTTGTGTATGTGTAGATTCGTTAGCTAAATGCAAGGAAATTAAAAAATCTGTATCACATAAAAAACTAATCATAAATGTCATTGTGAGTTAAAGCAATAGTTGTAACACCTTTATTTTTTAAATTTAGGACTTTAAGCGGTTTTTGAAAGTTAGAATTACTTTTTTCCAGATTTAAAATTTCGATTATATTTTTCTCTAAACTCTCTCTAATTAATTGAGACAAGTTTTTGTTATGCTTTTTAGCTACTTTTTTAGCCTGATCTAACAAACTAGGTTGAATGTAAATTTGAGTACGAGTCAAAGTAAGAGACATATACATTATGCTATTAATTAAAATGTATGTTGTCAATCGTTATCTCTACCCGACATTTGAGCCTATACCTGCAGTTTCCAATTTTAAATCCTCTAAATTTACATCTTTTAATTCAGGGTCACTATCTTTAATATCTTTAATTAATTGATTAATATGATTTGCATAATATTGAGTAATTACAATCTGACGCACGAGATTAAAGAGGGAAAGGGTTGCAAAGTAAAGGTTTAAACCCGCACTCCAGGAAAAGTTTAAAGCAAATGAAAAAAATGGTAGAATATAAATTACCATAAACTCTTGCTGTTTCATAATTGCCTCTGTGTCAATTGTCGGCGTTTCGTCATCTTTTTTAATCTCTTTCTTTTCCACTTTGCCTAGAACTGGTAGTTTAGCATTCGGAGCCCATTTGAATGAATACATTCCATAAAGATATGATAAAACCAGAGAAGCTATGGGTAAAATAATGTATTGAGATGAAGATTTGGTAATATTAAGATTTGTAAAATTCGTAAATTCAAAAGCAATTTTAGGAAAAGTTACTTGAGAATTAGATGATAAAAACGGATAAATTCCTTCTAAAACTTTATTTTCACTTAAATCTCTAACCAAATAAAAGACACCCGATGCAAAAAATAATTGAAGAAAAACAACTTGAAACATTACTCCTGTGCTGATATTATGTTTTTTATAAAGTTCTTTTAATTCTCCACGCATTGATTGAATTTTAGCCATTGCTACGGCTGGCTCATCACTTTTTTCAGTTTTATATTTAGCTTGGATACTTTTTGTTTGTGGGCCTATTAAACGCATTTTCATCCCGCTCAAATAAGATTTTACTATCACTGGCCAAAGTATTAAATTAACCGTAATAGCAACCAATATAATGCCAAAACCAATATCATGAGTCAAATTATAATAAATTTGTAAAAGGTTAAGTTGTGGAGTGTAAACTAAATTCTTAAATAACCATCCGAATATTTCAAACATATAAAAATATATAAGACTCGTATATATTACTTTTGTCAAAAAGTGCCTAAAAAAAACTAGCTATAAACTATTTCAGTTGGCAATCTCTCAAAACTAGAATAAAATAGTTTCTAAATGTCTGGCACACTTGTACAAATAAAAACAAAAACTTTTGGGATCAAAAACAAAATTAAAGAATTAGTAATTAACTTTTGGACTCAGACTAAATATATCGTGCATTTTTATCTAGATTCTGCCGAAGCAACTGGCTTTACTAATATTCTCTCTATGGGTGGAACAGTTCTCTACACTGTAGCTATCCTATATTTATGGCATATTAAAGGATCCTCTAGCACAACTTCAACTTATTTGCTTGTAGGCAGGCTTTACAAGGCTCTGTCTGACAATTTATTTTATGGAATCCTTGCTAATCAAATTATTACTGGTAAACTTACCGATGTTTTGTTGAGACCGATCAATGTTACGAGATATTATTTTCTAGCGACTCTTGGTAAGAGAATTTTTCGTAATTTTATTGAATTAATTGGCTTTGGAGTCGCTATTTTAATCTGCATTAGCTTTACACAAGTCAACTTTATTTGGCAAAATATTTGGCTTTTAATTCTTTTTATTCCTATTAGCTATTGGATTAATCACTTTAGCGGAGTTTTGATTGGATCTTTAGCTTTTTTTATTTACAATAAAACTGACTATCCAGGGCTTGAGTCTTTTTACGCTAACATTAGAATTATTTGCTCAGGCTTACTAATTCCCCTAAACCTTTTGCCATTTAGTGGAATTTTCGTTAGTACACCTTTTGCTTTTACACTTCATCATCCAACTGAAATGTATTTAGGCAATTACTCTCCCATAGAGGTGTTTTATACTTTTGTGAGTGGGCTTGCTTGGTGTGTGGTTTTATTTTATACGTCTACTTTTGTTTTTAAAAAAGGCTTGAAACGAAATGAAGCTGTTGGATTGTAAAAAAAACATCCCTCCTGAGTGAAACAAAAAAATCTACTAGAAATTAATCCAGTAGACTCTTTTTTTAAACTATTTTCATTTTTTCGAACGAGATTTTTTACGCAATTCTATCTAAGTTTAATACTTGGACTCATTGTAGTGCTTATGCTAATTGAGTTGATAAACTTCTTTTTTAGTGTCTCTGGTTTAGCCTTCTCAAGGGATTCAATAGCAGTTTCTAAATTAGCTAAAATTTTTTCGGGAGTGAACTCCTTGTTAATTTTACCAATTGCAAAGTGAACATTTCCAGCTTTGTCATTTTTATAGTCTACTTTACCACTTTTAATTAGCTTTATCATTCCAGCTAAATCACTTCCAACCGTTCCAGTTTTTGGGTTTGGCATTACTCCAGCAGTTCCTAAAATACGAGCAATTGCAGGAAGTTTTTTCATCATTTCTGGCTCTGCAATAGCAATATCAAAGTCTACTTTACCGCTAGTTTTAATTTCTTCAATAAGATCATCACTTCCAACTTTGTAACACCCAAGTTTACTTGTAGCAATGACATTTTCAGGATTAACAAAAGCTACGATTTTTATTTCTTTACCAGTTCCATGAGGGAGGATGACACTGGAGCGAACTAGCTGGTCTGATTTAGTTGTATTAATTAAAAGTTTGAAATGCACTTCCACGGTTGCCCCATTTTTGAAACTTGCTTGCTCAAATTTGTAAATAGCATCAATTGCATCTTTTAAAGGTAAGATTTCAATCCCAAGATTTTTTTGGATTTCTTTTAGGATTATCACATTGTTCTGGTATTTCTTGGAGCCACGAGTTTTGGCAATAATTTTTTTGGTCATAACGATAAAATGTTGTTAAATATATTTTTTATCTCCCATTAACTAATGTTTATGAAGGTTGATATTTAAAGCTATAACACCTTAAAATACTAACTTTTGTCAAATTATTTTCATATTAAACTAGCATTCCAAAGAAATAATTTCCAGTACGTTAAACTACTAACTCGTGAGTTATTTTTAGAATTGTAATCAGATTCTATCAAGAGCTTAATTAGTTTTTGATTTTTAGGAGTTAAATTTTTTGAGAGTTTAGTGTGAATTAAGCTGCTAGCTAACTGAATTTCATCCTCATTAACGTACCTAAGCCAATTAATTAAATTACGATTATCAAATCCCATCATAAATAACTCAGGTTTACTAGGAATAATTAGTGAATTAACCGCCTCGTCATAATTATCACTGAGCTTAATGTAATCAAGTGCATTAATAATTTCTATGTATGTAGCCGATTGATTAACTACTTGCCCGAGCCTTGCTTCATTAATCATTAATTGAATTTGATTACGATAATCTACCGCAATTTCTTTTTGGCGATTTACATCTACTTTTTTTAGATTTTGAATATTAAAGCCATTTTTTTTAATTTCTTTAAGATTGTCGCTTGAAAATATTTGACTAATAGATGAATACAAAAAGATATTTTGAGCTTCGAGAGATTTTAAATAATTTATACTTTTAAGATTTAAATCTAAATCGCTGTAATCAACTAAAACACTCTCAAAACTTTCGTCAACATCAAAAAAACTCATACTTTCTTGGGAAATTAAGTTACCTAAATCGCTCCACGAAGCAATTTTTTCTTTGCGAATTGGCAAAATATCGTCCCCCAACAAAATTGGTAAAACAGGCACCATAAAATAGTCTGCAAGATATACTTGAAGTTTATCAAAAGTTATTTCCTCAAAAAAAGTTATAGCCATAGTTTGTGTAAATCTGTATAATCTAAAATCTTTTTTGTAAAAAAGGCAAGTAAACCTTTCAAACTAACTACCAACAGTTATACCTGTTATTTGATTAATTAAACTATCAACCTCTAATAAGTCGGCTTCACTAGCCTCTCCATTAACTGTAATTCGAATTCTAGCCTGACCATCACTACCATTTAAACTCGTTGACATCAAAGTTGTAGCGGTTTCAAAAGATGATCCGCAAACATTAATTTTAGAACGAAGGGTGCTATTATATTTTTGACTAAAAACCTCTTCATTGCTCTTAAGATCAGCTTCTATGAGATCTTTTTCAAAGGCAAATTGGCTAATAGGATAATAAATAAAATTTTGATTAGTATTAATAGAACTAATATCTAAGACATCTCTGGCTCGAAATAGCTTTTGGCTAACTTTTTTGGCATCGGTGTAGCATTGATAACCAAAGCCTCCCGTTGGAGTTTTAGGAGTTAAGTCAAGCTGAACTTTAATATTGGTTTTAATCAGCACTAAATTGGTTCCTTGATTGTTAGCTTGATCACTTAAAACTTTCCAGCCCCCTGCAAGAGGCACATTCATAAGAGGATAAATAGTTTTGTTGGACCATTTATCGAGGATTAAATTTTGAGAACTTGTTTGAAAACCCAGACTCTGATTTAAACCCTGATTTACACTTTTAATAATCTCTAAAGCACTGGAATTTAAACTAGAACTTGCAGTAGAGGAAACGCTAGAACTTGAGGCTTGATAATCCAAAATTACATTAGAATCACTACGAACAAGACTGTTAAATTGAATTTGAATTTGCTCACCAAAGAGACCCTTATTTTTTAGGTAAAAATTACTTCCCTCGTCTTCTGAAACAGGATTTTTTAAATTCTCTTTAGTATGAAAGTCCATTTCATAAAATTTATCCTTAAACTTAAATCTAAAAGTCTGAAATTGCTCACCAACTTGAGTTTTTGCCATTTTAAATTCTGTAATATCATTTTCAATTGCAATAAACCAACCAGTATATTTTCGCAAGATGTCTTTATTTACTAAAATCCAATTACTCTTTGGGTCATCATTACTATAAAACTCTTCGCTTCGACACGTAAATCCTAAATTATTAATTGGAATTGTAGGGTCATTGATTACACTACCAAACTGCCTTGTCGCGTCAAAAACAATTGATTCAATAATTGTAGGGTTGAATTTATCGGCTTGTTGCAATCTAACCGCTATCCCCTCTCCGCCAATTTGTTTAGGGTATTTAATAGCAACTCCACATCTCTCTGAAACCACAACATTGTTATTTGCATCCGCGGTAAGTTTGGTGTAAGGGTTTTTTTCGGTTTGTTTATTAATTTTAAATAATTCATTAAAAATCATTGAAGGTTTGTAATTTTTTGGGGCGTAGTTCTCTGCTGCACTGGCCCCAATGGCTCCAGTTGTAATAATAAGTCCAAGTACAAAAGCCGTCGAGTGTGTTGTAATAGTTTTCAAAAGACTACCAAAAAAAGACTTCTTAGGCTCACTAACTAAAAGATCTTTAGATTGATATTCTTTCAAAAATACTTTAAAAGCTTGATTTTTAGAAGTGGTGTAATTAATATCGCTAGTTAAAACCTCAGTTAAATAATCGTTTTGATTAAACGGATTTAATAATTTTTTAGACATAATTTTTTAGTTTTAAAGAGATTAGTTTGAATTATTTTGTAATTTCCACAAATCCAGACAACTTACTTTTAATTTTTTAAGGTTGCGACTAATTTTTTGGCGGATATTATCATAACTATAGTTATATTTAATAGCGAGTTCCTGAGCTGGAATTTCCTCAATAATCGCGTCATTTATTATATTATAATCTACATCTTTTAAAGAATTTTGAAAGCATTTTTGCATGTCAATTTGCCAAGCTAAATAGTGGCTACTTCTCATATCTTCAGTTTGCTGATCAATTCCTGTAATATCATCATTATAACCAACCGTAATAGGGTTTCTGGTTTTGCGACGAATAAAATCAACTAATTGATTATGAGCAATCTTCCAGAGATAAGCCTTTTGATTTACTATCCTTTTGCTTGTTTCAGGGTTTGCAATATTCATCACAAACTGACTCATAGCAACAGAAGCTAAGTCCTCCACTTCAGCCTTGCTTGTAACCCGACGAAAGAAATATCCGTAAACCATCGGGTAAAATTCCTCCCAAATAGCGTTTAATTCAGATTGAGTTTTCATAATTTAAGTTTTAGCAAGATTTTAATGAGGCAAAATATTTGATTAAATTCTTTAAAAGATTATTTCAAAATAAGCAAGGGCTTAAAAATTAAAAGAAAAATAACAAAAAATAGTAATTCTTGAAACTACTCTCATTAATCTAGTCGTAATCAAACCAAGTTTTGTGACACAAAAAAAATCGCACCTACTTTTTTAAAAAAAGATTTACAGTGCGACAATGATTAAGCCGTCTTGCCAGTTACTAACTTATAAAAGAAAATTAAGAAATTATGCAAGCTTTTCTGTGGCTGTAGTTTTTTCTCTAGAGCTCGACTTTCCCTTAGGGCTTTAGGCCAGTCTTCCTGGTAGGCAGATGTAAGAACTTGCATAATTTCTCGTCTAAAATTTGGAAACTCTACTATTTTAGCCTCCCATTTATCGAGAAAAAGTTTTTGATCTTTTTTTTCCTGGACGATCAGGGTTAAGGCTGTACTACAACTTATTGGATTACTCATTGAAAATTCTCCTAGAATGGTATAAACGTTTCTAAAGGGAAAATAATTGATTGTAACAATTATAATCCTGGTAAATTCGAACCAATCACAGTTTCTGGGCGTCGTCAAACATAAGCAATATCTCCTGCATAATCTGTTAAAGCTATTTTAACAACTTTTCGACAGACTTCAAATTGTCCTTCAACAGACAAACAAGCAATTTAAAAGTTCCTCCTAAAAAATAATGTGCGTTTAAAGAGAAAGATGAGAATTAAAGAATTTAACCTCCGAATCTTCTCAAATCTTGCTGAGCTCGTGCAATTTGAGAATTGAGACCATTTATTTCTTGAGATAGCCCCTGTTTTTCTATAAGCAGGCCTAGTAAATGATTCTGAAGATTTTCTAATGCTTTTTTTCTGGCTTTTAACTCAGACAGTTTTTCAGACAGTTTTTTATTAATACTCATTCGAAATTCTCCTAGCGTTTCTAAAGGGAAAAATAATTGATTGTAACAATTATAATCCTGACAAATTGGAATCAATCACAGTTTCTGGGCGTTGTCAAAATCTCTCTTACTTTTTTGAAAAGGTTTTTTAAACTCTAGGATTGTCAAAAACGAAAAAATTTTTAATTAATAAAAGTAACTTTTTTTGAAATATAATTCACACAATTTTAATTTTTATGTATCGTTCTCCAACACCTCCAAAAACCTTCCCCGTATTTGGATTCATGCTAGTTTTTACACTTTTTCTTTTAATTGGACTGCTTGGAGGAGGGTTTTGGCTTTATCAAACTAATCCTAGTAGTTCTATTTGGACCTCTTTTCGCTCAAAAAATTCAAGTTCAAGTAGTGTAATTTCAAACAACACAAAGAACAATTCCACAAGTTCAATTCCCCCTACTTTAGTACAAGAACCAAAAAATCAAGCAGTTCTAAACACAAGCAGTTTGGTTGACAAAGTTTTACCATCTGTAGTCTCAATCCGCGTTAAATCTCTGGGTAACAAACAACTTCTTGCTGGTGAGTCAGCTGGTACTGGATATGTCGTTAGTGAGGATGGTTTAGTTATAACAAATCGGCATGTAGTGTCGCAGTATTGCCAAGCCAGCGCGCTCAATCCTATTGTAATTACGGGACTGATTGAAAGTCAAAAAGCTTATCAAATGAGTGTTGAAAGCATAGATCCAGTGGATGACATTGCAATTTTAAAAATTAAAAATCTAGACACTAAATTAACTCCCTTAAAATTTACTGATAGTAGCAAACTCAAAATGGGAAGTGATGTTATTGCCATTGGTAATGCTCTTGGAGAATTCAGAAATACTGTAACTAAAGGAATTATTTCAGGTCTTGGTAGAACACTTGAAACCGAAGCGGTTGACGAATGCACTACCAAACAAACGAGAGCTGATGGTTTAATTCAGACAGATGCCGCAATTAACAAGGGGAATTCAGGTGGACCTTTGTTTGATTCAGAAGGTAGTGTAGTTGGAATGAATACTTTTGGGTCTGATACTGCTCAAAGCCTCGGATTTGCAATTAGCTCTAACACAATAGTTAATGCGCTCAACAGCTATAAGCTAAATGGAGTTATAACAAGACCTCGTTTAGGTTTAATTTCACGACCTCTTGACCCAGCTATTAAAGCAACAAACAACTGGCTACCTGTCGATTACGGAGAAATTATTGATAATCCAGATGGCGGAATTGTGATTTCAAAAGACAGCGGAGCTGATAAAGCAGGTCTTCGCCAGGGTGATATTGTGCTGGAAGTTGATGGAGTTAAACTAGTTGCAAACAATGACAATAGCAATCCCCTTCGTAGAGAAATTCTAACCAAACAACCAAATTCAGAAGTTGAGTTATTAATCCAAAAATCTACAGGAGTTAATCGTGATGGTGAATACACTTACAACCCAAATTTGGAGAAAGTTAGAGTTAAGCTTGGTGGAATAACTTTTGAGTTACGTGCTAAACAAATTAGTAACTAGTAGTTAGTCCAAAGATGCATGAGAATTCTGGCTGTCCCTGATCAATAAATCAAACCCTTTCTCAAACAGAGGGTTTTTGACAACAAAATATTTTTTGAACAAAAGTTTTAGTATAAACTCGATACAATTATTTTTAATATGTCTTTACCTAAATTAAACGCCTCAAGCCCCCACATTTTAGTAGAAAACTGTAAAGTCCCCTACGCAGTGTTCAAAACTCGCATTGCAGACGAATCAGTAGAAGGACCAAACAAATTTAAATGGCATGATACAAACAGCGAAGACTGGTTCGCTAAAAAGAATGTAGTCTTATTCTCTCTCCCAGGAGCCTTTACTCCAACTTGTTCTACAACTCACTTACCAGAGTACGAGGAAAACTATGAAGAATTTAAAGCTCTCGGAGTCGATCAGATTGTCTGTTTAAGCGTCAACGATGCTTTTGTTATGTATCAGTGGGGACTTGGGCAAAAAGCTAAAAATGTGAAATTACTTCCTGACGGGAATGGAGACTTTACTCGCTTGATGGGCATGCTCGTTAAAAAAGAAAACCTAGGATTTGGAATGCGCTCTTGGAGGTATAGTATGTATGTTGAAAATGGTACTATCAAAAAAATGTTTGCAGAGCCAGGCTTCTCTGATAATTGCCACTCTGATCCTTTTGAAGTTAGTGACGCTGGTACAATGCTTCGTTACCTTAAAAATCTAAAAAAATAAAAGCTCATAGAACTTTTTAAAAAAATTATAAACTATTAGAAAAACCCCTTTTAAAAATAAAGGGGAATTTGTTTTGACTTGTTTTTTTATCTGGTATATTCAACAACCCTATCTTCTCTAAAGCCTATAACTTTAATCTCTTGGGGAGTTTTGATTGTATTATTAATTTCACGAGCCAAAGCTCTAGTTGCTTTATGAATTTCAGTAGATGATAACATATTAGCATCAAAAAATACCCAAAGCTCTTTAGCTCCTCGCATTATCCAAGTTTTAGTTACTCCATCAATTTTATTGGCTATGTTTTCAAGACCCTCCATCCTCTGAAAATACGCCTCCATAGTTTCCTTGCGAGCCCCTGGTCTAGCACCCGAAAGAGTATCGCAAGCATCCACAACCGCAGCCTCCAAGCATAATTCTTTATGTTCGTTATCAAAATAACTTTGTCTATCACCTCCCGTTGTATGGTGACTAGAAATACAACGACGGACTTTCCAACCTAAATCATACATATCACACAATTTCTCACCAATTTCAATGTGGTTACCCTTAGGAGTCATTTCTTCATCAACTGCCTTTCCGATATCATGTAAAAGAGCTCCTTTAATACAAGTTAATTTATCAATTAAGACTGTGCTTGGAAATTCTGCGTTCAAACTGTCTGCAATCAAACCAGCAAGGCGAGCCATTTCCACACTATGCCTTAAAACATTTTGACCATATCCCGTGCGAAAGCTCAAACGACCGAGCAGTCGAATTAATTTTTCAGGAAAGTCATAAATACCAAGCTCATTAACTGCCCATTGCCCTGCTTCATAAATTTCTTGATTAACTTCGCCAGTTGCTTTTTCATACATTTCTTCAATTGCTGAAGGGTGAATTCTACCATCAGTCAGTAGTTTTTCGATTGTATTTTTGGCAATGTTTCTCCTAATGGATGAGAAGCCTGAAACGGTTATAATGTTTGGAGTGTCATCAATAATTAACTCAACTCCTAAAGTTTTTTCAAGCCATTGAATATTTCGTCCCTGCTTACCAATAAGCTTACCTTTATCAACCTCATTATCAATTTTAACTGCCGTTATAGTTAGCTCATTAGCTACTTCACTAGAACAACGCTGGATCGCAAGCGAAGCTATTTCTTTAGCTTTTTGATAGGCTTCATTCTCGAATTTAGATAAATATTTGTTTTGCCACTGTAAAAGCTCTTCGCCCATCTCTTTCTCTTTCTCGTTTTTTACTAAAGCGTAAGCCTCTTGAGAAGTTAAATTAGAAATTTTAGCTAATTTTTGTTTATACTCGTCAACCAGAGCTAGATTCAAATGATCATATTTTTGAATTTCAATTTCCAACGACTTAAATTGATTGCTCACGCTAGTTTGGAGTTGATTTAAATCCTGTTTAAGAATTTCAAATTTTGATTCTTTTTCTCTTAAAATATTTTCTTTACGATCTGAACTTTTTTGAATTTCTAATATCTCTGCCGTTAAATGTTCCTCTTGTTTTTTGGCATTTCTCATAATTTCGTATTCACGTTTCTCAAAATCTGTTTGAAATCTTTGAGTCAGCTTGTCTTCCGTTTCTTTTTGAATTTGATTTTTTGAGGTTTTTAAATGCGTTTCATATTTTTTTTGGAGTTCTAAAATCTCTAGCTGTCCTTGTTTTTCTAGACTAATTTTGAAATTACTAGTTTCTTTTTTAATAGCTATATAACGATACAACAGAACTAAATTTAGTAAAACCAGCAAAATAATAAAACCCAAAAAACTATAGTCAAAGATTGTCATAATTAAATTATTTTTAGATTAATTTTTTTTATTTTTATTTATTTTAATATTAAAATTAAAACAAAGCCCCGAATAGGCAAACTTTCTTTTTACACATTTCGTCAAGAATCAATAAAGCATAAAATCTAACAAAAACGTGTTTTAACAGTCTTTTTATACATTGACACAAACTTAGATTTTTACTTGTACTCTTATTAGAATTAAAATAAACGCAAAAACCGATGACTGTGCTAAAGAACCAAGCCTCCGTAATCCAAATGTGGAAAAATCAGGAAATTTATAAAACATTAAGCAAACCAAACCCAATCAAATTTCAAAATTCTAAAATATTAGCAAAAATAAACTTAAATGAAATCGACGGTCTAGATTTATCGTCTTTGTCACAAATCTTTTGGCCTTGGATATTATGGCGAAGTCAAAATTTTTTGGGTCAAAACTCCTCCTTAGTCTGGAGTCTACAAAATCTAGAGCTAACTAATGATTTAATTAAAATGCTGGATATTTTATCAAATTATAATTTACTACCAGAAAAAACTAAAATCTATCATATTGATAACCAAGGAATAGAAAAAATATGGTCTCGATTGCACTCTCTAGAAAATCAAAATAGTATAGTTAGTCAAAAAAAGATAGAATTAATTGCACTTTCAAATGGACAAACAGTATTAGAAAAAGATAAAATACAAGTAACACGTCGGGGCTTACAAGCAATATTAGAATATCAAATTAAACCAGATTCAATCCAGATACTTATAGACTCAATTAGACACCAAATTCGCTACCAATTACTTGAAGCTAGGCAAAATCTTTATGAAGTAGAGCAGGGTTTAAATGCCAATGCTAAATTATGGACTTCAATAGACACTAAATTCCAAAGTATTTTTGGGAGTCAAGGTATTCTCCAAGCTGAAGTAGTAGAAAAAGGTAAAAGCGAAAGAGAGGAGTTAATTGAAGCTCAGATGATCTTAACAGATAACTTAAAAACTTTAGAATTATTACTGTCTAGACTTTCAAATAATTATCCAATTTTAATTTTAGTTAGATACAGTCAAGTTTGGATGGCCTTTGATAATCTTGCCCTGGGTATTAATCCTAAAGAAGAATACAGTCTTTTTTATAATGAAAAAACTAAAACTCTATATTTAATCGCCGAAAAAAGCGCAATCAAAGTCTTGAGATTACTAATAGAAAAAGATCAAGTTTACAACGATCCTGAATTAGACAAAGAGCTTGCCCAAATAACTGAATCTGGAGAATACTTTGGAAAACTAAAAATTGGAATTTATAAGCTAGTTTCTTTTGTGGGTGAGGACCTGGTTGGGATAGAATATTTACAATTTAAATCGATTAAAAACCAAGCTGAATTATTAGATCAAGGTCAAATTAAAACCTTAAATAGAATTTACGCGCTTGATTCAATTAACGCAGAAAGTGGAACTGGAGTTTGCCCAATTGGTTTAACGTACTCGCTCGATAGTTTAGACTTAGTTAATAAGTTCTGCTTACCAATATCAACTAACTATAACTCTCAAGGTTTTCTTAAAAATGATCATCTAGTCCAAAAAATTTATTGTTATGATGACTCTAAGCTTCTTGCAGAACTTCAAAAATCTAAATCAATTTACTCAATGCTTGAATCAAACCAAACGCATTGGATTACAAGTGATGGTGGAGCTACTTTTTACTATCCTCAAGATAATTTGAAAGTTGAATCAGAATTTTTAAATAAAACTATTGAGTATCTATCAACTAATATTAGTATTTTTCCTAAAGAAAACGATTATTTAGCTAAAAAATACTTAGAACAGTCTAAAAGTATTGAATTGCTAAGTTTAGACAAATTTGGACCAATGATTCCTATTTGGCAAAACAAGGCAGGAAATAAAATGTTTATTTCTAGTATAGATGAATTAATTAGTAGATCAAAAAATCAAGTTTACAAAGTTTTTGCTAGCAAAAATCTAAATCCTGAAAACTTCACTAACCGAGCAGTTACCGTCATAAACGACAAAATGACAAAATTACCTATGGGGGTTAACGTGGTAGAATACCGCAGTGAAGCGCTAACAGAAATACGTAAGAATAGAACAAATAATCAAGCTAGTTTCTTTGGGATGGCAAACAAATTGTTGAGTGAATTATACAGTTTATTTACTAAAGGACATACCGATATTCAAATACTTCTAGAGCCCAGCGAAGTTGATTTGTGGTCTAATTGGCTATACGGCCTTGGAGGAAGAGCCGATCAAGATAAAACAGTCAATCAAGGTATTAGCTATTTTTATGTTACTTACCAAAAAAATGAAGTAACAGGGCAGTATGTTCCAAGTGGAGAGTATGAATTATTAAGTCTTGCTAATGGTACAGAGTCTAATTTAATCTTGCAGGATGAGGTAGGAACTGAATATTATCACACTGAAAAGTACTTAAACAAGAATTTAGTTGAATCTAGCAACTTAACTTTTTGGACGCAACAAGCTGAGTACATTAGCATAAAACAAGTCCTTAGCAAACAAGATTTGCTGAATGCTGTTTCCAATCAAGTTATTTTTTCTTCTATTTCTAATAATTTGTTAAATTCAGATTACTATCTTTATTCTAACTGGGAGACTAATTTAAATACTAGCCTGGAAAACTATTTAGAAAATTTTAGTCTGGATGCTATTAATACCTATTTAATTCAATCAATATCAGGAATTTTCCCTGCTAGACCTTATTCGCAGACTGAAATGCTAGCTTTAAATAACAGTCTAAATAACTCGTTCCAAGAAATTATAGATTGGTTAAATCAGCTAATGAACACTAAAAAACCTATTAATTTACGTATCCGTCCCAAGTATAAATTAATTATTAATCAATGGTGGCAAGCTTATACTTTTGAGTATTGGGTTAATATCACCAAATCTTACTCTGACAACAATTTTCTAGAAGCTTTGAATCTAACCTACACTTATTGGAGAGATTTTAGACAAGTTTACATTTCAGACAATATTAACAGTAACGATTTAAACCAAGAGTTTTTATATTGCTTAATCGAAAGTTTAGAAATTTTTGCACAATCTGCTCATACTATTTGGCCAATTTTTACCGAGGAAATTTGGAGTTTAGTGAGTAATTCCTCAATTTCTATTATTGAAACCCCAGTCTTAGAGGGATTAAAATTATTAGATAACCATCAAATTCTTTTAAAGAAAATGAAACAAATCAAAAAAATTCTCTCAGATATCCAATCACTTAGAGGTCAAAATAGAATTACTGTCAGACAAGCTCTTTATACTGACGTCAGTAACTTAAACCTCGAGCAAGATTGGATTGATTATTTATGCAGTAAGGCTAATTTAGTAACTCGTGATTTAAATAATGTGATGGGCAGTATTAGCGAATTTGATACAATATACGGGAACTTAAAAATTGATTGGGTAATTGATGAGGAACTTGCCATTATTGGGTATGGAACAGAATTTGAAAGAGCGGTAACTGAATATCTGCGAAACCTTGGAATTAAGTCGGGTGAAACGGTAATGATGGACTGGCAAATTGATTCAAGGGCTAATAATGAAACTATTTATAAATTAGTTAATTGTTTGAATTGGCACAAATTATTTGTTGAAATTCGCTGGACTAAAGACCTGGTTGTTGATAGTAAATACTCTTTTAAAGTAGCCGATTTAGGAATAATCTATACAAGCAAACCAATTAAAGCAATAAGAGATTAGTTTAGCTCGGAATTGACAAGCCTAATTGTTTTATAAACTGTTTTATAAATATATGTTACAAATTAAAATAAATGAACAAAATAAAATCTATTCACCATTGAGAGATAAATGGCTTAGCAAAACACCAGAAGAAATAGTTAGGCAAGAATTTATTTGTCACCTAGTTAATCAATATGGTTATAAATTGGAGCAAATGGAAGAAGAGCATCAAGTTAATAACTCGCAACGAGGACAAGGTAAAAGCCGCGCAGATATCGTTATTTGGTTATCAAAAGAAGATAAACAGGCAAAAAATAATGCTTTTATTGTGATTGAATGTAAATCTGATAAAGTTAAAATCCACCCCGAGGATTATTATCAAGGTAACAATTACGCGTCTTGGGCAAATGCTAAATTCTTTGTAACTCACAATAACTTTGAGACAAAATACTTCCAGATGATGGAGAAAAAAATGCCCGTTGATTTGAACTAGATAATTGATATACCGCACTTCAAAGATGTAGATAACGCTAAGAAACTCAAGGAACTAACTGAAGCCACAAAAGTATTTACTCGGGACGAATTTAGTAAATTATTGTTGACTTGCCATAATGTCATTAGAAACAATGATTCACTTGATCCTACAGAGGCGTTTGATGAAATTAGTAAAATCCTTTTTATCAAAATCCGATATGAAAGGAGTAAAGGTAAGCAGAAATTCTCTAAAGACAAATTTAATGAACTTAAGAAAGGTGATGATGAAACGCGTTCAAAACAAGATAAACCATTTTATCAGAAGTTATTTGATAAAACCAAAGAAGACTTTGAAAAAGACCAACTTTTTGAGCCAAATGAGCAAATAAAAATTAAGGAAAATAGCTTCGAAAAGATCGTGGGCTTACTTGAAAAGTACGATTTATCAAATACATCTGATGACATAAAAGGAATAGCTTTTGAACAATTTTTGGGTAGGACTTTTCGTGGTGAATTAGGTCAATTCTTTACGCCTAGAACAATTGTTGATTTTATGGTTGATGTTCTAGATCCACAAGAAGGGCAAGTGATTTGCGATCCTTGTTGCGGTAGCGGAGGATTCTTAATCAAAGCTTTTGAGTATGTAAAATCGAAAATCGAGCTAGATATATTTGACCAAAAGGAGGTGATTAAAAAACAATATTTTGACGATAAGTATCTAACATTGAGTGACGAAGAAAAGGAGAAAATAGATGAAGTTGTAGAAGAAAAATTTAAAGAATTAAACAAAACCCTTGATAGCACCCAGGAGGGTACAAGGCTGTATAAACTATCTCACGATTGCATCTATGGATCTGACGCTAACCCTAGAATGGCAAGAGTCTCAAAAATGAATATGATAATGCACGGTGATGGACATGGTGGAGTTCATCACAATGACGGACTACTAAATGTTAATGAAATATTTGAAAATCGCTTTGATATAATCCTGACAAACCCACCATTCGGTGGTAGAGTTGCAAAAGACCATAAAATCTCAATTGGAGACAATAAATATACTGATGAAATTAAAACTCATCTAAAAATTAAGCATGGCGATGCTGTGCAAATTGCTGCCAATCAAATTGAAAAAAACATTGGCGAGTCCTTATTGAAGCTTTACGATACAGGATCAATGTCAACCCTGACCGAAGTCTTGTTTATGGAGAGATAACCTTAAACTACTTAAGAAAGGCGGCAAAATGGCTGTAGTACTGCCAGAAGGATTTTTAAATAACCCTAATCTACAAAAGGTGCGTGAGTATTTTGAAGGAAGAGCCAAAATTATCTTAATTACCAGTATTCCGTCAGATGTATTTATTGCCAGCGGTGCTACTGTCAAACCAAGTCTTGTATTTTTGCAAAAGTTCACCGAGGCGGAAGAAATTGAATATTTAAGAATAACTAACAACGAGATTAAAAGATTGAGAGCTGAATTAGGTTTAAATGCACTCGAAGAAAGGATTAAGTTGATTACACAAAAGAAATATGAAAGTAGCGAAGCTGACAAAGATCAAAAGATCTCTGATAAAGTTGAACTTGGTATTTTAAAAATACAACTAAAGGAGTTAACTATAAAATTTGATACACAACTCAAACAAGCTATAAAAGACAAATTCAATTATCAAATCCCAATTGTAGAAGTAGAAAAAGCGGGTATTACAACCACAGGACAACCCTGCGAAAACGAGCTTTTAGAAGTTGTAAAAGAATGGAGAGAATATAATACAAAATAGGTGTATGAGAAGACTCAAGAATATAACCCCACCGCTTTGCGGAGCCCCTTTACAAGAGGCGAATATCAATAACTTAAGATTAAGATTCCCCCTTGATAAGGGGGTGGCAAACGATAGTTTGACAGGGGTTATCAGTAACCTAGGAATTATTAAAGCAAATATAAAATTAAAATCACGTTCTCAAGCTATGTCTCGTCAAATGACAAAAGCAGAGCAAGTAATCTGGTTCAATCTACTGTCTAAAAAACAATTATTAGGATACAAATTCACCAAACAGAAAATAGTTTTTAACTACATTCTAGATTTTTATTGTTCAAAATTATTACTCGCAATTGAAATTGATAGTGAAAGCCATAACCTAAAAAAAGAATACGATTTGGTTAGAACTAAATTTCTAAATACTATAAATATTGAGGTTTTAAGATTTACAAACGACGAAGTGATTAATAATTTGGAAGGAGTGAAAACACAATTAGAAAATTTTATCAAAATAAATTATACAATATGACGACACAAATACCTTATAAATACTTAAAAATAGTTGAGTTCAAAAACTGGTAAAACTGGGATCCTCGTAAATATCGCGTTACCGACAATAGTAATTCCGGACAAGTATTATTTAGCAATATACTTCATAAAAGACCTATCGATTGGGTAAAAATTGAAGATGAAAAAAGATATCAAATTCTAGGAGTTAGAAGTTACGGTAAGGGTATTTATACAAACAGAATAAGCAGAGGACGAGAGTTAAAAATGCGAAAGTATCAAATCGCAAAAGAAAATGATTTATTTTGGTGCAAGGTAGATACAAAAAATGGAGCTTTTGGAATTATAACCAAAGAATTTGAAAATCAATTCGGATCAACCAATATGAATTTAATTACGATTGATGTAAGTAAAGTATCTACTGAATACTTACAATTTTTATTTAAAATACAGCGATTTCAAAGATACTTAGATTCCTTTATTACAGGCACTACCAACAGAAAGTATATTTCAATGGATAGATTACTGTCAGAAGTATATTTACCTTTACCAAAAATAGACCTACAAGAAAATTTAGTCCAAGCGTACCAATCAAAAATTATTCAAGCGGAAACTAATAGACAGGAAGCTAAAACCCTAGAAGCTAAAATTGAAAACTACTTAATGAACGAATTAGGAATTGAAATAGTTGAGAAAAAGAAGCAAGAAAACGGTTATAAGTTTTTACAGTTTGTTGATTTCAAAGATTTAAGTCGATGGGGAATACAAAGGCAGTTATTCGAATCTAAATATAATCTCACTACAATTGAAAATAATTACACATATCTGGGGCGAGGGAAATCACCAAAATATAACGATAAATCAGACAAATTTATTCTTAATCAAAAATGTGTAAGATGGTTTCAAATTGATAATCAATTCGCTAAAAAAGTTGACTCTGGTTGGTTACAATCTATTTCAAAGACAGGGTTTACAAAGGAAAATGATATTTTAATAAATTCAACAGGTGAAGGAACGATTGGTAGAAGTGCGATTATAGATGCCAAGAACGCAAATCTTCTTACCGACAGTCATATCTTGTTATTAAGACTAGATTCCAAACTAATCAATCCATTTTTTTATATATATTGGTTTAATTCAAAGGAAAATCAATTTCAGCTTGATCAAATCAAATCAGCCCAAACTACAAAACAAACCGAGCTTGGTACAGAAAACTTAAAAAATATGTTGTTGCCACTTCCACCACTTGAAATTCAAAACAAAATAGTTACTCAAATAGATATTTGGAAAAGTGAGATTAAGAGATTGAAACAAGAAGCTGATGAGTTGGAGCAATTGGCGAAAAAAGAATTTGAAGAGGCTATATTTAATTAACCTTTTTCAGCTCTTTTAAAGCTGTCTCTAATTGCTCGTCTGTTAAAACTTTACCATGCCAGCCTTCTGCATCCTCAAGGAAACTAACTCCAGCTCCTTTTTTGGTTTTAGCTATTATCATCGTAGGGGCCTCAGTTGTTTTTTGTAATTCTTTTACTTTTAAATAACCTTTTAAAACTTGATTAATATCATTTCCATTATCCAAAACTACCGTATTCCAACCAAATGCGTTAATCTTATTTTCAATAATATCTAAATTCCAACCTGTCAAAGTCTCTCCTCTTTGCCCCAATCGATTTAGATCAATTATCCCAATTAAATTGTTTAGTTTATAGTGACTTGCAATTTCTAATGCTTCATAAACACTACCTTCAGCCATTTCACTATCTCCCATTAGTACCCAAGTAGTAGCCTCACTATTATCAAGGCGATTTGCTAAACTAATCCCGAGACCTATTCCAAGACCCTGACCGAGTGATCCTGTCGTAGCCTCAGTGAATTTAAACCTAGAGGTAGGATGCCCTTCCAAGTTAGAATCAAACTGCCTGTAAGTCATTAATTCCTCATAGCTAATTAAACCCAATTCCTTATAAATGCTGTAAAAAAGAGGTGAGGCGTGACCTTTACTAAAAATAATTCTGTCATTATTTGAATTATTAAAATCATCATAATCACAATTAAAAAAACTACTGAAAAAGAGACCTACCATCAACTCCACTCCACTAAGGGAAGAAGTTGGATGACCTGACCCTGCCTTTGTTGTCATTGTTAAAATATCGCAACGCATTTGTGTTATAACTTGGCTTAAATTTTGGCTCATAAAAAAAGATTTGAATTATTTAATTTTGTTGATTTTAAATTATCTATTAAATTATAATGTGTCAAAAATGTGATTAATACAAATGACTCGAATAAATATAAATCTATACGAATCTAGGCCAAAGAAATTATTTTAAGGCCACATTCTCAAAAGATGAAAACCCCACATAAAAGAAAAATCCTGCAATTACTAAAGCAACCCACCATTTTTTAACTTTTAGAAGGTACAACAATTGTGAATCCGAGAGAGAGTTTTTAAATTCACTTGACACAGTAATTAAATCAATTTACAGCTAATTATATTATGCCAAATTTAGAGAATATACTATCACTTTTTGACTATTATCAAGTAACACGAAAATGTAAAATTACAAAAGACCGCCTAGAAAACGACGCCGAGCATTCTTGGTCTTTAGCGTATCTATTTCTATACCTCCAAAAAGACCTTGAACGAGAATTTCCTAATTTGAATACAACTAAAATTTTTACTCTAATTGCTATTCATGATATTGGCGAGCTTAAAACAGGAGATAAAGCCACTTGGAACAAAAAAGCAGAAGACAAAGAAGATGAATTAGAATCCTTACGATATGAATTAAATGATAAAATGAACAGGCCTGACTTGTTTCAAATGATCCAAAATTACGAATCACAAAACTTATCAATTGAAGATAAAATTGTAAAGAGTCTCGATAGAATAGCCCCTGCTTTAATTAGAATTTATTCTAATATTGGTTGGCATGACATAAAAGAAGTTGAATTTGCTTCTAAAATAATGGTCGATCAAAGACAGCTTAAACGCCATCAATTCAGTGAAACAATGACTAATTTATACAATCAAATGGTTGAACTTGCTATATCTAAAAAACTATTTCCAGAGAATTTGTTAGAGTCTGATCAATAATTTAAAATCCTAGATTAATCCATTAATTGATTTATAATATTCATCCAGTTTCAATTTTATCTGGTTTCTATCTAGCCTAAACAAATATTCCATTTTTGGTTTTGCATTTATATTGAGATTTAATCCGTCCGTGAAAACTGGAATTGGTTTATATTCCAAAGAATTTATTTGCTTAAGCCACCGCGTAACATTTTTTTGTTCTAAAATTGTAAATTTGCTTGAACTAAGCCGTGCATTTAACTCTTGGTGACTTGATGGAATAGGGACTAAAAAAGCTTTTTTGTTAAGATAATTTAGTTCGGTAATTGAACTTAGCCCTGCTCGGCAAATTACACGATTAGCAAGTATCAAAGCTAAAGGCATGTCAGCAGTTAGCTTACCTAACAACAAGTAATTATCTTTATTATTTTCATTATTTTTTTCAATTTCTAATTGACCTTGACCTGTTAAATGAATAACTATGTTACATTCTAAAAGCTCGTCTAAATTATCCCGCACCCACGCATTAATAAAATCTGCACCGCTACCCCCTCCAAAAATTAACAATATTGGTCTGTTATTTTCTTGGATTGAAACTTTTTTCAAAAAATTCTCTAGATCTTTGTTTTGAATTTGATTTAATAAATTCTCCAGTTTTGTATTTTTTATGTTATCAAACTTTGTATAATCTATCGGGTTAGGAATTAAATTAGCTTCTTTGAAAGCTTTGTAGTTATTTTTAGTGTATTCAAACGAACAAGTAACTAAATCAGAAATTGGGACGGTTAACTTATTTGCAAGGCCAGGGAGTGGATCCTGCTGATGGAGAATTAATTTAGTTTGTAAGAGACCTAATATTTTCCAAAATTTAGTAGTCCAAAAAACAGGAACAGCCAAAAAGCTCCCACAAGACAAAATAAGCTTAGGTTTATATCTAAATAAAAGATAACTAATAATAAAAAAACTAAAAAATAATTTAAAAAAACTAAAAAATAAGTCTACAAACCCTAAAAATATTTCATAAAATGATTGATTCTTAAAGCTTAATAAATTTAATTTAGTTTTTGGCAAAAATTTGATTACTAAATGGTTGTCCAGGCAGTATCTAGACTCAAAGCTATTTTTAACACCTAAAATTGTAGTGTTAACATTTGTAAGATTCTGAGAAATGGCTAAAAGGGGTATTAAAGGACCACCAGTTAATCCACCTAACAAGAAAACATTAGCTTGGTTAGTTGTCATTTAGCCTTGTATTTTAGATTTTTTTAGAACTAAGCTGATAGCTAACACTTTCTTTGGGCTTATGAAAATAAGTAACAATATCTTCAATACTAAAGTGCTTGCTTGCTAATTGGCGAATTTCTTTAATCCTAAAAATTGCTTGGTCGCGATTAAATCTCCTAGCCAAACCCTCTGCTTTTTGGACAAATGGAAGGATATTTTGCTCACAATAGAATTTTAAGGTGCTCTGTCTGATACTATCAGAAGCAAATTCCTTCTCACACAAAACAGCGAGCTCTCCAATACTAATATAGTCTAATTGTTTAATTTCGTTTAAAGTACGTTTGCGTCCCATAAAAATAATTGATTAAAAAAGTTAATTTGTTAATGATACTGTAAAAGTAAGTGGCTTCTAATATCTAAGATATTTTATTTTTGTCAATAATTTGATTAACAATTTTATACATGAGTGGAAGCGACCATGTTTGACTGCCTAATAAACCCATTTGATTAGCCAATTGGTTAATATCAATTTCAGAATTCAAATCAACTTCTAATTGTAGCCAAATCTCACCAGCATCCATTTGTTTGGTCATTTCAAGCCATGATAAGGCTGTACTTTCAAAACCCTGAAACAGGGCAGTTTGCATTGGAGTAGGCCCTCTTAAAAGTGGAAGTTTAGAAGGGTGCCAATTTAAAAATCCAAATTCTGGAGCATCTAAAACCGCTTGATTGAGAATTTGACCGTAACTTGCTAAAATTGCTACCTCGACTTCCCTGATTTTTTCTTGATAAATTTCTATTTCCTGATTTATTTTTTCTGGTTGATAAATTTTAATATCATTTACTAAAGCGTAACTAGTAACAGAGTTTTGAATTAGTTTGGTTCTATTTAACCTATTAGGTTGTGTTACAATTAGCTCTAATTGAATTTTAGAATTAATAATCTGCTCCAATTTAGAAAATTTGCAACTTTGTGAGATAATTTCTTTGAGACTTTCAACCAAAGAATCATTTAACCAATCTCTAGGAAGAATTTGTTTAAAACTAGCTTGGTTATCGACAAGCCACTGATATTGATTCCAAAAAACTTCTAACAAACTCAAATTACTTCTCTCAGATTGATAAATACTGTCAATAATTGGAATACAAAAATCAGACGAGGAAAAAAAAGCAATTTTCATATATTTCAAGTCCTAAACAAGCTTTGCGACGGCTTTTTCAAAAAACTCTGCCAAATCAAAATTATTGACAAACACATTTGCGCTAGGAATACTAAGCCCCATTTTTAAATACCGCTCTCTTTGCTGATTTGGAGTCTCGGGCAAACTAGAAAGTTTATTAATATCACCCTCCGTAATTTTAAGAATTCGCAAATCTGGTTCAGGAAAATAACGATAATCCATAGCATCTTCTTTAGAACGTTGTGTAATCGATTTATTAGCATTATCTCGCCACCCTCTGGTTTCTTGATCAGGCCTAATCCCTTGCTCTAGTAATTTAGTTTGACGAATAATTTCGTATTCAATAGCCCTTCCAAGAGCTCTAATTGAATTAATATTTTTAGTTTCCACTCGATAATTCGGAAGCTCTCCTGATTTTTTCTGCTCCTCAGTTTGAAGAGATAAATTGCAATCAAATCTCATCATCCCTTTATCCATATCAGCCTCACTAATATCAAGCCTGCGAACAAGTGTCTGCAATTCAGTTACAAAGGCCATTGCTTGAGCTGACGAGCGAATAACAGGCTCGGTTACAATTTCAATTAGTGGTGCCATTGAACGATTAAAATCAACCATAGTCTTACCTCCAGCATGTAGAGATTTAGCGGCATCCGCTTCAAGATGAGCCCTCGTCAATTCTACACTTGATGATTTGAACTTACCGCTATCACCTTCCTCAACATAAAATTCAAGCTTTCCACCCTCAACAATCGGATTATCGTATTGGCTAATTTGATAACCGCAGGGTAAATCAGGATAAAAATAATTTTTGCGATCCCAAGTTGTTGTCTCTGGAATTTTAGAGCCTACCGCTAAACCAAATTTGATGGCTTTATTAACGGCTAATTTATTAAGAGCTGGAAGCGCTCCAGGTTGTCCCGTACAAATAGGACAAATATTAGCACTTGGGCTATCTGGCAAATACTGATTCAGACACCCACAAAAAAGTTTAGTTTGAGTATTTAATTGTACATGAATTTCAAGACCAATAACAACAAAGTATTTCATAAAAAATTAGTAAAGACTAAAAGATAGTATAATTCAATATAAAACCAGTTTACTAGGCTCTGTCAAGACAAAAAAATACCCCACCAGCAATTAGTTAGTGAGGTTAGTTGTAAGTTAAGCATCTTGCAAGAGACTTAATCCAGCTTGAGAAAAAAACTACTTTAAAATAGTATATCCCCGCTTAATTAGTTGATTAAAATCTTTCCAAGCATCTGGGTAGATGTCACTAATTCTGTGCAAAAATTCAGGATCGTAAAAGTCATAGTTTGTTTCAACATGATCATGCACAAGAACCCAACTAAGCTTACCTGGATTATTATTCATAACTCCGAGCCGAACAACCCTACCAACAAAACAAGTTTGGGAGTAAATAAAATGAGTAGACCCAGCGCCACCTGGTGTCATTATTTCTGAATCGCAAAAAACATGATATTTGGCACCTAATTGCATTGAAGTCTTATCATCACCAAGCGAATAATCACTCAAACCTGTATTAGTAATAATGCCCGCGCACGGATCAAGAGCAAAAAACTGACCTCTGTACTGATAATTGGTATTTGGTTGAATATCAGCTCCTGTGAAATTGTTTGTCGAGACTTTTTGATTATTTTTGAAAAACCCTAGAGTAGGGAAAAAAACGTAATAATGATTAGAGCCAGTATTTTTCCAAGATTTAACTTCTACCAAAGAAACATCGAACCAGGGATAACAAATGTTTAAAAGATAAATTAGCTTACAAGCCAATCCATAACAAACACTAGAATTATATGAAAGATCGCATGATTTATATTTACCAGTGAAATAAAGCTTATCACTATGCAGACTGAGTTTACCACCTCTCTGATTAAGTCTGTCAAGCATAGAATACTTAAAAAGCTTACCATTAAACCAACTTTGTACGACTTTAAAAACTCCTTCGTAATCTCCTACTCTAAGGCTTGGTGCTTGTTTTATCGCTTGCAGGAAGCTTGGGTGAACTTTGCCGAGTTTGAGTTTTTTTGGATTTATTTTTGTTTTTTTGAACAAATCATTCAAAAGATTCATCTTAATTCCTCCTCGGAACTAATCACTACAACCAAATCTATAGCGCACAAATGGTGTTTGGGCAAGTGCA
Source organism: Minisyncoccota bacterium (assembly GCA_043772945.1). Classification (GTDB taxonomy): domain Bacteria; phylum Patescibacteriota; class JACMRA01; order JACMRA01; family JACMRA01; genus JAYVFR01. The sequence goes on along the minus strand of JAYVFR010000016.1, from coordinate 7,788 downwards.
ATGTCCTAATTTATTTATTATAAACCAAATATCCTAGATAAACAAAGTAACTAGCTGTTAGGACTACTCCTTGAACTCGGTTTATTTGACTCTTACGACTGCAAATGACTACAAGAAACAAAATTAAAAATGTTCCAACTAAATCTCCAAAATCTAGCATCTGTGTTTTAAGAACAGAAATTTGAGCTATTAAACTAACAACTCCAAAACTAGCTAATAAATTAAAAATACCTACTTGCATCAGCTCGATTGTTAAATTCTCGGATTGATTTGCTTTAATTTTTTGAAATGAATAAATAGCTAGTGGGATTATGCTAACAAGTGCAATAATGGTAAGGCCTAACAACCTGTCGCTTAAATTAGAGATTCCGAGGGAGCTAATCAACCTTGTAGAATTTAAAGCCACATCGCTAACAAGTTTCGAGCCGATTGTGACAAAGATCAAACCTCCAATTGGCTTAATTAAACGTTTATCAAAACCCTTCCAAGAAAATTTAGTTTCTGATTTAGCTTCCTTACTTTCAGCCGAATTAGTTTTAAAATGAAATAAACTAAAAGCCACAATTAAAAATAGCAAACAGAGAATTATTCCCTGCGAAATATATAAATCTCCAAATTGTAGTTTATCAAGTTTGCCACTCTGCCACTCTACCATAAATTTATCTTGCTCTTTTTTTTCTAAACCTGTCCAAGAAGATAGATAATTAAAAAAATCTTTGAAAATTAAGAAAGCTAAAATAATTGAACTCATTAAACCTAGTGCAATCTGTTTCAAAGCTAGTTTTTTATTGATTTCAAGAGGTTTATAAATACTAGAAATTCCGATGATTAAAACTGATAAAATAACAGAGCCTGTAATCACGCCGAGACCTAGTTCAAAATTTTTGTTGTAAACTAAAAACGATGAAATTAAAAGAGTTGGAAGAGCAAAGCCCAGTATCAAAAATCTGTTAATTGAATTTGGTAAAAAAGGTTTATTTTCGGTCAACCAAAGAGTCCCTTGGGCTAAAGAAACAGTTGCAAGTAAAAGTATTCCAAGTGCTAAATATAAAGTCATGTCGTTTAATAGTCATAAAATCCCGCTTTCTGTCAATTCTTTGAAAATAAAAAAATACCCACTAATCTAAAAACAATATGCAGATTAAGGGTATAGTGAGGGTAATCGTTAGACCCCCCCTAGACGCATTTACAGCACGATCATTTGCACTTTGGGACATACGAATGTCATTCCCATCTTTGTCACTGTACGTCTTATCTTGACCACCGAATAGATCGGCAAGCCAACCACCACTGTTATTACCAGAGGGCATGAGTAACACCTTGTGAATACTACTTGGATGTAAATGTAAGGTAAGTATAAACTTGACCTAACTATTAATTAGAAATATAAAAATAATAATTTTGTCAATATTATTATGTCTTTTACTACTCAAATTAACAATGAATTACTAGATCTTAAAGTAAACAACCAACTTAGAACAGAGGTTAAAATTGATTTAGAAAAATTATATAATTTAGTTAAAAATAATCAAAGTACAATAAAACTTATTAATAATCTTGAAATAGGTATAGATAAAATTATGATTCATTTATTAGAAAATTTTATTAAATTGACAGTAAAAGAGCAGAAAAGTTTTTTAAGTAGTTTAAAAGTAGATTTTTATTATTATATTTTTGATAATTTTAAAGGTATTAATCACGATCAAGAGACAGAAAAAGTTGATGAGGAAGTATATTTAGCTTTAAATTATTTTAGAGAGTTACAGAAAAAACGAGATTTAATGATTGATGAATTTATTAAAGAATATAAATATGAAAAGGGGAAAATTGTTCGAGTTTTTTAATTTTAACATCTTAATTTGCCAAAAAAAACACCCTCTTTCAAAATTAGAATAGAGAGTGATAAGGTGTAATTAATGAGTATTAAAAGATTTGGCCGAGGATGAGCTTAGCTGTTAAAAATCTCACTTTTTTTTCGCTGAAGCTTTTGTTTTGGTGGTGGTCAATCAAAATTTCCAATTGCTTCCCTGGAGTTCTGGGTAAGCTGGTTTCATCATAATATGACGCGACCTCAGTTAATGCATTCGCAAATTGTCTATTAGTCATCGGCCAACGAGTAGTAGGAGAGTCCAAGACTTTCTCCGAACAATCAGCGACAAACTGAACATAAGCTGAAAGTTGTCCATAAAGCTTAGTTCGCTTCTGTTCTTTGGACAAAAACAAATTAGAAATAGCCGTCAAAAAAGAATTAAACATCTGAAACTCCTGAAAATAATTGTTCACGAAATGTGTTAAAGTTGTAAGTAACTAAGCACTCTAATGTAAAAGCACAGAAAAATTGTCTTGTCAAAAACTTTTTTTAGTTTAATATTCAGATTAAATGTCCGATACTAATTTCCAACCGAAAAATTCAAATCAATATTCAAATCAGTACTCAAGCAGTCAAATTATTCAACGACCAAACACTGCTCTCAAACTTCCAGTTGAGCCTGATGCAGAGATGGCAATTTTAGGAAGTATCCTAGTTAGTGGAAGTTACAGTTATGAGATAGTTGATGAAATCAGTAATCGCCTAAAGACTGATTATTTTTACGACCCTAAGAACCGAGAAGTTTATGAAAGTATCCTAAATCTTTGGAAAAACCAGCAACCGATTGACACAATTCACCTTTTAAACAATCTCAAAAAAGTTAAACCTACAACTGAAATTGACCAAGATTATCTTTTAACCCTTATTTCACGATCTTCTCTGCTTAGTAACCCTGCTGAAACTGTGAATTTATTAAGAGAAAAATACATTTTAAGAGCTATTATTAGCCTTGGAGAGGAGTTAAAAATTGCTGGCTTTGCAACGGACAAAAACCCAAATACAATTTTAGAAATTGCCCAAAAACGTCTGTATGAAGTTTCGCTTGGCAATATTGATAAAAACTTCGTGCGGATTAGTGAAATTCTCTCAGGAAGTTTTGAGAAACTAGAAAAATTGCAAGATGAGGACAGTCATAGAGGTGTGCAGACTGGATTTTTTGATCTGGATGATAAAATGGGAGGGCTAAATAACTCTGACATGATAATTATTGCTTGCAGACCATCTATGGGTAAAACAGCTTTTAGCCTCGATATAACCAAAAAAATAGCCATGAATGGAATCGGGGTTGCTTATTTTAGCTTAGAAATGGCTTCGGATCAACTTTGTGAACGTATGATTGCCTCAACTTCTAGAGTTGATTTTCATAAAATCCGCAAGGGAGATTTATCTGCTGATCAAAGAAATTTAGAATTTGAAAAAATAGGAGCTGCAATCGGAGTTCTAGCTGATTTGCCAATTTGGATTGATGATTCAAGCGGATCTAGCATTATTGAAATCCGGTCAAAAGCTAGGAGACTCAAACAGCGACACAATATCGGTATGATTGTAATTGATTATTTGCAATTAATGACGGCGGGAAATGATCGGGCGTATGCGGGAAATCGTGTAAATGAAGTGGCAGATATTAGTCGAAATCTTAAAGCTCTTGCCAAAGAATTAAACATTCCTGTTGTTGCCCTTAGCCAATTGTCTCGTAAAAATGAAGGGCGAGACGACAAGCGACCTATGCTCTCGGATTTACGTGAAAGCGGCTCCATCGAGCAAGATGCTGACGTAGTTATGTTTATTCACCGCGAGGACTATTACAATCCAAACCTTGCAGAAGATAAAAAAGGAAAAGCTGAATTAATCATAGCTAAAAATCGTAACGGTGAAACTGGTAAGGTGGAAGTTGCTTGGATAAGGCATTTAGCTAGTTTTGATAATTTGTATCAAGCTCGCACAGGCGGGCGAATTGAAAAGTAAATTGTGTAACTAGTGGGACAAATTTAAATCAAAACCCAAACCTTCAATTACAAAATTTATTCGCAACAAGCCTCAAGCCTCAAAATAAATTCTATTCTGTCGGTACAGTTGGCTTATGCCAAAACCGTACTATTATCTCAACGCACAGGAGTTGGCTTGTATCTGGGAGCCGATTAGGGTTGTTGGTAGGAGTGGTTTGGTTGATAAAAGTGTGGTAAGGATGGGTTTAAGATTGAGTATTAAAAACTCAAATTTTGAGTCTTTTCTTTAAGTTCTAGCCAGGTATTTTCTTCTTGCGACATTTCCTCTTTTGTTAAATCAAAAAACATTTTTTCTCGATTAGGTAGATACCATAAAGCTAGAAGATATGCATCAAACTTTATTCTGCCATCTCATTTTTCTACAATTTGCCCAATAGGGCTGTGGGTTTCTGTCTCGAAAATTACTTCTCCACTTTTACAAATTACAAAAGTTTCTATAAACCAAATCCTACGATCAGTCTTACCTTTCATTAAATCAATCATTGCATTAACTCTATCTTCATCAGTTTTATTCTTACCTGCAAATCTTTTTGTAAATAAAGGATTCCAAATCTCTTTTAAAGCTGGCATAACGGCTCCACCATCAGTTGCAATAACATAACCATCAAAAGTTTTAGACAGCTCAATAGCTTTGATTTTGGCATTTTCTGTAAAAGTGTTTCCATTTTCCTCAATCTCCACAACACCATCAATGTCATTTAAGGATTTTATAGTCTCAAATTTATCTTGAAATATTTCAGTAATTTTTGCGATTTTATGAGTATTTTTTGAGGCGATAAAAAGATTGGTCATATTTGATAAATAACAAGGTTTTTTATAATTTATAAAGTAAAGTTTTAATTTCACTATAAATTTCTCGAGGTGTTCGATTACAGTCAATATTTTCGATTCCAATTTGCGATAATTTTTCTAAGTTGTCGCAAATTGCAGTTTCATTGCCTACCATGTATTCGTACCTTGCTTTGATAGTTTCTATTTCATCGTCTTTTCTACGCTCCATTTCAACTCCACAATTGTCGCAATTCTTTTTAAAAACTTGTTTTTCTAAACTTCCACTAATATTGCAGGGTTGGCAAATCACCCTACTCTCAAGCCGCTTCAAAACTTCGAGTAATTCGATTTGTAAGTTAAATATATGGTCAAACTTAATATTTAAACTGTTCATCAATACTTGCAACTCATTTGCTTCATTGGGATTTTTTGGGAAACCATCAATGATAAAACCAGTTGCGATATTACGCATAATCTCTGGCTTCAAAAGTCCCACAATTAGACCCTCATTAAAAGGTAGCTTATTATCAATTAGAAATTTGAGTTCTTGCGAAGTGGGTGATTTTGGGTCATTTTCTAGCAAATTCCTGACAATATTACCTGTGCTAATATAAGGCAGATTATAATCACTGCGAATACACCTAATTAAAGTTGTTTTGCCTGATCCCACATTTCCAAGTATCAAGATTTTTTTAGTCATACTTTCTAAACTCAATTATATTATTTTCAATCTTTTTTGGATACAATATCCAGAGTTTATTTTTTGTATCAGTCGTTAAATTATAAGATACGGCTTTTTCATATGAATTTGCTGTATATAAAAATAGTGGTACTTGAAATTTGTCATTAAAGTACTTGCCCATTATTGAATAAAAAGTGGCCGATATTTCCGTTCTATTATCAGAATCTTCTTTAGTCCAGCCTAGGTTTTCACAATAAAAAGTCCGGTTACGAATTTTAACAGCTTCAATTTCTTTTGCATAATTTGTGCTAATTTCTTTATCAATTTGACCAGTTCGCCCGATTTGTAAGCTTAACAAACTCTCATCACTTAGTTTTAAAAGCTGACAATGCGTGAAATTAATCTTGTTGATTCCCACCTCAATCAAATTGTAATTTTTACTCACTTCATCATCCCAAAATTTATTATCTGCTTTTGCATATTGCTCAATACCTAAATCGCCAAAATAACAAACTGGACTAATCTTGTATTCGGGGAAATTACTGTGTAATAATTCACATAAAAATTTGAAGTTATCTAAAGCTACTAAAGATGTCTGGCCCAGTGTGTTGTTAAAACCGACGGAACCATCTTTATGATACGACGGACACATTATAATAAACGGATTGATTTCTTTTGATTTTGATGACAGAAGTCGTGTTAAAAAACTAGTTAAACCGTCAAAACTAATCCAATTTATAGCATGATAAAAATTTACTTTTTTAATAAAATTCCAAGTTCGTGAGACTAAATCTAATTGAGCCGAGTCAATTTCAATCTGGTTTTTATTTAGTGTTGCTAATTTTGAACCGAGTAAAGCTCGGCACAGTAAAGTAAATAACTTATGTTCAAGATCTAGGATTTTTAATTCAGATTTCAGTTGGCTTTGATTTATTAAAGGCATTAAATATTGTAATTTGGTGCGTCAGGTAGGACTCGAACCTATGACCTTTGCAATGTTGTTGCAACGCTCTACCATCTGAGCTACCGACACGAAAAAGACTGATTATTTGTCGTAATCAGCGAAAGTCATATTAAATTTAATCGGCAAACCCTGTTTTTCCCGCCATTGCACAAATAGTGTGTCGCATGGTAAATTTGTGTTATTAGAAATATCTAATCCAAGCATAGTTGCAACTTTTTTAATATCTACTTCTTGCCCTTCAACTTCTACAAAAGTTTGAAATGGATACTCATCAATCGTAATAATTGTATTCAAGCCTTTAATTTTTGTTCGGTATCTTTCATAGCTTGACATTGGTGTAAATTCCATCATCTCTAAAATTGTGTGAGTAATGTCAAAATTACTTGTATTTACTTGATGCTCAATTTCTTTTTTGATATCGCTATCATCTTTTAGTGGTTTTTTGTAACAAAATTCCACTTTATCACCAGTTTGACGAAGACGAATTCGACCGTCGGTTTTTATCATTAGCTGAGCTGGATTATCATACATTACATTTTTTTCGTATAACCTCTCACCTGATTTTAACTCGTTAAATGTACTAATTTTTGTAAGTAAGGCTGGGACTTCAGCATTGTTGATTGGGATTTTTAATTCAATTTCGATCATACAGATATATTTAGTTTAAAGTTAGTTTTGATTAAATTGGGCTAATGAAAAAAACTCATTTCGAGTTCTCTCATATTCCTCAAATTGACCTCTAAGAGCTGATGTAATATTAACCGCCTCAGTTTTTGTGCTTCTGATAAGCATACAATCATGGACACCATGCACTACAACTCCGATCCCTTTAGGGACTAATAAGTTTTTAAATATGTCGATAATTCCTTGAGTAAAATCTTCTTGATTAGCTGGCTTTGAGGCAATTAATTTGATGGCTTTAGTAATTTTTGAAAATCCTAAAAATCGATCTTTTGGAATATACCCAAATGTAATATCGTAAGTTACAGGTAGTAGATGATGAGAGCAGATAGAATAAGCCTTGATATTTTTTTGGATCATCATACCCTTATAACTATCGGGAAATGTTACTGACAACTCTTCTTTTAATTCGTCTTGAGCGGGTTGGTATAGATACTGACAAAGTTCCAAAAATAATTTAACCATTCTTTTTGGTGTACCTTTGTAATTTTCGTTAGTTAGGTCTAGTCCCAGACCTTCAAGCATTAGTCTCGCACCTTCGTTGGCTTTTTCAATATTGGGGGGGGTAGCAGTCATATTTTATATATGGTATATGGACAAAGTACTGGTAATAAATTTAATCTCGTCAAAAAAATAATCATTAAGTTCATCATATTGAGATTTAATCCAAGAGTTATAATTTGTATAATTAAAAAAAATGATGCGTTGTTATTATGTTACACTAATAAATAATTCAATTTTCAAACAATTTCAAAACAATATGCTAATCATAAAAACAAAATCAATCAACCAAGCCTGGAATCAGACATTGTCA
>JAYVFR010000015.1:0-3783 GCA_043772945.1 Minisyncoccota bacterium | reverse complement strand
TTTGTTTTTGTTAGTTGATTTGTTTTTGTTAGTTGATTTGTTTTTGTTAATTTTTGTTAATTTTTGTTAGTTTTTGTTAGTTGATTTGTTTTTGTTAGTTGATTTGTTTTTGTTAGTTGATTTGTTTTTGTTAATTTTTGTTAATTTTTGTTAATTTTTGTTAGTTTTTGTTAGTTGATTTGTTTTTGTTAGTTGAGTCAATTTGGCTCATCCGCGATTAAAGTTAAAAGACTTGTATTTTGTCAAACTAAATATCTTAATTTCAATCATTTTTTTGAAAATGAAACACATAGTTGATTTTTTTACTTAGCTTATCTTAAAAATTAATTTTGTAATTTAGTGTAATAAAATCTGGCTTTTAATAATTTTAAAATATAAATAGATTAATTAATAAATAGAAAGTATTATTTTTAAGTGCAACATTTTTAGGTTTTTGCTGTATATAAAAACGTAAATTTTATTTTCTGTGCCGAAAAAGCCTGATATTATTCACTTTTAACACGTGTTATTAAGTAATAATTACTAGATATTAGTTATTTAATAGTATTAAAATATTTTAAATATTTTTTTGTGCGTTTATATGTATTATAGGTATAATAAGTTATAGGTGAATATATAATATCATAACTTTCACTAAAGTTTTTAACCTCACCCTTGTATCCTTGTTTAAATAAATTATATCCCTTCCCTTCCTCTAAGCCTCCTAAATCATATTCTAAGCATTTTTCTTTTACTGCTCCATAAATAGCTAAAAGATGTAAAAAATACTGTCCATAGAACTCTCGTGAGGTCATACTATTCGCTCCGTATAAATTAATAATCGATTTATTTATTATTACTCCAAACCAAGCTGCATGTATTTGATTATTCTGTTTCAATAAAATTAACTTACTAAAAGGTTCGAATAATAAAGTTTTTAAATATTTTTTTGGGTGTATTGTAAAACCTTGCCTATTACTAGTTTCTAAATACAGATTATAAAAAGCATCAAAATTCTCTATGTTTTTTTCAGTGTCATAAATCCAGTTTGAATCTAAGGCTTTACGAGTTCCGTATCTTGTTCGTTTATCGAAATTTACATTAAACCATTTAGTATTCTCCTGCCAAAATGTACAAATATTGTCTGTTGGTTTTAATAACTTTAAATCAATGATTTTAGTACTTTGATACTGTAATTTTTTAGTTGCTTTTTGATATTTTAACTCAGGATAATCATTTAATAATCCCTCTGGATCGCGACACTTGTCATCGTATATGTATCGGTGTAGGAAATTTAGATCATAATCTATTTTTAAAAAAACAATTTTGTTGTTTTGTTTTGCTTTAGTGTTAATATCGGTGATTAGTTTTTCTAACTCTTGCTTTAAATCTGCTTCAAGATCGAAATTATTTTTTAAAACTACAGCCCTTGGTAGATACCAAAAATACATTTTAAAACAAAAAGGATACTGATAAACGTAAGCTTTTAGATTATTTGATTCAAATATTATTATTTGATGGTTTTTGTCATTATTTGCTTTTAGCCAAAACTCAGACCATTCTTTAGTTTGATTAAAGTAAGGGTTATAAAGCATGCAAGTAATCTCTAATTATTTCCAAATTAGTTAATTCATTAATATATTTTTCTACTATTGATGTGCTTGATTCAACTTCAGCGTTGTATTTTCTTACCTTTACTTTATACTCTACTGAAGGGGTAGTGATTATCAAATCTAGATCAAACTCTCGCTCTAGTCTTTCCCTAACTATATCTAAATGTAACAAGCCCAAGAATCCACATCTAAAGCCAAAACCCAAGGCTGGTATATTTTCTGGTTCAAAGATTAGGGCTGAATCATTAAGCTTGAGTTTTTGAATTGAATCTCGGAGTTTAGGATATTCATCTTGGCTAGATGTAAAAATTGATGCAAACACTTTAGGAACTGCTATCTCATAACCAGGTAAAATTAATTTTAAGTTATTCTGGTCACAAATTGTATCTCCAACTTTAACTGAGTCAAGCGTTTTTAACCCTGTTACAATATAACCAACCTCGCCTGCATCTAATTGTCTAATGGATTGCATTTCAGGTGTGAAGATACCAATCTCCTGTACATCAAATTTTGTTTGGGTAGTAAGGCAAAATACTGACAGGTTGTTTTTAACAGAGCCACTAAAAACTCTTACATAGCAAATGACACCTCTATGTTTATCGTAAAAAGAATCAAAAATTAAACATTTTAGCATAATTTTAACGGTCTTGGTCTCTCTTTTTTTTGTGAATATCTACAATATATTGACTGCTATTTTCAAATAATTCAGCAATTATGACCAAATAATCTGCACCATCTATTGTATTGGTGTAGGATTTATATTTTTCTGGGCTGAAGTGAATTTTAATATTAAATAAATTTTTGTTATTATGGCTAATGGTTTCTATATCTAGCTTAACTTCTGGAATCAGCATATTCAAATTCTTGATTAAATCTTTAAAATTGCTAGTTAATTCACTAAATCTGTTCAGAGCTCCTAATTTATGCTTTAAATCTAGTAGATCGTTGTGATAGACTAAATTGTATATTGGGTATACATTGTTTTCAGAATTATTTGAATTGTAAGCCATATATTAATTCATTTGAGAGTAGTCTCATAATTTAAATTGCTTTTTAAAACGTGTCAAACCAAAATATTCGTTTAACTTTTAATAAAATCTAGAAACACTTCTTTGGGTACATTAACGCTCCCAAAAGATTTCATGCGCTTCTTGCCCGCTTTTTGTTTATCAAGGAGCTTCATTCTACGCGATATATCTCCACCATAGAGTTTGGCTGTGACGTCTTTACGGAAGGCTTTGATGGTTTCTCGAGCGATAATTCGGCTACCTATAGCTCCTTGAATACTAATTTCAATTTGTTGTTTAGGGATTAATTCTTTTAACCGCTCGCAAGCATTCCTTGCCACAATTTCAGCTTTAGACTTGTGTTTAATAATGGAAAGTGGTTCTATAATTTTATTATTTAATAAAAAATCAACTTTAACTAAATCAGCAACTTGATATTTATCTATTTTATAACTCATTGAGGCGTATCCTTTAGTGTCTGACTTGAGTTTATCGTAAAAGTCTATAATAACCTCAGATAGCGGTATTAAGCATTGAATTTGAATTTGCCCGATACTTAGACCTACCATATTTACCGTTTCACCGCGAGAATCGTTAATTAGTTCAATTACTTTACCAGTGTATATTTCAGGAGTGATAATTTTCATGTCTAAAATTGGCTCTAGAATGCTTTCAATATTGCTAGGATTAGGTAAATCAATTGGATTGTGAATTATAATAAAATCATCAAAATTATCAACAGGTCTTAAATTCAGCAAATCAATAATATTATTGATAGTTTCTTCAGAACTCGAGTAAACATACTTTAATAATAAGTTTTTAATTTTAGTCGCTTTAGTTTCTAATGGAGATTTTTCAAGTTTAATAATTTCAACCTCACCCTCTAAATCAGTTATATTAATTAAATCAAGTAATTCAGTAATTTTCGACATATAAGAATATACTAAAAGTGGCTATAATACTTGGAATTTGTCAAAAAAAGTATAAACTTCCTTACTACCTCTGTTTTTATTGTTTTACCATTTGGAGTCTTAATTTCTGCCTCTAGTGTAGCTCCATTAGGTTTACTCCTGAGAGTTATTCTGTCTCCAGTAGAAGAGCGGAAAGTAGCGCTTTGTTTAGGAGTTTTTGACACTTGGGTAGCAAGGGAGTCTATTTGAGAGGCGGATGGCTTAGGACTTCCT
>JAYVFR010000014.1:0-35832 GCA_043772945.1 Minisyncoccota bacterium | reverse complement strand
AAAAATAATAATATAAAAATAATAATATAAAAATAATAATATAAAAATAATAATATAAAAATAATAATATAAAAATAATAATATAAATTCAGTTTGCTTGACAAACCAATAAAAAAACAATTTGATGTCTTGTTTTAACTTTACTAGCAAAAAATATATGTTACCAAAAAATATTAATTTTGATTCATACAATAAAATTGATCCTTTCAACAATTCCTACCATAATAAAAATAACAGCAGTAAATTTTCTCCTGCTGCAAAAATAAAAGTTATAGGAGTTGGTGGCTGTGGTTGTAATGCAATTAAACGAATGATTGAAGTTGGGGTCGAGGCGGTTGATTTTTGGGCAATGAATACTGATTTGCAATCTTTGAAATCTATCCATGCGGATGGGATAGTTCAATTAGGATCCTCAATTACCCGTGGACTAGGCGCAGGCATGGCTCCCGAAATAGGAAAACAAGCTGCTGAAGAATGCACTGATGAGCTAGAATCAGCTTTAACTGGAGCGGATATGGTTTTTATAACTGCTGGTATGGGAGGGGGTACTGGAACTGGAGCTGCTCCTGTTGTTGCTGAAATTGCTAAAAGACTAGGTATATTAACAATTGCTGTCGTAACTAAACCGTTTCACTTTGAGGGTGTAAAAAGAATGCAATTAGCAGAGGACGGTATTGAGAGACTAAAACAGTGTTCAGATGCTGTACTAGTTGTGCCAAACCAAAAATTATTGCAGATTGTGGCAAAAAATACAACTTTATCTGAGGCTTTTAAAATTTCTGACGACGTTTTAAGACAAGCTGTTCAAGGTATTTCAAATTTAATTAATGTTCCTGGGGTAATTAACGTAGATTTTGCTGATGTGAGGTCTGTCATGGCAAACGCTGGTACAGCATTAATGGGTATGGGCAGAGCTCAAGGAACCGAAGGTGCTGCAATGCAAGCAGCTATTCAAGCGGTAGAGTCACCGTTAATAGAATTAAGCATTGATGGTGCTAAAGGTGTACTTATAAACATTGAGGGTGGGAAAAACCTAACTCTATTTGACGTTAATGAAGCAGCTGCTTCAATCCAAGCTGTCGTGGATCCAGAAGCAAAAATTATTTTTGGCTATTCTACTGATGAAACCATGCAAGATGAGGTACGTGTTACAGTAGTAGCTACTGGTTTCACAGGTGAAAAAAACGAGGTTAAAAACGATTATGCTCAAGAAGCAAATTATTCTAAAAATAGCAATCAGGACTATTCAAAATATACAAATTATAGTAATTCATCTCGTAGCAGTTTTAGTTCTACACCTGCTAAAAATACAAGCCATTATTTAAATACTTCGTCATTAAATAAAGCAAGCTCTAACGTAACGCCTGTAAATACTAGTCATGAATCTTCAAATAATGCTCATGAACTTGACAATTTAGAAATACCAGCGTTTCTTAGGAATAGAGTCAAAAAAAATACTAACTTTTAATTATTGATAATTTTATGCCACTAGGAATCGATTTTGAAATGCAAGATGTTTTAGAAGCTGTTAGATTAGTTTCCAGATCTGTTTTAGATTCTAGATCTTATCCAACTGTGAAAGCTAGAATTAGCGCAGTTCTAATAAAAGAAAAAAGAATGCTAAATGTTACGGCAGAAGTTCCAAGCGGCGCATCTACAGGTACTCATGAGGCCTATGAGCTTAGAGATAATGAAATTGAGTATGGAGGTAAGGGAGTTAATAATGCTGTATCAAATGTAAATACTAGAATATCGAGCCTTTTACAGCAGAATTTAAATATTAGCTCCCCAGATAAATTCGATATTAAAATGATCGAGCTGGACGGTACAGAAAATAAAAGCCAGTTGGGGGCTAATGCTATTTTAGCGTCTTCGATTGCTTTGCACAGATTATATGCAGAGTGCAATGACATGCCACTTTATGAATATTTAAGAAAAAAGTATTTCCCTGAATTAAGTGACATTTACAGAATTCCCAGGTTAATGAGCAATGTTATTAATGGTGGAGTGCACGCTGACAGTGGCATCGACATTCAAGAGTTCATGATTGTAGCTAAAGCAGATAATATTGATGAAAATGTTAGGCTCACATCGGAAGTTTATAATTTGTTGAAAAAAAAGTTAAAAGATAGTGGTTATAGTATTTCTCTGGGAGATGAGGGTGGGTTTGCACCGCATTTGAAAACTAACGAAGAATCATTAAAAATAATTTTAGAGACAATAGAAAGTTCTGGTTATAGAGATAAGTTTGAAATTGCTCTTGATTGCGCAGCTAGTGAATATTATGATTCAAAAATTGATAGATATAAATTAGATAGTAAGCTGTTTACTAGAGAAGAGCTTTGTACTTATTACATAAATTTGATAAATAAATATAATATTAGCTCGATAGAGGATCCCTTCCACGAAGACGACTATGAAGGCTGGAGTTTGTTAACCGCTAAAATTGGAGATAAGGTCAAAATAGTAGGTGACGATTTATTCGTAACGAATATTAAAAGACTGCAAACTCTCGGTGTAGAAAAAAAACTTGGCAACATGGTTTTGATAAAACCAAATCAAATCGGCACTGTATTAGAAACTGTTAATACAATTAAGCTTGCTCAAGCAAATAACTTTGGTACTATTATAAGTCATAGAAGCGGAGAAACTTGCGACACGTTTATAGCAGATTTAGCAGTTGCTAGTAATAGTGAGTTCATAAAGCTTGGAGCACCAGCTCGTGGAGAAAGAGTAGCAAAATATAATAGATTGCTAGATATTTATGACGAAATAAATTCCAAAACATATGTCAAAGACGGATAATAAAGAAAATGAATATAAATTATTAGATTGTGGTGACAAATTAAAGCTAGAAAAATTTGGTTCAATTGTATTAGAAAGACCGTGTACTCAAGCTATTTGGACTCGCAAAAATTTAGATATTTGGAACAAAAATATTCCAGACGGGGTATTCATAAGGGAAAAAAGCGAAATAGGGAAATGGACTTGGGCGAAAAAAATAATTACATCTTATAAATTTAATCAGAATGGTATAATCTGGGAAATAGAGCCAAATAATTTTGGTAATTTAGGTGTATTTGTTGAGCATTGGAATTATACAAATCAACTTTTAGATTCTTTTGATAAAAATAAGCAAGTTTTGAATTTGTTCAGCTACAGTGGCTCTAGCATACTACAACTAGCGAAATCTGGTTACAAAATAACTTCAGTAGATTCTTCTAAGTCCTCCTTTGAGTTGTACACAAAAAATCTTGAAAATAATAATATTGACAGGCAGGGTCATAAGCTAGTTTTAGAAGACTGTTATAAATTTGTAGCGCGTGAAATTCGCCGTCGAGCAAAGTACAGCTCTATAATCGTTGACTGCCCCAGCTACGGCAGAGGTACTAAGGGAGAATTATTCAAAATTGAAGACGATATGTCTAAGCTATTGTATAATTTAAAAGATTTGTTAGACAGCGATGGTGTTTTATTCTTGACCTTGCACTCTCCTAGATTTACGCCTAAAATGTTGGAAATATTTGTACAATCAATTTTTTTAAATAAGAAAATAGAAGTTAGTGAAATTTTAGTTGATGCTCTTTCAGGTGTCCAATTACCTAGTGGTTTATTAGTTAAAGTTTCATAAGGTAAAGATAAGCTATGGTTAATAGAATAAATATTAATAATTTAATTAGTAATGTTGAAAAGATTAATGCAGTTGATAACATTAAAAAAATTAGTTTACAGCTCCTAGATCTATCTAAGATTAATTCGGATCCCGAAATCTGGAAAGATTATGCAAAACACTCTTCTATTTCAAAAGAAATAGTTACTTGTAACACTGATAAGAGTTTTTTTCTAGAAATAGAAAATACTAAATCAGAGCTTTTGATGTCGCTTGATGAGGGCGATGATACCTTAAGTGACGCACTATTCTTTAAGTTATCTAATTTGTTCGATAAATACATTCAATTTAAATATTTAGATGGTAAATTTGATAGTTTTGATGCTATACTATCTGTTCAAGTTGGTGCTGGTGGGGTAGATGCAGAAGATTGGGCTAGTGGAATTGTTTCTATGTATCAAGCTTTTTGTATGAATCAAAAGTGGGGCTGCGTTGTTACTGAGATTAGCTTAGGGGTAGAGGGTGGGGTTAAAAAATGCAGTTTAAGAATTGAAGGTAATAATGTTTATGGAATGTTGAAGCAAGAGTTTGGTGTTCATAGATTAGTTCGGTTGTCGCCTTTTAATTCTGCACACACTAGAGAAACATCTTTTGTTCTTGTAGAAATTGTTCCTCTCGGGTTGGATAATTTAATCAGCATTGAAGTTTTGGATTCAGATTTAAAATGGGAGTATAGTACTTCACAAGGTGCTGGTGGTCAAAGTGTAAATACTACTTATTCAGCTGTCAGGTTGACTCATACGCCAACGCAAATAACAGTTCAGTGTCAGAATGAGCGTAGTCAGGTTCAAAATAAACAAATGGCTCTTAAATACCTCAAAAGTAAATTATCAGTTTTAGAAGCTCAAAAACGTGATGAGTTTAAGCAAGAATTTAGACAAAATTATCAAAAACCAGAATGGGGTAGTCAAATTCGTAATTACGTTCTTCATCCTTACAAATTAGTAAAAGATTTACGATCTAATTGGGAAACTAACAACGTAAATGATATTTTAGAGAAAGGTGAGTTACTAGATATGATTTGGAGCGTAAAAAAGCACTTGTTTGAAAACCTAGACAAAAAATAATCAATTGAATAGCTTAGTGCCTGTATGTCAAATAACAAGAAAGTCGCAATCATTGGGAGTGGTCCATCTGGCCTAACTGCTGGAATTTATTTATCTAGAGCTGGGATAGATACTACGATTTTCGCGGGGAATCAGATTGGGGGTCAATTAACTACTACAACTGAAATTGAAAATTTTCCTGGGGCTTGGAATATTAAAACTAAAGAAGGTCTTATGGGCCCTGAGCTTATGGACATTATGCAGAAACAAGCTGAGCATTTTGGAGCTAAAATTGAGTACCAAGCAGTCAAACTACTTGAAAAAAAAGAATCCAAGTTTGAATTAAACACTTCTTTTGGCGACAAATTTGAATATGACGCCATTGTGATTGCTAGTGGAGCGAGTGCCCGTTATTTAGGTTTGCCTGATGAAGGTAAGTGGATCGGTAGAGGTTATCATACCTGTGCTACTTGTGACGGATTTTTCTATAAAAATAAAGTTGTGGCAGTCGTAGGTGGAGGCGATAGCGCTATGGAAGAGGCTAGTTACTTATCTAAATTATGCTCTAAAGTTTATTTGATACACCGATCTGATAATTATAGAGCTTCTACTATAATGCTTGAGAGGGCGAAAAATAATTTAAAAATTGAATTTATTGAGTTTAGCTTGCCAACAGAATTAATTATAGAGGAAAGTAAATTTAAAGGTGTAAAAATTCAAAATACCCAAACTAAAGAAAATACTAATTTGATACTGGATGGTTTGTTTGTAGCTATTGGTCATGTTCCAAATTCGAATTTCGTAAAAGGAGTTCTAACAATGGATGAGGTTGGTTATTTAATTCCTCGTAAAGATTTGCTATTATCCAAATTAATGATGAATGAGAAAATAGAGCTCGGATGGAACAAATATGGTCAAATGAGTGAAGTTGAAGGGCTATTTATTGCAGGGGACGTGGAAGATAAAAAGTATCGCCAAGCAATTACGGCTAGTGGGGACGGCTGTCGTGCAGCCATGGATTGCGAAAAGTGGCTAGAAGATTAAAACTTAATTTCTTCAATTAAATATAGCTGTTTTGTAAGATATCTAGAATTTTTAGGTATCTTATATTTTAAAGTCAAGTTAAGTTGGCGGAAGTGGTAGGATTCGAACCCACGAGACTTTCATCTGCTTGTTTTCAAGACAAGTGCACTAGACCACTATGCGACACTTCCAATAAAAAAACACTAAGCCAAAGCCTAGTATTTGTCAAATCGTTTATTGTTAAGTAAAGCTAATCTAGATTAGTTGAATCGATTAAGCTAATAGACTTGCGACTAAAGTTTTGAACTCTTCTATATCCCTAATTGCCATTTCAGAAATTGATTTACGATTTAGCTTAATTTCTTTTTTATTTAATAAACATATAAATTTACTGTAATTTAGCTCACTGTTAATTGAGTCAAGTGCTCCGTTAATACGAGTAATCCAAAGTGAACGAAAATCTCTTTTGCGAAGTTTGCGACCAATATAAGCGTTACTTTCAGCTTTTAATAGCCTTTCTTTTGCCAAACGAAATTTTTTACTTCCACCGTTTAAGTAACCTTTAGCTCGTTCGAGCAAATATTTTCTTCGTTTTTTGGCTGGTACTCCTCCTTTGATTCTAGACATAATTAAAAAAATACTTTATTAGATATATATAGACAACAAATACACCAAAAATACAAAAATTGTCAATTAGGTTATATCCTAGGATTTAGTTAATAAATCTAAAAATTTTAATTCATCATTTTCTAAAAAATACATTTATGAACAGCTACAATTTGCGAGATAAAGCAAATACACCTAAAAACAACTACGCATTTATTGACGGGCACAATTTGTACAGATCCAGCTTGCATTGGGGCTGGAAACTTGATTACTCTAAGTTCTTAAAATTCTTACAGGTCAAGTATAGTATAACAACCGCTTATTTATTTATGGGTTATCGCTCTGAAAACAATGAAGCATATATTAATCTTCAAAAACAAGGTTTTATCTTAGTATTTAAAGATACTACTGAAAAAGAAGAAGAGATCAAGGGAAATTCTGATGTAGAGCTCGTATTACAATCACTCGTTGAAATTAATCAATATGATAAGGCTGTAATAGTTACAGGAGACGGAGATTTTGGGGCTCTTGTTCGTTATTTAAATACAGTTGATAAATTAGAGGCATTACTTATTCCTAGTGATAGTTTTGTTCCTTCAATTCTAAAAAGAACGGCACGCGAAAAAATTAGCTATTTAAATAACTTAAAATCAGAACTTGCAAGCCACAGTTTTTATTATAATGTTCCAACTATTCTTCCTAATGCTTCTAGCAATTCTACTGCTCCAGAGCAGCGTAAACCAATTAATAGTCAATTAAGAAGGAATACTTATCCTAGCATTGGTGGGAACAGATTAAATATTTCAGATGTAAAAATTTTGGAGCCAGACACAAGGTCAGGCACAAAAACTGAAGTTTTAGATAAAAAATCGCAACTATTAGAAGCAGTAAAGCAAGCTAAGCTAAAATCTCAAGAAATCGTAGTAACTCACAAAGCTGTTATTAACTCTCAACTAATTACATCATTCTCTAAGCCTGAGGTTCTAGAAAAAAAACTTGAAATTAAGTCAGAAATCAGGGAGGTAAAAACGTCGTTACCAGTTATAGCAACTGTCGCGACACCTGTTGCACCTCGTAAAGCTGTTATTAATTCTTCTTTGCCAGAAGATGCAACCAAAAAAATTCAAAATATTGTAGATAATTTAATGAGCGTAACTCTTTTAGCAGATGACGATTTAGACAAAATTGAAAAAAAAGTTTATAAGCCGAGGCTTAAAAGAAAGCAACAAAATAGCGACGAAGAAATTAAACATAATTCAATAGATTCGCAGGACAATAACGTTTCCAAACCCTCAATTCATATTGAGTAAATTGGGTTCAATATTTTAATCTAGTTGATCTAATACTACTTAGTGCTATTTTGATTGTTATTTTAAAATAACTATATCCCTCAAAATGCCCAGATTTCAAAATACAACTCAAAAATACGATGAGGAAGGTCGTAAAGTACCCAAGGGATTAAACGGCATCAAACAACATAATATTGACTATCCTAATTTGATGATTTTTGACTCTAAAAGTGAATATGAGATACATTCTGGACTGCTAATAAAACAATCAGAGGGTTTAATTACTGAGTTAGAGTGCAAAAAAACCTTTCTCTTAGTTCCTAAACGTAAGTGGTATAATAATGTTAAAGATAAACAAGACATCATTAGAGAGCTTACTTATATTACTGATTTTGTCTTTAAGCGAGATGGGAAGTGGATAGCGCTTGATTGTAAAGGGTGGAAAGAAGTTAAGGATAAAAAAACTGGTACAATTAAGTGGAAAGCGTATTATGATGAAATTTATAAGATCAAAAAAAAGTTATTTTTAAATATGTATCCTGAATATATCTTTGAGGAATTGTAAAATAAAATTATAAAACATGGAGACAAAACAAGAAAAAATTAAACAAATGAAAAATAATAATTTTCTAGTTTACGCTATTTTAGGGCTTTCAGTTGCTTTAGTAGTTGTAATTGGAAGTCTGTATTTGAATTCTAAAAAAGAAACTCCAGTAATAGGGAATTTAAGGAGTGAAGGGAAGGATCTTGTTAAAATTTCAAGAATAGAGCTTCAAAAGCATAATACGAACACTGATTGCTATATAGGTATAGAAAAGAAGGTATTTAATATAACTAATTTTCTAAAAATTCATCCTGGTGGAATTCCTAAAATTACGAAAGCTTGCGGTCAAATTATTGATAATTTAAGTAGTAGTCATCCAGGTGGAGAGTTTACTTCTCCAAAAATCCAAGGAATGCTAGACACTTACTATATAGGTGATCTCGAGGAATAAATTAAATTACAAGAGTTTGCTTGACAACTCTAAGTTTTTTTTTATGTTATTAAGTAGGTTTTAATGATTCAATTCGTTAATACTCAAAACCTATCACTCTACTCGATACCGAGTAGGCAAAATCATGAAACTTGTTGGTCTAAAAAAAGTAATTGCAACCACTTTAAGCGTTGCTAGTTTAACATTTTTGTTTGTAAGTGCGGTTCAAGCCTACTCAAATTCCGAACATCCCTTTGGTCAAAAATTCCGCCGTGGTGGAACTTATGAAAGTTGTAGTGCAAGGACTAGATTCCAAAAATGTCCAAGTATTGTGAAATATACAATCAATACTCAGAATGACGGAGATAATTTTTGCAATGCACAGTATAACCAACTAACTTTGTTAGGAGTTAAGGGAGTATCAATTCTACCTCTACGAGGTGGATCTCCTTTCCTTGTTCCGCCACTCGTGAAACCGCATGTGTGGGCACATTTAGACAATGGTGATTGCGTCGTTAATAACTGGAAGTAAATCTTTTAGTTAGTAAACAAGACAAAAATGTTCAACAGTTTGTATTCTTTAATTGGAATGCAAGTTTTCTTTTAACTTTATGAATAAACTTAATTATTTCTTATCTCTTCTAACTATTTTTGCTTTCTTTAGTTTTGCTAGTAGCTACTTAGTTGCAGGAATTGTAACCTTAGTTTGTGCAATATTGCTTTATTTTAATCCCAAATTGTTAAATAGTCCTTATTTGCAAAATGAAAAAAACGGGTTTATTTTTGTGATGACTTTCTTAGTCATAGCCTTCGGTTTCTGGTATTTGTTTAAAAGGTAGTTTTTTGACAAAATTCTTTGGTTATCTTTTAACACATACTCTGTTAGTACTGTTGACCTTTCTCGAGCTTTTGCTCAAGCTTACGGTTTTTGTCCAAGCGATGTAAATGTGTTAGGATATGAATATGCCAAGAGAAACAACTCCAGATATCAGTTTAAGGTTGGTAATCGTTTAGTGTTTGTCAAAAATTAAAACCATTGTTTCAGAATCAATTCAGGAAGGGTAGTAAATGCCCTTTCTTTTTTTAAATTTTTAAAAATAACCATGCTATGAACTTAAATTCAATCTCACCTAAACCCAATAACAAACTTATTTTAATTAGTATTATATCATTTCTGTTTTTAGTTATTTTTTTAGCATTTACCAGAATTAATTTAGGTACAGGTAGCATAGCACAGATAGAATCATGGTTTATTATTTTTGTTGGTTTATTTGGTGTTGCAATTAGTTACTTAAATATTCAAGCTTTAACCACTTTGCACAAAAAACTTTATTTAAAAATTAATCTCGGTTTATTTCTAATAACCTCAATATTCTTTATCAGTGAAATTGTTTCAAAGAGTTATCCTAATTTTGTTTCGGCTCTGATAATTCCCGCGATTAGCTTTGTATCTATATTAGTTTTATTAATATATTATTTTATAAATTTTAGTAAATATATTAAAGATGATCTCACTGGTAAATTTGATAGTACTAAGTTTTTAAATTTAACAAAAAATGACAAAGTATTAATCACAATACTTTCAATTCTTTCTAGTTTGCCTATTTTTATTACTAGTGTTAGTGTGTATGAAAAATATAATTGGTTAGGTTTCGTAGGGCTATTATTTTCAGCTTTATTTACCTTTTTTAAGTCTTTGCTCTATTTTGATATTCGTTCTAAACTACGATATAGTATTTATTATTTAATTTTATTAGAATTATTTTTTAGTTTTGTCTTAATAGTGGTCTAGATAATTGATACTACGCTCTTGAGATTTTGGTATTTGTTTAAAAGGTAGTTTTTTGACAAAATTCTTTCAAAGCACCTTAGTTCTACCAAATGTCTACACTGTTTCGTTCATATTCGCATTTTTCACTTCTTAGTGCAGTTCCTAAAATCTCTGCTCTTATTAAAGACGCTAAATTAAAAGGTTATACTGCAATTGCACTGACCGATGAGGACACTACAAGTGGACTTGTGGAGTTTTACGATGAGTGTATTAAGCAAGCAATCAAACCTATTCTTGGAACTACACTTAGAATTTCCAACTTATCAGATATTGAAAAAAAATTTGGGAGGCACGGTGGTTACAGTAAAATTAGTGTGTTAGCCAAAAATAGTGATGGGTATAAAGCAGTTTTGGAGCTGACAACTTTAGCTCGCACAGTCAAGGAAGGGGGTGGTGGTGGCTATCATGTTGATTTAGCTGATTTAAATAAATATCTAAAGAATAATTCCGAGCTAGATTTCTTTGTGGTTATTACTGGCCTTGATCATGAAATTGGTAATCATTTATTAAATAATAATCAATCTAGGGCTATTGATATTATTGATAAATATATTCAAAATTTAGGGGTAGAAAATATTTTAATTGAAGCTTTGAATCCTCGCAAGGACGATAATTTAGAGCAAATTCAAATAATCAATCAAAACTTAAAACAAATCTGCTTGAATAAAAATCTTGAGTTTATTCTATCTCCAGCTCCCAGGTATCCAAACTCTGAAGATGAGGAGAGTTTCAGAGTGGTACTAGCCATCGGGAAACAAACGCGAATTTATGACATTGAGCTTGAACGAGATTTTAGTCTTCCCGATATTGGATTATTAAATGAGAAGTTTGCATATTTGAATCCTGAAAGGGATTTGTCACGAATTAGTGATCAAGTTATTTTTGAGCTTAGGACTGATTATGCTAATAAGGCTAGTGAAGCTTTTTTCCCTCCTGTTGAGCTTAAAGAAGGGCAAACATTTGATAATATTTTAGCTTGGAATACATATTTGGGTCTAATTACTAAATTCCATAAAGAACGTAAAACTCTAGTAGAGTGGACTAATATTTATCCATATCAAAAGCTAGAAGAGCTAGTAAAGGAGTGCTTGAATATGCCTATAAACCCAGAAAGGTTAATTTCTTATCCAAAAGAATTTTGGGTAGATAAGCCGAATAGAATCAAGGATTATACTGATCAAATAGAAATAGAGCTTAAAATTATTAAAGATAAAGGCTATTCCTCATATTTTATTGTGGTGGGAGACTTAGCTCAATACTGTAAAAATAATAATATTACAGCCTCGGCTCGTGGGTCTGGAGCTGGGTCTTTGATTGGATTTTTAAACAATATTTCTACTGCTGATACTGTTTTCTATCAGATTCCGTTTGAGAGGTTTTTAAATCCGCTTCGTCCCACTGCTCCTGATATTGATCTTGATGTGGCTGATGACAAAAGAGGAGATGTAATTAATTATCTTAAAACTAAATACGGAGCTGACAGAGTGTGTCAAGTTGTAACTTACGGAACTATGCTTCCTAGGGTTGCTATTCGTGATATTGGTAGAGTTTTGGGAGTTGCTTATCGCAAGTGCGATCAACTTTCTAAATTAATTCCTTCACCTCCTTTCGGTAAAAAACCCTCTTTTGAATATGCTTTTTTGACTAGTCCTGAACTGACACAAGTTTACGAGAATGATGCTGACGTAGCACGAATTATAGATATAGCGAAAAAACTTGAAGGTAATTATCGTCACTCCTCTGTTCACGCAGCTGCCGTTTTGGTTACTCCAACTAAGATGACTGATTACGCTTCTGTTCAGTGGGATTCAGAGCATACTACGATGGTATGCCAATACGATGGACATGATTGCGAAAAAATTGGTATCGTTCCATGTAAAATGGATATTCTAGGGATTACTAATTTGTCTATTCTGAGTAATTCAATTGAACTTGTTAAAAAACATGAGGGTGTGGACATTGATTTATTTAACATCGATGTAAACGATTCTAAAGTTTATCAGTTGTTATCAGAGGGTAAAACTATGGGAGTATTCCAGCTTAGCAGCAGTGGAATGACTCGATATATTACGCAACTTAAACCCACTAAAGTTGAGGATCTGATTGCGATGGTAGCACTTTACCGCCCAGGTGCTATGAATTCCATTCCTGAATTTATTGCTCGTAAAAATGATCCTAAAAAAATTAAATACTATGTTCCCATAATGGCCGAATGGATGTCCGATACATATGGAGTGCTCGTTTACCAAGAAGATATTATGTTTACTTTTATGAAGCTTGCAGGATATAGTTTTGGGCAGGCAGATAATGTAAGGCGTGCTATGGGTAAGAAAAAAAAAGAGGTTTTAGATAAAGAGTTTGTAAATTTCAAATCTGGGGCTTTGGAGCGTGGTTTTGAAGAGGAAAAAATCAATGAAATTTGGGAATTGATAGTTCCTTTTACAGACTATGGGTTTAATAAAGCCCATGCGGCTGCGTACGGAATTGTAGCTTACTGGACAGCATTTATGAAAGCTAATTATCCAGCCGAATTTATGACGGCGCTTATGACTAGCGAAGAGGGCGACATGACTAAAATTACAAATGCAATTAATGAATGTAAAAGTCTAGGGATTGAAGTTTTGCCGCCGAGTATAAATACGTCTTTTCACAGCTATACAATTGAGTCTAAAACTCAAATTCGCTACGGCCTTGGAAGTGTCAAAAATTTAGGAAGCGATATTATTAAATTTATTATCAATGATCGCAATAAAAACGGTAAATTTATAAGCCTCGACGATTTCCTTGATAGAATAGCTGATATGCAAAGCTTTAATAAACGCTCTCTTGAAGCTTTAATTATTTCAGGGTCTCTCGATAATATTGTTAATTAAATTGCTCTCTAATACATTGACCAATAAAAATTATTCCAATACTTGTATCTCGGTATGATAAATATGAATAATTTCAAAAAATTTTGGCTTCAATTTGGTTTTTTGATCGCAACTGTAATTACTCTTTTTGTAAACGGATTGGCTACTTTTGGGAATTTGGGTGGTTTGTCCACCAAAGAGATTTCTGATAAATTTTTTACAATTCTAACTCCTGCTGGATTTACTTTTAGTATTTGGTCAATTATCTATCTTGGTTTGCTTATTGTTGGGGTAGGGATTGCATTAAAGAAAATTCAAACTACTTTTAAAACCTTGACTTATTATGCGGGAAGCTCATTTGCTAATTGTACTTGGATTTTCCTTTGGCAATTTATTAATCCCGCTCTTTCAACTTTTATGTTATTTGTGCTTGTTTATTTCAATGCAAAAACTTATTTAGAGCTCAAAAAATCCAATACTGAAAATAATCCAAAAAACAATCAAATTAGAACAAGCGTCACTAGTCTATACCTTATATATTTGGGTTGGAGTATAGTAGCAAGTCTTATTAACATAATAGTTTTATTCAAATACGTTCTTGGGTTTAACGGATTTGGCATCAATGAAGGCCATTGGGGGCTTGGTTTGATAATCTCTGCCTTGGTAATTAATATTTTTATTAGCATTAGAGAGCTTAATCCAACAGCTGCAATTGTTTTGTTTTGGGCGTTAATTGGAATTAAATCAGCTCAGGCAAATGTGATATTGATTAATGGTATTAATGTAATTATGGTTTTACTTGTGTTATTAGCTGCTCAAACATTCAGAGAGTATAAAAAAGCTAAAGAGAATCTCTCAAGTGTGATTTAATAGAATTATTTAACATTTAAATTTTTTCTGTCTCAATGTATTAATTGATATAGCAATTCAGTTGTAATCAGCTATTTGTTTAAGAGGATAAAAACTCATGGAATATTGGATTGATTATTCCTCGGTTCAACCTTCCAAAGCTTCTCAGTTTCAAGGTAGAGTTGATGAAATCAAAGAAAGCATAAAAAAAAGTGGTTTTGATAAAAATCACCCGCTTAAGATATATAAACACCCAAGCGGACAAAGAGTTTGTGTAAATGGACATTATAGACTTAAAACAGAAAGTCAAGTTGGTATGTTTGGGATTAAAGTTTTTGTTGAAGAAGTTACTTTTGAAGAAGCTTCAAAAACAACAGAATAGCAAACACCTGATGACGCTTTAATTCTTAACGATGTCTCTAAGTATTTATAACTTTTAGCGACAAATATATAGTAGTCATTTTTGGCTATTTTTTTTATAAATTTAAAAATATGATTTTACTTTCAGAAAACGCAGTTATTTTAAAAGACATTTTAAACCAATATAATTATCGCCAGCAAGAGCTTAAAAACTTACTTTTAGAAGGTAATTATAATAGTATGAATTACAAAACGACTTTTCACACTGTTTCTACTCTTAGCAGTAGAGTAATAAACGGTTGTGAATATAATTATAAAACTGAATATATTCAAAAATCTAAATGGTTGTTTGTGCTTAACTATTATTACGATTATAGCAAAGGTTATATTAAATTAGATAGAGACAGCTTTGTTAGCGATATTATTAAAGGAGAGCTTTTAAATTTGGATGGATTATATTCAGATAAGTTTCTGATATCGGCTTATAGTTTTTATCAATGGGTGAAATTAAAATTTAAGCACGAACCTAAATATATCGAATTGGTAACTGGCAAGCAACCTAGACTGGAATCTTTTAAGGAATTAGTAGAATCAAAACAAATCAAAGTGACTAAAATTAATGATATCGATACGATCGAGTTATTTAGTTAAAAAGCTCGTTGCTATTACTTTAAAACGCTATCTGCCACATTTGGATGCATTAGGATGGTTACTGGGATTTTAATTTTAGAGGTTCTTATATCGATTTCATCCTTTATCCAGTTTTTAAATTCACTATTATATTCATATTTTTTATAGCCTAGAGCATTTAGCATTATAGCCATTGGAAGTGAATCCCAAGGGTGAACTGTTGTAGGTTTAAGTAAAATTCCACTAACTTGATTAGTTATCATTTTAGCCACAATTGATCCATAACTTCCAGAGTTAACAAGCACTACGCTCCATTTATCTAAATTAACTTCCTTTAAGCTTGCATTTCTGATGTCAGTTATACTAATTAAGATTAATCCTTTAGCAGATTCTTGGGGTTCTTGGAATTTAACTACTTCTTTATGCCCTGCTCGGTGTCTGATTACTTGATTATCACTTGCTTGATACTGGACATATTCAGTTGTAAAAGGATTGTAAACAATTGAGGCAACACTAACGCCATCATAAAGAACCGCAATCATAATGCTAGCTTCATTCCCACCTCGCACATATTCCTTAGTCCCGTCAATTGGATCAATTGAAAATATTAATCCTTGATTATTCGTGATACTAAGCTCACCTTCTTCAGCAATGATTTGAGAATCTTGGTATTTAGATTTAATTTGTGTAATTAGAAATTCTTGAGTTTCGAGGTCTGCTAGAGTTACCTCGTCATATTCTTTGTGATTAGAGATTTTCTCTTTGGTTTGGAGGGTATTGTTAAATTTGTGTTTCAAAATTATTCCAGAGGCATCAGTGCAAATTTGAATTAAAAAATCATCAAGTTCTTGTTTCATTGTTTGAGTAAACATATATAAACTTACTAAAAATTAGTTTCAAAATTATTGCAAACAAAAACTCCCCCAATCTAACAACAAATGCGTAGATTAAAGGAGCTAGTTTCTAACAAGAACTTTAACGTTCTTAAATTAGAAAAATTAATTCACTTAATAAGTGGTTGTAAAAAAGAAAAAAAACTTGTCAGCTATTAGTTGTATGACAAAACTATTCAAGCTCCAAAAAGGTAATACTAACCTAATAATAGATGAAAATAGTTTGGTTTACGATTTAACTCTTGGTTCTGGCGACACGCTTGAACTGATTCAAGAGAATAACATTAATTTGCTAACAAATTTGCTTTACCAGTTAGAATTGAAGCCAAATCAAAATATTAAAACCTTACTATTGGAATTTATAGATCAGCAACAAAATGCTAGAGTTTTTATTTTGCAAAAAATACTGGGTTGTAATATTATTGAGGCTAAAGTTTTGATCAATAAATATTCAGATAAGAATTTAAAAGAAATAATTAACTTGTTGGTTCAAGAAGACAAAGATGTTGAAATTGACTATGATAATTATATTTACAATGTGTTAGGAAAATGACAAAATTATTCAAGACCAAACACACGAATAAAAACTTAACTAAAGTATGTTCGTTACACCGAATTAGTATAACTAATGATGATTTGAAAATTGCATTAATAGTGAATGGATTTGGGGAAATTAAATGCGTAAATAATCCCGAATTAGATTCTAATTCTTTTGAATTTATTAACATTTATCAAGAAGTGTTTTTTAAAATAATTGAGTTTTGGCAGGAATTATCAAGAGTTGAAGGGTTTTCGATGATACAGATTACAAAGTTAGCCTTAAAAAGAAAAAAATGTTTTGCTAAAATTAAAATTCATTGCTAAAATATGGAGATTTACAAGATTTTAGTGCTAAAAAATATATCGTAGCAGATTCAAAAAGAAAAGAAGAATTCAACCATAAAATGAAATACCTAGCTTTTGAAAACTTAAAAGATCGGATTCTATTCTTATCTTATAATGAATTAGTGGAGCAATATGAATTTGAATTAAAAAACCAAAACTTTATTACTAGAATTTAATTTTATGCTAACAACAAACGAAATGCTTAATTTAGTAGAATCTAAGCAGGGAGAGTGTTTAGAAATTCAGAAGATTATAAATTCAAATTGGGTTTCAACTTTTTTTATTTTTGTAACTAAAAGATTTAACAATGGAAAAGTAAATTTTATGGTTGAAAATGATGGTAAAACTCAAATTTGGACTAATTATGAATTTTTAGAATTTTTTGGAAATGAAAATTGGAGATTAGTCAGGTGATTGAAAATCCAGAAGTTTTTGAAATAACTAAAATATCAAAACCTAGACAAGTGGATAGTGAGCCTCAAATAGTAATTAAATCAAACGTCAAGAAACAATCTAATCCTAGCCCTAAGCTCGATTTCGAAACTGAATTATCAGCTTTAATTCCAATGGAGTTTAGGAAGTAAAATTACTAAAAATAATCTCATACCAACTTGTATTTATTTAACCGTAAGAAAGGTTTTTGAGGCTACTTGGTTGAATGATCGCGACCAATTCTTGTATCCGAGTGACGGCTGGAAGAGTGATTTGGAGTTTCAAAGCGACTGTTTGGCCTATACTCTATTTCACGGCCAGAATCGTATCAGTTCCAAGGGTGGCATCAATCACTGGATACCATTTACCGAGACTCAGGTCAACGCCCGGGAGAGATTTGAGAGTAATTTTATGACCGATTTTATGACGGGCAAATTCAAGCCTGAGGAGTCCGGGGATCTTATGAGTGACTTGGAAATAGTTCAAACACCCCAAAAATTAGAATTTGGGATAGAGGCGCGTGCGGTCTTTGACGCGGGGCTTGAACTCTGGCGTTATTATCATAGCTTGCCTGGTTGCAATGTCAATGCCAGTCTCTACGATATTCGCGAGCATTTCCAAGGGCGAAATAGCCTGGGTCGGATGAATAACAAGAGTGAGGATGTAATCTACACAAGTCTCCTGACTAAGCTTCGAGACAATCTCAAACTCCTAACCCTCAAAATCCAACCAAAAGTCTACGAATACGGATTCTTGAAAGGATAGCTAGTGCGGACTGAGTCTTAGCGAATTTTCTCCAATTTGCCTGCCCCAACGAGGAGAATTTGATCAGCATCCTCTATGGTATTCTGGCGATGGGCAATTACTATTTGAGTAACCTTGCTATTTAATGATGCTAGGATATTTTGGAGTTTACGCTCCGTTATTGTATCTAAGTTTGCGGTTGCTTCATCTAAAATTATAATTTTAGGCTCTCGTAGAATCACTCGCATAAAGTTAATTAATTGTTTTTGGCCGAGAGAAATATTTTGGCTATTATTAGTTACTTCCACCGTAAGAAATTCCTCAATATTATCAATCAATTCATAAATTCCAAGTCGTTTGAAATCGGTCGTAAGCTCGTTGATAAATTTATCTTGGAGGGTTTTAATTTGAGGTTTAGTTATGTCTTCTGGTTCTAAAGATGTCTTAAGTTTTTCAATTTCCAAGTTTGAATTTGTATATTTAGGATTCCCATAGCTAATGTTACTAGCTACCGTTCCACTAAATAAATAGGGATCTTGCAGAATAAAACCGATTATTTTATAGTATTCCTCTTGTGTGTATTCATTAATATTTTTGCCAAAGATTTTAATTTCTCCAGTATTTGGAATTAATAAACCAGAAATAAGTTTAGCGATTGTGCTTTTACCCTGACCTGTTGGGCCAATAATTGCAACTTTAGAATTAGTTTTAGCAATTAAATTTATGTTATCACAAATTAGCTTATCGGGATTATTTTTATAGGTAAATTTTAAATTTTTTACCTCAATTGCATTCTCCAGATTTTGGGTTTGGTCAGTTTTTTGAGAGTTTTTTTTAAAAGGTGTAACAATCTCAGTATTCATCACTTCATCAAGTCTTACGAAAGCTGCGAGGGCTTCAGAGAGGGTTGTAAAAACAGAGCCAAGGGTCCTAAGTGGATCAAAAAATTTAATAGTCGCATAGATAAAAGCAATAATTAGTGATATGGTTAAAGGTTTAATGGCAAGGTTACTGTTATTTAGAAGGTAAAGAGTGGCAATAATTACAAGTAAAAGAGCAAGGTTGGAGCTAAAGTTATAGAGAGCCCGGAAAATTGTTGTATAAATTCGACTTTTAGAAGTGATTTTTTCAAGCGAAAAGTTATATTCTTTAAATTCGTTGACTAAGTTGTCTTGAAGGCTGTAAGCTTCAATAATTTGATAATTGTTAAAATTGTCACTCAAAAACCCTTTAAACTTACCGCTTTCAGTCAGAGAATTTATTGTCGAGCTTTTAATTCTAGGGTTTAAAAACTGACTAATCAAAACCACAAAAACAAGGCTTGAATAAGCCACAATCGCTAAAACGGGTTGGAGCGTAAACAGATAAATTCCAAGGGCAATGAAACTAAAAAATGAGGTAGTAAACTGAAAAATATATTCTCCAAAAAAACTACTAACTTTTTGAGTATCACCAGTTATCTTTGAGATTAGATCTCCTGAGGAGTTGCTGATAAAGTATTGACTGTCTAGTTTTTGGATTTTGGCTACTAGATTGGTTTTAATTTTTCTGGTTATTCTCTGGGCTGCAAAACCTATAATTACAACTTGAAATCTTGAAAGAACTGCTAAAATAAGGAAAATAAAAAAACCTGCTAGTGAAATATTTTGTAGGAGACTAAAATTTGTGTTTTTAATTGAATTTTCAATAATATACTGAATTCCAATTGGGAGCAACAGATTACCCCCGGTATTAATCAGGACAACTAGAAGCCCAAGCATAAAGGCTTTTTTTTCAGTTTTAATATATTCAAAGAATGTTTGTAGATTTTTATGCATATAATTTAATCACTAATTTAATCACTAATTATTTTTTGACTATTATAAATTTGCTGATATTCTAAATTTGTCTCCAAAAGCTGTTTATGAGTTCCGCTTCCTACAAGCTCACCTTCCATTAACACAAATATTAAATCAAAATCTTTGATTGTTTCAATACTTTGAGAGATATTTATCAAACCTATGTTAGGAAATTCTTTGTTTAGATTAGTCCAGATCTGGTTTTCAGTTTTTTTGTCTACGCGTGCTGTAAAGTCATCTAGAATTAGAATTTTAGGCTGTCTATAAATAGCTCTGGCTAGGGTTAGTCTTTGTTTTTGACCTCCTGAAAGATTCCCACCTAGCTCACTAACTTTTTTAGTCATTAAATCCTCGTTACTAAATTCAGTCAGATTAGCCGCAAGACAAACCCGATTGAAAAGCCCTTCATTAAAAGGTAAATTTAAAATTATATTATCTTTAAGCGTAGTGTTAAAAATTAAAGATTCCTGAAAGACTGTTGCAATTTGGCTATGAATCGAATTGGTTTGCCAGTTATTGTAATCAATTTTATCGAGGATTATACTGCCCTCATCAGGTTTAATAAGTCCGTTAATTAGGTTAATTAAAACTGATTTACCTGCCCCTGTGGGTCCTACAATAGCAATTCGCTTGTTAATTGGAATTGTAAGGTTGATATTTTTTAGAATCTTTTTTTGGTCTCTGATTACATTTACGTTTTTCAACTCGATAGAAGTTTTAATTTCTTGATTGATTTCTCCACTTTTTTTAACCTCATCTTGTTTTAGCAATTCATTTATTCGGCTAATTGAAGTATTAGCTCTGGCAATAGACTGGGAATTGAACCCAATAATAAAAATAGGAGTGATTAGAAGTGAATAATAAGTCAAGAAGCTACTAATATCCCCAATTTCTAAACCTTTTTGGGCATAGAGAATAGCCCCAACATAGAGAATAGCAATAACCGTCCAGTTAGTTACTCCATTAATAGTTGGAATAAGAGATCCAAAAGACGAAACAATATTGCGAGAGATTAATTCAGATTTCTCAGCGTAGAGATTAAACTTCTCTGTTTCGTAGTCTTGGGAGTTTTGAACTCTGATCAAATTGCTGGCATAAATATTTTGGCTAATTACAGTATTAGTTTGACTCTGATTAGTAAAAGATTGTTTAAAGAATTTAGTAACAGACTTAAAAGTAAAAATAAACACTCCCACAATTATTGGTAATGACACGAGAGCAACAAGACCTAGCCTCCAATTGCTAATAAGCATAATAGTTAGAGAGCCAATAAATAAAAGAATAGCTTGAAAGGTGAACATTAATTCAGTACTCATCATCTGCTTAATTCCATCAATATCACTGCTCATTAATGTGATAATATTCCCGATCCCCTGCTTATTTACTTGGTTGTAGTCAAGTTTAGTAAGTTTATTCATTACTCTATTTCTGAGGTTTGAGGCTATTTTTTCACCTAGTTTTGAAACTAGAATATTCTCGCTAAGACCACTAATTAGAATCAAAAACACAATAATTCCAAAGGTTGTGATTAAATTATAATTTATTTGATTTGTTTCAATCTCATTAATGACTGTTCCTGTAATTCTAGGGATTGTAATTCCAAGGGCTGTAGTTAGTAAACCGATTAGGTTGACGGTAATGATAGCTTTACGATGCTCTATAAAAAGTGTCCTGAGATTTATCATAATTGAGAGGGCGAATTGATAGAAGCTTACTTAAATTTAAAATCTATTTATTAAAAATTAGCAAATTAAAAAATAGAAGTTTATCTATTACTCTATTTCTGAGAAAACTTCCCTTAATTTTGACAAAAGGAAAGCAACTATTCTAAGTTATTTAGTTATTGGATTTCTTTAATTTTATTTGTTTTGACCAGTTTTTTTTCTAATTTTAATTTAAAAGCCAGCTTAAAAATACTTGTTAAGTTTCTTTGCGTTCTTTTAGTTGTTATTTTTTTGCCTTTTGGGTATATTTGTTTTAGTAATTTTACTTTTAATTCTAGCGACATAAGTCCTTTAAAAATAGAAACAGCCTTAGTTTTGGGAGCTCAAGTTTATAGTGATATTCCGAGTGTAATTCTTTCATTTAGGCTGGATGCATCCGCAGAGCTATATCAAAATAAAAAAATTACTAAAATTTTAGTTTCAGGTGATAATTGGTCTGATAAATATTACAACGAGCCAAAAGCAATGAAAAGCTATTTGGTAAAAAATTATTCGATTTCGGAGACAAGTATTTTTGAGGACTATGCAGGTCTGAATACTTTTGATAGTTGTTGGCGGGCTAAAAATGTATTCAACCTCCAAAAAATTTATTTAGTGACTCAAGCATTTCACATGCAAAGAGCTCTTTATTTGTGTAGGAATGTTGGCTTGACAGTTATTCCTGTTGTGGCTAGAGATTCTAATATTAATACGATTGTGTATGGCTTAGGGCGAGAAGTTTTGGCATCTTGGAAAGCGATTTTAAACATTGTCTTAGATCGCGAACCTCCTATTAAAAGCGGCGTTACAGAATTATAATTACAATTATGACTTTTTTATCTTTTTTATCTTTTTTATCTTTTTTAAAATATGCTAATACTGGCTATTGAAACAAGTTGTGATGAAACCTCTCTTTGTTTTATGAGGTCTGTTGATATTACTAATAACTCCAATAATAGTTCTAGTTTATACAGTTATCTAAACTCTTTTAAAATTTTAAGTAGTGTAATTAGCTCCCAAATTGAGATTCACGCTGAATATGGCGGGGTGGTTCCAGAAATTGGGGCTCGCAGTCATGCTGATCAGATTCATTTTTTGTTTGAACAAATAATAAGAGAATCGGGTTTTAAATTAGATGAATTGGTTCTTGAATTAAAATATATATTTGTTACTACGACTCCGGGCCTTCCAAGCGCTCTCCGAGTGGGAGTTGAGTTTGCAAAAAGCTTGAAACATTTTATTAAAACTAAATACCACAAAGAAGTTATTTTAAAAAATATTAATCATTTAAAAGGCCACGTAGCAAGTAGTTTTTATGAGCTAGACCAGCCACTGATCATTTCATAGGGGTTGTTAAAACCATGATATAATAAATAATTCCAAATTTTAGCTTTAGTTTTCAAATCGATTACTTTCCAATTAGTAATGTTATATTTTTTTTCAATTTTCAATTTTAAATTTGATTTATCTTGATTTTCAGTTGAGAGCTTTATTTTAGATAGGTTTTTAGTGATAATTTCTGTTGGAATTTTGCGTTGATTTAGTTTTTGATTAATCCAATTAGGTCCTCGTGTTTTAGAGTAGTACAATATTAAGTTCTCCGCTAATCGTTTGTCATTGATCCAGTTATTTGTTACTATAATTTCTAACTCTTTTACAGCTTCAGTTTTATTTAGGTTTCGAATAGCTAGTTTATCTAATAATTCTTGATAGCTGTAGTCTCGCTTAGCTAGTAAATTTAAAATATAGACTTGGCTTCTGGAATATGACATAGTTTTTTAATACTATTTTTTTATTTTTTTATTTTTACGTCTTAAATTTATTTTCAATAATTCAGCCTCAAGTTTAACTTTACGATCGATTTCGGAGAGTATTTCCGATTGAATTTTAGTAGATTCATGATCTAGAAATCTCCACAACCTTCTGATAAGCTTAGTCTTTAAGTTTCTATTTTTACCGTAACTAATTAGTAGCGATTCGTTGTTTTTTTGTTCTAGTATGTTTCTCGTGGGAAGGTTTAGATTTAATTTGTCTTTTGCTACTAATTTAACCAACTCTTGTCTGAGTGACATTAAGTCTAGAATTTGTTGATCAAGATTATTAATTTGATTTTGATATTCTGTTAGCATATATAAAAGTAATATGTGAATATAAAACAAAAACCTAGAATATAATTATCTAGGTTGCTTGCTTTTGATTTTTTTAAAAGTATTAGACCGTGTATGAAGCTTTAAGAGCTTCGATGATAGCTCGAACACCTACAACTTTATTGTTACTTCCGATAATTTTAGAGTAGATATTCTGAATTCCAGAAAGTTGTAGCACTGGTCGTAGGTAAGATCCAGCAATCAGACCTGTACCACTTTGGGCAGGTTTAAGGAACAGTTTAACGGCTTTATATTTAAATTGACTTGGGAATTTAATTGATAAATCGTCACTGATATCTAATTTAATAATTGAATTTTTTGCTTGGCGTGTGGCTTTAGCTACTGCTTCTTGGAAGTCTCTTCCTTTACCTAGGCCGTATCCTACTTTACCTTTTTTATCTCCTGAAACAATTAAAGCACTAAAACGCATAATTTTACCACCACTCACAGTTTTAGAGATTCTTCTAACTTGAATAACTTGTGATTCGAATTCATCAGGTACTTCGGTGCGGCGATTAGTTTCACGTTTTTTACCGTTACGCAATCTAGATGCTGGGCTGTTTCTATCAAAGCGGGGTCTATCATTAGGGCCTCCGCGACGGAAGTTAGAGCTTGCAACTCCAGTTGCTTGAGTAGTAGTGGGGTTAGTAGAACTAGTAGGATTAGTATTTGGTTTAAAAACTGGGTTACTATTTGTTTTCTCTGGTGTGTTATTCATATTAAAAAAATATTTGATTAAATTGTGATACCATTTTGTCGCATTGCATCAGCAAGAGCTTTAACTCTACCATGATAAACATATCCGTTACGATTAAAAATAATTTTTTCAACCTTTAAAAATTTAAGTTTTTCAGCAACTTGTTTACCTACTGAATCTGCTTGTTCGATTTTAGTACCTGTTAATTTTTCGGAATCGACAGTAAAGACAGTTTTTTTATCTTGACCAACAAATTGAGCAATTATATTTTTATTTGATCGTGAGATTACTATGGTCGGAGTAGAGTAGTTAAAACGAACTTTAATTCTCATTTTTCTATGATTATATTGTGACATATTAAGAGTATAATTATAATTTATTACTTAGTTTTTTTAACTACTTTTCTGCGGTAGAATCTGCCTGGGAATTTGAACCCTTTACCTTTATAGGGATCGCAAGGTTTCATGTTGTGAATAGTATTGAAGAAATTACCAATTAATTGATTATCTGAACTATGACCAGTTAATAAATTTTTTACTAAAGTTAATTTAATAGCACTAGGTACCTTGACTGGAACAGTGTGGCTAAATCCAATATAAAGAGTTAAAAGATCTCCTGTCAGCTCCATTTTATAGCCAACTCCATTAAGCTCCATATCTTTTTTAAAACCTTCTGTAACACCTACAATCATGTTATACACAAGAGCACGATTAGTTCCCCAGATTGCTCTTTGAAATTTATTAGTTTCATTTTCTACAACTAGATTTACGTTTTCGCCTTCTTGTTTAATAGTAACATGTTTGTCTAAAGTTAGACTTAATTTACCTAAAGGTCCTTTAACTTCAACTAAGTTGGTGTCAGCATTATAGTTAAATTCAACTTTACCAGGTAAAACGATAGTTTTTTTACCAATTCTTGACATATACGACTAGATAATAATATTTAATATCCTTTGTCAAGCAACGTTTAAGCAGTAAGTTTTTTATTTCTTTGCAGGGATTTTAGCACTTGGTTTTGTTGCTGATTTTTTACTAAAATTTTTAGGAGTTTTTTGAGATAAGAGTTTGTTTTCTGGATCTATTATATTAGTGATTGTATGTTTATTACCAACACGATATTCAGGGCAGGCTATGTAAGGCTTCAAACTACTTTTAGCCACTCTAATGATCATATCCACTCCACAAACTTCACATTTTTTATCTTCTGTTTGATTTTGATATTTTTCGGTATTTTCAATTAATGCCTCACCATATTCCTTAAAATTTTTCGGAAATTGGTGCTCTCTAACGCTTAAGCATTGATAATATTCACCAAAACGCCCTAATTTTAATTCAGTTTTGCTTTCACAAGTTGGACATTCCACATCGGACTCAATTGAGCGATAATTAGCTGAATTTTGCTTTAAACTAATTGTCGTATCATCGACTTCTTTGTTAAAATCCCACCAAAATTGATTTAACGTTTCTAGGTAGGTTTTTTGCCCTTCAGCAATTTCATCAAGGTTTTTTTCCATTTGACTGGTTAATTCTTGACTTGTATAACGATCAAAATTTTCTCCTAATAACTTAGCAACTTGCATCCCGAGAGTTGAGGGCTTCATCGAGCCTTTAGAATTTTCTAAATAGCCACGATCGTAAAGAGTTGAAATGATGCTAGCGTATGTGCTAGGTCTGCCAAGCCCTATCTCTTCTAATTTTTTAATAAGACCTGCTTCTGAATATCGTGAAGGCGGTTCTGTGAATTTTTGGGTTAAAATTATTTCACGTAAATCAAATATATCTCCTTTTTTGATTGATAGTGTTGGTTTGTTGGAAGAAGGATTTGCCATAATTTTTTATCTTGTGCTCCAAATACTAGATATTTTTAGATATTTTGGTCAAATTAGTTAGGTTTAGAATTGACAGTATCACTTTTTTTAAATCAAAGGTGTGTCATAAATTTCAGTATGAATAGTAATCATATATCACAACAAATCGATACTTTAGTTAAATACTTTGATCGTCCTGAGAGACTCTACACGGGTGTTTTCGTTAAACGTTTTTGGCGGGAGAAAGTTTTTAACCAAAAAGTAAACTTTAACAATTACTCTGTAACGGCTGGTCGTTGGTCAGCTTTTTGTCATGTTTCTCAGACTCAATCTTTTCGTAATTTAGTTACTAGAATGATGGTGAATGGAGGTATAAATATACTTTGCCACCCTCTCTTAAATTCTGATTTAGCCCAAATTTTAACTGACGGTTACAACCTTACTACACTTGATATTGATAGGAATACTTTAAATTGGGACACTCAGAAATTACAAATTTTTGTTCGCTCTCAAAAAGCAGTGAAGAAACCAATCAATTTAGTAATTATTTCAACTTTTAATGGACTGGCTGAAGAAATTATTGATCAAATAGATGTTTTAAATAGTCTGGGAATACCAATAATAATGGTAATTGAAAACAATATTTTAACACCTTCTGTAATCAACTGTTTAGAAAAAATTAAAACTGGTGGAGTTGTTTATAGTTATGGTTTAGGGGTTTGGGAGAACGATTTAAATCAATTATTAGATGCTGAAAAAATTAGTATGCGAACTAATTGGTTTTTATCTTTTATGATTGAAGCTCAAGCTGGAAACATTCTAGATTACAATCTTTTGGAAAAAACTGAACAATGGAAAAAAATAATTCAAACACTTTTATTTATAATTCGCAAAAAAAATAATAAGAATGATTGGTCTGAATTGAACAATATAATAGGGGGTTTGTTCAATGGTAAGCTTAGTTTAAAGTCAAATAGTTTGTATAAAGACTTGCCAGAAGCTCAAAAAAATCTAAAAAGTCTCTACGTCAGTTTGAACCACTTACCAATTTGTGATTTGGTGTTTGAATATCATTTATCCAGTCAAGTTGTTAAGGATGAGACCACTCTAATACTAGACCAGACAAAACAAATAGAGAAATTGCAAGAATTAAGCGTTAAGTGGAGAAAGTATTTTTTTGTTCAAATTACTAATCGATCCCAAGGTAGTCTAGAAATTCCTTCTTATTTTTTAAATCGTGTTTATGCCAGCTATTTTGTTTATAGTACTGAAGCTAACTTTTGGTTAAGCTATTTATCAAATCAAGGTCATAAAGCTCAGATAGGTGTAATTATTTATGATGGCTTCTTAAACCGTACGAATATTAAAAACGCTCTTTTTGTTTCCAATTACATCGTTACTATTAAGCTCGATTAAAACTAGCTAGGATCAGTTGCCATAAAACTATGACTAGCTATTAGTTGGTTTGAAATGTAATAGTGGTTAAGACAAAGCTCTTGACAAAACTAAAAAAAATCTTTACATAAATAAATACATTGATTCAAAAAAATCAACTAAGTTTTACATCTAAAAAATCAAATCAAGTCAAAACATTTTTTCTGTTCAAATTAAAATAAGAGATATATAAAAGTAAGTAACTAAGAGTTAAAGACAAATTCTTTTTTTGTTGAGAGTTTGATCCTAGCTCAGGATGAACGCTGGCGGTAGGCCTTACACATGCAAGTCGAGCGGGGTTTGTTAGTAACACAATTGATATAAAACAAAAGCGTAATTCCAAATTTTGTATTAATTCTGTTACTAATAAACTTAGCGGCGAACGGGTGAGTAATGCATAAGAACTTCCTTTTAGTTTCGCATAGCTAGTCGAAAGACTGGGTAATTCGAAATGTGATCGTGAGATTAAAGACGCAAGTCGCTAAAAGCAAGGCTTATGTTCCATCAGCTTGTTGGTGAGGTAATAGCTCACCAAGGCATAGACGGATAGCTGGTCTGAGAGGACGATCAGCCACACTGGAACTGAGACACGGTCCAGACACCTACGGGTGGCAGCAGTGGGGAATTTTCGGCAATGGGCGAAAGCCTGACCGAGCCATACCGCGTGAAGGATGAAGGCCCTTGGGTCGTAAACTTCTGTGGAGAGTCACTAAATTTTGAAGAGCTCTCTAGAAAGAGGTTGCTAACTCTGTGCCAGCAGCAGCGGTAATACAGAGACCTCAAGCGTTATCCGGTTTTACTGGGCGTAAAGTGTTCCGATCGGTGGTTTTGTATGTCTAAAGTGAAAGACCGCAGCTTAACTGCGTGTTTGCTTTGGAAACTGCATTACTAGAGTTATGAAGAGGTAGCTGGAACTTTACAAGTAGGAGTGAAATCCGTTGATATGTAAGGGAACACCAAAAGCGAAGGCAGGCTACTGGGCATTTACTGACACTGCTAGGACGAAAGCGTGGGGAGCGATACGGATTAGATACCCGTGTAGTCCACGCCCTAAACGATGAGTGTTTGCTATTAGAGGAAATCAATCTCCTTTAGTGGCTAAAGCTAACGCTATAAACACTCCGCCTCTATAGTACGGCCGCAAGGCTAAAACAGAAAGGAATTGACGGGAGCCCGCACAAGTAGTGGATCATGTGGCTTAATTCGATAGTAAGCGAGGCACCTCACCTAGGTTTGACATATAACTGCACGTCCAATGAAAGTTGGATTCCTTCGAGGGTGTTATACAGGTGATGCACGGTCGTCGTCAGCTCGTGTCGTGAGATGTTCGGTTAAGTCCGGTAACGAGCGCAACCCCTGTCTTTAGTTATTTAATGTCTAAAGATACTGCTCAAGTTTAATTGAGAGGAAGCTGGGGATGATGTCAGATCAGCGTGTTCCATACACCTAGGGCTGCACACATGATACAATGGGAAGGGTACAGCGAGACAGCAACTTGGTGACAAGAAGCAAATCTCACAAAACCCCCCTAAGTACGGATTGAAGGCTGAAACCCGCCTTCATGAAGCTGGAATTACTAGTAATCGCGAATCAGCCTCTTCGCGGTGAATGCGTTCTCGGGCTTTGTACACACTGCCCGTCAAGGTCTGGGAATTGGGAGGGCCCCAAAACTCAAGTTATTTGAGTGGAAGGCTAAACCAGTAACTGGATTTAAGTCGTAACAAGGCATCTGTAGCGGAAGCTGTGGATGGATTACCTCCTTATTAAGGAGATAAAAATAGTAATTAGAACTAATAACTCTAAACTATTTTATGATTGATTGTATGTGCCTCGGCATATATGTATTAACTTTTTTTAAAGATATTTTAGTTTCTTAAAAAATCTTAATCTAGAACAATAAAAATTTAATTTTATTAAAGTATTTATACTTTTAATGAAGCATATTAAATCAAGGATTATCTAGTAAGAGTTTGTTTTTAACTCTTGGTTACTTACTTTTGCATATTTTAAATTATTTTAACATAAAATTTTTTGACTATTATTTGATTTGAAACTTTAATTTACAGCATAATAATTTTTTATGCTTTATTTTAATATAAACTCACCAAAAAAACTTTCTAAACTGCTGATATTTTTGACGATCATCTTCATCCTGCTCTTATACTATCCAATGAGTTTAATATTCAACGGAGACTGGCAATTACAGCAGAAAATTGATATATTAAATTTAACTAATTTTAAATTATTTGATATACCAATCCCTGTCGGAATCATTAGTTTGAGATATTATTCAATCTTTATTTTATTAGGTGTAGTTGCAGGCTACATTTTAGCACTGTTTCTATCTAAAAAGCACAACATAGTTGCTAGCATAGTTGATAGATTATTGCTTGGTCTAATTGTTTTTGGTTTACTCGGAGCAAGGCTTTTTTACGTAATTTTTAACTGGTCTATATACGAATCCAATTTATTTCAAATAGTCTTGGGCCTGTCTCAAGGAGGTCTTGCTATAATGGGGGCTATTATAGGCGGGTTAATTTACTTGTCAATCTATACTAAGAAGTTTAACTTAGATATATTTGAATTTTTAGACTTTATTACTCCTTCATTACTGCTGGGTCAGGTAATAGGTAGGTGGGGGAATTTTTTTAATTATGAAGCATATGGCCCAACTACAAGCGTACAATGGAAAATGTATGTGCCACTTCAGTCTAATATAACTTCGAATTTAAACGATCGCTATTTCCACCCTACTTTTTTGTATGAGAGTGGTGCTAACTTAATTCTTTTAATTTTAATTCTTTGGAATTACAGTAAATTAACAACTAAAAATTCAGGCAAAGTGGCATCTATTTATTTAATTGGTTATGGAGTAATTAGATTCCTTTTAGAATTTTTGCGACTAGATGCTATAAAACAAAAAACCACCTTAAACTATAAGTGGTTTATTTTTGATTTTAGTGAAGTTTATATTAGTCAGTTTTTTGCTCTTATTATGATATTAACAGGTTTATTAATTTATTATAAAAGATTTAAAATTAAAAATTAATTTAGCGATGTAGTTTTTTAAGATTTTTTTTTAAAAATAAAACCATAATTCCAATAATTCCAAAACTACTACTAAAAATTACTAAATTTTCTTGGGCCCCTGTTCTAACTGTTGCTGGTAGACTTGTTTTAGAAATTGTTGCTGGTGAAGAAGATAATAAAGACGAACTTAAGTTAGAAGTGGCAATAGTGGAGCTTAGCGTCTTATTGGTAGTATTAGAATTAGTTGTTGTGCTAATTGATGATGATGGGTTAGCTGAATTAATAGAACTGTTACTCGAAGAAGGGGTCGTGATACTTAAATTAGTAATTTTAGCCCTTTCGGTAATAACATTACTTGAGCTAGTGCTAGAATTTGTGTTTTGAACGCTAGTTTGGCTAGATTTTTGATTTGCAATTTGAGGGATTTTGTATGTTAAAATACTAGGTTCACTTTGGTCGTCATTAGTAATGATGATCATTGTTACAATTGGAGTTTTCTGAAATTCAGAAATTTTTAATAAGCTATTAAAAGTAATTTCTAATTTTTCATTTGATTTAATTAATGGAATTTCTAAATCTTTATCGCTTTCGTTATTTTTAACTCCAAAATTAGACTGGTTAGAATTATTTAAATTTGGTTTAGAATCTAATACCATTTGTTCAATATTATGTTTGATATGTAACTTTGAGTTTGTTAAATTTTTGTCACTTGAATTTGTCACTTGAATTCTATAAGTTACGTCAGAATCATTTTTAATATCTAGGCATAGCTGA
Source organism: Minisyncoccota bacterium (assembly GCA_043772945.1). GTDB lineage: Bacteria > Patescibacteriota > JACMRA01 > JACMRA01 > JACMRA01 > JAYVFR01. The sequence goes on along the minus strand of JAYVFR010000014.1, from coordinate 4,318 downwards.
TTTCCATTTTGTTTGTTGGAACAACTTAGATCAATTTTTAGAAGGTTATTTTTAATAAGATTAGATTTTGAATTACTAGTTAAGCTGGATGAATTGGCAGAGCTGATTGCGTTAATTACGCTTGAGCTAGAGGTATTGCTACTTGTTTTACTAGATTCTGAGCTGTTCAGATTATTGTTTTGGCTATTACTAGGAATTACGGCGCTAGAGGTTGTAGCCTTGTTTGACATTAGGCTAGTTGGAAAGCTAATTTGTGAAGCGTCATTTTGGTTATTGCTAACTAATTGAACACTGGTATTGGTAAGTATATCTGTTTTAGTAGTGATATTAATTGTATTTTGAACAAAAATAGTTTCACCAGTAATTACGCTTTGTTTAGCTGAATTACTTAATTCACCTTTGAGGTAGTATTCAGCCTTTTGATTTTGTTCCAGATTACGCATATTAGATAAATCATTAATTAAGCTTATATTAACATTGCTATTATTTACAATTTGCATTTGCAAGTTTTCAATGGTGCTGTTTGTATTGTTAGTCAGTCTAATTTGGTAAATAAATTCTTGATCAGGTTTAATATAACTAGCCTGTTGTTTGTCAAGCATAGGGCAAGTCTGATTGGTTTCTTTTAGATAACATTTTTGCTCAATGTTAATGGCTGGATTGCTGGCTTCGGCAATTAAATTATTGCTGGGGCTGTTAAATAGTAATGTATTGCTAAAACCTACAACTCCTAAAATGCTTAATAAAAAGGCAGTGCAAATAGTTATTAATTTAAATTTGTTCATAAATGTGATTTTAAAAAATGTAAAGAATGTATTTGTCAAAGAATTGTTGACACATTCAATTAGAATTGATATTATATTTTTTTAGTATTAGTCAATATGACTAATTTGTTAAACTTTTAGTAAATATTATAATTTTTTATATGTCACTTAAAAATATAGACCCACGTAACCATAGCTCTCATTTAGATAGCACAATTCCAGGAATTCCAACTTTTAAAGAAGTTACTTACTTGGTAGCTGTACTCTTATCAGTAATGATATTTTCCACTCTTGTTATAACGATAGGCGTTTCTTCAAAATTTTATGTGATTAAAAAAGATCAAATTACAAAACAGCAATGGGTAGCAATTCAAAATTACTTATTTAATGATAAAAATTCTGATAGCTCTATGCAATTAGACCAAGATTCTGATAAAATGATGCCGATGATGAAATCAGGTTCTTTTGTTCAATATAACGCAAGTGAGTTAATTCACGCTAAAATTGAGGGCCATAGCGTAGTTATTTTCTTCAATTCGAGTGATTCAATTGAATCCAGAGATATTGCGGACAATTTGAATGCTAATAAAAATAAAATTCCTGAAACACTGCATATTTTAAATACAAGTTACGAGAATCAATTAGATCTAAAAATCAAATATGAAATAACAGCTCCAAATACTTTTGTAAAAGTGGATAGTGGGGGTAAGCTAATTAAAAAAACCACAGGGTTAAAATCTCTAGAAGATATTCTAACATTCGTGAAGTAACTCTCACGCAAGACCTAAAACTGTGCTAAGAGATTGATAGTTGATTAAAAATCCTCTGTTTTTCAATTTACCGCAGCATTATATGAGGGTTTTGATTCTTGCAATTTGTTTAACGACAACTGCAATTGAGTTAAGACCTTCTTTTTTTATGCTCTAATCCTTTTTTCTTATTTAGTTGACGAATTAATTTAGACTTGAGATAATTTGTTAAAAATATTCTTGGACTAAAAATTAGACCCACTATACAATGGTGTTTCCTTTCAAAAAAACCACTTTAAAAAGGTAATTTTTTAAAATCTTAAATTAAAACTATGGCTTCACAAACTTTTATGGAAATAATCAGGCGGTCAACTAGTCCAAATTTCAAGATCTGGCGAGAGGCTTATATTTATTTAGAAGTCAAAAAAACCATAATACAATATTTAGATACTAGTTATCCTAATTTCAAAAATCGTTACAATCTTAGTGATATTTTTCGAATTCATTTAACCCAAGTTCAAAAGAATCAATTAGATATTCAGTTATTTGCTGAAATTACAGCACTTTCTACTGTTTTAAAGCAAAATCGACAGGGCCTTGAGGAGTTTCTCAAGGATGAATTATTAACTAAAAAAATCCTAAATAAAAGCTCTACAATAATAATTAATATCAGGTAAACTAAGTACAGCTATTAGATGAGTTTATTTGTATCGATATTGTTTAAAAGTTCATTGTAATGTGCCAGTATTTTGATAAATTCATTCTCCCCACTTCTGAGCCAGCTCCGAGGGTCGTAGAATTTCTTGTTTGGAGCATCAGGTCCTGTCGGGTTTCCTAGTTGAGATTGTAAATAGTCTTTATTAATATCATAATAATTTTTAACTCCGTACCAGAGGGCCCACTGCATATCAGTGTCTAAATTCATCTTAACAACCCCATAATCAACCGCTTCTTTAATTTCTGAGTCTGTTGATCCACTCCCTCCGTGGAATACTAGATTAAGCGGCTCAGTCTCAATTAAGTTAAATTTGTTTTTAACATGTTCTTGAGAGTTTTTAAGGATAATTGGTTGTAAATGGACATTCCCAGGTTTGTAAACTCCATGAACATTGCCAAAACTTGCTGCAATACTAAAGTTTGGACTAATGCTAGATAATTTTTCATAAGCTAGTGCAACATCACTTGGCTGTGTATATAATTTAGCATTATCAATATCGTGATTATCGACGCCATCCTCTTCACCCCCTGTAATCCCTAACTCGATCTCAAGTAACATATCAATTTTAGACATTCTTTCTAGGTATTTAGCACTAATTTGGATATTGTCAGAAAGGGTTTCTGTGCTTAAATCAAGCATTTGAGAGGTAAATAAAGGACGACCAAATTCGGTAAAGTACTCCTCGCTAGCACTTAGTACTCCTTCAAACCAAGGTAGCAATTTACGAGTACAGTGATCGGTATGAATAGCAACTCTTACTTCATAGACTTTTGCTAATTCGTGAATCATTTTAGCTCCAATAATAGCACCACTAATTGATGCTTTGTGATTTGCGTTATCGATACTTTTACCAGACAAGCTACTAGCTCCTCCATGAGAAAATTGGATTATTGCAGGACTGTTATTCTGCTTTGCAGTTTCAAGACAGGCAATTATTGTGTTGCTATTAGTTACATTGATTGCAGGGATTGCAAAATTATTTTTTTTGGCGATTTGAAAAATTTGATTAAGTTCACTCCCAGTTAAGATATTGCTATGTTTCATAATAAGATTATTTTGATAATTGTTAGCTACCGTTGTATTTTTCTTTTTTGTAGTCAAGGTAGCTAAAATCTAAATAACGCAGTCGCTACTGTTTGTAGTTACTGAACTACTAGTAGTAGAACTTGATGAACTACTTGTACTTACACTACCAAAGAACTTAATTTCAGCAATTTCAGAATAACTACCGCCAGGAGATAAATATCTATAATATCTATAAGGAGTAGTATTTGTAGTACTAACCTCTTTCCATTGATCTGGTAAAACGTCAGATATTGTAACTATATCAGTATAATTAAGATTATCATTCGATCCTTGAATAATAGCTCCATTAATTCTAGTGTAGTTGTAATTGGCAGTACGTGGGAAGACACAAACACTATTTAAGGCTGTTGTATTAGTAGCTCCTAAATCAAGTCCTACAAATCCTCCATTAGGATTAGCATAGCCAAAGTATGTATTAGTGTCATTGTCAAAGGCTTTATCAAAAGTAAAATTAGGATCAAGATTATATGATGGAGAAGAACCAAAGATTGTACCTGTTAGTTTAGTTCCATCACAACCACTCATAGGTGCGCTGGTTGAACTTGTTGAACTACTAGTTGAACTACTAGTTGAACTACTAGTTGAACTTGATGAACTACTTACGCTACTTACAGTACCAAAGAATTTGACTTCAGCAATATTAGCGTAACCACCCTCAGGAGATAAATATCTATAATATCTATAGGGAGTAGTATTCATGGCACTAACACCTTTCCATTGACCATCTGCAATTCCATATATTGTAGCTATATTAGTATAGTTAGTATTATCATTCGATCCTTGAATAATAGCTCCTTCAGCTCTAACACTCTGTCCATCACGTGGAAAGACATAAACTCTATTTAAAGTAGCTGCACTATTAGCTCCTAAATCAAGTCCTGCAAATCCTCCATTAGGCTCCATGTAGTTAAAGGTTGTAGTAGTGTCGTTGTCAAATGCTTTATCAAAACCTTCATTTAAATTCCATGATGGAGAAGTACCAAAAGGAGTACCTGTTAATT
>JAYVFR010000013.1:0-11753 GCA_043772945.1 Minisyncoccota bacterium | reverse complement strand
GCAATTTCTCATACCATTTCTAACAGCCCCACAATATCATGCCCATTCTATTGACAATTAGGACACTATCTATTTACGTCCTAAGCATTATTTTATCTGTTAGTTTATTTTTAACTCTGATGATTGACCCTTCAAACCTAGTAACTCAAGCCTCTAGCAATACTAAAGAGTTTATGAACTCATATTCCCTCGAATTTGCCAGTGGCACAAGCCTTGCAGAAATTTATCCAGCTTTAGAAACATTACTAGTTAAAGAAACTAAAAATAATCAAGGCGAATATACAATTAAATTAACTTCTGAATATGAGAGTAATAAACTCATTCTACCCTTAGATATTCAATTAGAAGCAGGAGACAACTTGGAAAGCATTCAAGTCAAATACCAAAAAGCTGTAAAATTCCTAATTCAAGGTTTAAAAGAATCTAAAGCTCAAGAGGCTACAAATTTAAATTCTAATATTACGTTTGATGAAAACTCAATGCAAACCCAACTTGATGAGCTAACTATCACAAACAATTTAGAGAATAACTTATTAGAGACTGATTTACAAACAAATATTCAGACTAAAGCATTAATTTCTAGTGATCAAATCCCAGTTAATAAACTTGAAATTATAACTACTGACTATGATGCTATTAATCAAAAATTAGATAAATTAGCTAAAGATGAATCTCAAACAATTCAAAACACAATAAACCAAACTGATTTAAAACCTATCAAAAAGAAAATTAAAAAAGATTCAAAACAGATTAAAGCGAATACTATTTTGAAAGACTATTTCACTAAAAAAGCCCAAGAAGAAAAGCGATTCAAATCAGCAAGTCAAAAAGCCAAAATTGACTTTGATCAAGCCTACCAAAACAATGCCCCCCAGTCAGAAATTGATAAATTAATTATTAAACACCAATGGACAAATATAGAGATTAAAGTTCCAACTATTAGAGAAGCTACCGAAACAAATACTATTTTAAACACTTTAGTAGAATCAACTCAACTAACTAAATCAGTACTTCAAATCATTGAAAAAAATGAAACCAAAACTAATAAAGAGAATCTAAAAAAAGATAAAACGAGCAAGCAAGCTAAAAAGCAAAATTTTTCTAATATTAAAACTATCACTAAACTAAGGTTTAAAAACTCACTTTATATAAGCAAGGAGCAAGAAGCTGAGGACAACAAACGATTTGAGGCAGACAAAAAAAAGGAGATAGAATTCCAGTCAAAGAATTACCCAAACAGTGGAATTAGCAATCCTGCAAATAGTAATTCCTCTAATTCAGTAAACTCAAGTAACCCTACAAACCCAAAAACAGCTCAGACAAACACTGATAATATCTTCACACAAATAGCTAATAACTTATTTGGTGGTAGTATAAACGCAGAGGCTCGAGGTTTGAATAACTCAAATACTCCCCTGTATATCTATAATTATACTAGAAATGCGTGGACATTAGATGTTCCAGGTAGTAATGCTAATAATGGTACTGAAGTACAGATTTGGCAACGAAATACATCAACTGCACAAAAATGGTGGTTAGAAAGCGAAACCCAGGAAATAAAAAGTGATCTAAATACTAATATGTGCCTTGATGCAAGTGGTAATAATGTAACCTATGGAACTGCAATAATTCTATGGCAATGCAATGGAGGTAATAATCAAAAATGGACATTTGATGGAAGAGTCCTACGATCAGTTAAGGATAAAAATTTCTGTATTGATATTAAAAATGCGAATTTTAATTGGGGTGTAAAAATACAATTGTGGAATTGTAATTATGACAATGATGCAACTCAATTTGTTGCTGGTAAAGATAATTTTTATAACAATTTTGATGTTAAATTAAATGCAACTACGCTTAATCTAGGATCTGGTAATCTAACTGGACATGTGTTCGTAAGTTTCTGGGATAACAGTAGAATTGTAAACACTTTTAGCTCATGGCCAGGTTGGGATAATGATTGTAACAATAGTGGAGGAAAAGAAAATAATATTTGTGAAAATGATTCTATTCAAGTTGATGACCAAAGAGATTGGAACAATATAGATAGTGGTAATTTTAGAAAAAGAACACAAAGAATTTCTAAGCGAGTCTCTGATAATTTCAGATATTCATATGGTTATAGATCAAGAGGCGGTTATTTTGGTCTAATTAATGTTGATTATAATTGGGTTGTAAATGATAGATTTAGTCGGAATAGTCTAAATTGTGCATATTATTCTCAAGCATTATGGAACGACGTTATGGATACTGACAACAAAAGTAATCACATGTTAAGGTATCTTTCTGTTTATCTCCCTGAAGCTATCTGGGTATTATTATAAAACTTTTTACTAAACAAATCTATGTCAAAAAACACAACTTTCAAATTTATAAAAACAATAAGTAAATTATTTATTTTGATCTTTTTAGTCAGTATTTTTGTGATATTATTAGTCTGGCAAACACCTTATACAGTCAGCTGTAATAATAATTTAAATCTGATAATTCAACGACAATACATAGGTGGTGGGATTTTTGCATATTCTGAAAAAGACGAAGTAAGAACGACTTTAAATAACGACTTATCAGTAAATGGTATAAATATTTTTGAAAATAAATATAACTATACAAGCAATAGCGAATATTTGAAGTCAAATAAAATAATTTATAGCTGTATAAAAAACAATTTTAGCCTTAGATTGAATGATGGTCTAGGTATTTGCTATTTGAATAATAAATATAACGAGACTGATTATCCTGAGTGCATTCCTGAGATTAAAGCTAAGTTTGAATTGAAATAGGTTCTATTCTATGCCTAAAATCTCACTTAAAACAATTGTATCAGTAATCTTAATTCTGTTACTAGCTTTATTTGTTTTTATAATAACATTATTCATTCCCCGAGCTGAAATAACTTATAATTGCGATGGTTATAATATTTACAAAATGGTTACTCCATTACCTTCTAATAATACATTAATATCAATAGATAAACAAAGTACTAACGACGGATATTTCCTTTATGATAACACAAATAACACAAAATATAAGTCAATTTTATTTCGTAGCTATCTTAGCGACTATAGTGTTAATACCAAAGACAAAAATGAGATTGATAAAATCAAATTCGACTATACTAAATTAGTAAATTGTAAAGACTTAAATATAAGTATCCTTAGTTTATCTAAAATTGGTGAAACGAGCAAACCTACTGATACTAAAGATCTTTGTTACATTATTAACCGAACGGGTGAGACTGATTATCCTGAGTGCAGTCCTGAGATTAAAGCTAAGTTTGAATTGAAATAGGCTATTTTATGTTTAAACAATTAACTCAAGATAAATTTGTAAAAATTAGTATCATAGTAGTAGCAATTATCTTAGTTTTTATAGGGTCTATGATTTACAGTTTTATACCTAGAGTAATACAGACATATGACTGCGACGGCTACAAAATATACAAAATACTAACTCAAAATCCTACATATACTGTAAGTGTAAATATTGATAATAAAACAACTGTTAGGTCACTAATTTTACATAATAATAAGCAGTTGCTTCTTGGACATTATGATAATTCTTTATCTCAATCTATCATTGAGGAAATTAAATTAAATTTTAAAAAATATTCAAGCTGCAAATCTCTAGATATTGATATAATTACAGGAATTAATGAAATAACTAATTCAGAATTTTGCTACCTCCTAAACCGAACGGGTGAGAAAGATTATCCTGAGTGTAGCCCTGAGGTTAAAGCTAAGTTTGAGCTGAAATAATACTTTTATGGTTAACTACAATCAATTTAATAAATCCAATCTTAAAATTCCTGCCTTTATAGCCCTAGTGTTAATTCCCCTAGGTTTGTTAATCAATCAAATTGTAATTACAACCAGAGGTAGGTTTGAGTCACCAAGTTTCAACTCAATTGTTTCAAACCTTCAGGTCGCTTCTTGGTTTGTGGGTGTCTTTGTCGTTATTATTTGTTTGTTTCTAAATGTCAGTTACTACAAAAAAGCATCTATTTATTTACTAATTGGAGCATTTTTTATTAAAGATATTCTGGCTAATTTGATTCTTTTTGGAACCGTGAGTTTTTTACAAAATCATAGAACGCTTACCACCCTTTATTCATTTAGCCTCGGAATGGTTTCAAGTTTTCAGTTTATAACTTTGTTGCTTGGAGGTTATACTTTTTGGCAAATTTATGTTGAGAATATCGAACCGATTACTGTGGAGGAATTAATTAAGATAAATCAAGAAAAACTCAATAAATCAAACGATAGAAGCAGAATTTCTGTTATAATTTCAATATTTTTAATGACAATTATTAGCTTGATTAGTTTTGGATTAATGATGATCTCAATTTACGGTCTGTTGTTCGGTAATGTTAGTGGAGGAATTGGAGGGGCAAGGAATGGGCTTGAGGTATTTTTGGGAATTCCAGTGTTTATAATTCACAATTTCTTGCAACTTGGCTTTTTTAGTTTTAACAAAAAAACTTATAGAGGTCTAGAATATTACCCAAAAAGACAAAAAAATATAGTTCAATCCTGGGTTATTTTTATCTTGTTCACTGTTTTTCTAAATTTTACTCATTACGCTTACGTTGACAGCTTACCTATAGCTTTAGCGATCGGAACAATTTATACCTTAGTAGTTACGCTTCCAACATTTTATGATATATATCTAGTTAGTAAAAGTTTAAAAAAACATATTTAGGACTTCGCTTAATACCTTTTTTATGTGAAAAGAATTTTATATTCTAATCATAAATTACTTTGCTTCACAAGAAATCATTATGTAATATTTACTAAATTACAATAACTATGACTAAAAATTTTACAATTAATTGCTTAAATATAAAGACAAAAGATGACTTGTACTCTGAGCTTGGGGCTGCGTTTCACTTTTCCAATTATTACGGTAAAAACTTAGATGCATTACTTGATTGCTTACGGGATTTGGGTGATACTTTTCAAGATAGTAATCAAGTTAGTATTAATATAACTTTTTTAAACTTTAGTAGCTGTATAAAAAGTTTAACTGAAGATTTTAATGGCGGTATTTTTTCTGTCTTTAATTTTTGGAAAAATGAATATTCAAACATCGGTATAAAGATAAATTTTGAACTGTAACAACTTATTTTAAAATAGTTTTGTTTTCTTCATAAAGTCCTGCAAGTCCTGCAAGTCCAATCATTATAGCGTTATCTCCAGTTAGTTTAAGGTGCGGTTTAAAAAGATATTGTATTGAATATGTATCAGTTAATTCTGTAAGTTTTTGCCTTAGTAATAAATTGGCCGAAACTCCACCTGATAAACCAATTGACTTGATTGAGTAATTTTTGAGAGCTTTTTCAACTTTATTTAATAATTGAGTAATTACAACAGATTGCGTGCTACAACAGATTTGGTAAATAAATTTTAGTTTCTCATTTTCTAAATCTCCTATTCGCTCAGTGTTAATAAGTTGCTTTATTTCTTCTGGTTGAAGGGATTTTTCAAATTCTATTCCGTTGATTGTGCTTTTTTGAACTAGATAGCGAACTGCCGTCTTTAAACCTGAAAAAGAATAATTATAATTGTTGGGTTTGTTATTTTGATTATTTCCTTGCATTCCCACTGTGAGTTTCAAATAATTCGTGTCGTTAAATTTAGCAGTTTTAGCTAGACTTACTCCAGCAGGGTATTGAAAACCTATCATTCTGCCAATTTTGTCAAAACACTCTCCAGTAGCATCATCAAGTGTTTGCCCAATAATTTGCCAATCTGAAAAAGAGTTTAGTAATAATAATTGAGAATTTCCGCCACTAACTAATAAATGTAAATGCGGGAAAACTAGTTCATCAGGAATTTCATCAGGAATTTGTGTTAATTGAGTCATTAGAATAAAATGTCTAAAAAATATTTGTGCTGTCAAATTAATTTTACTTGCCAAAAAGTTTTAGATAATTTTATAATCTGACCATTAATTTATTTCCAACAAAAAATTCTAAATAACTTCTATAATAATATGTCAAATCAAACAGATTACAAACCAGATAACAGTGTCCAGACAGTCGTAGTTAAACCTAAGCTTGCAGGATTTTTTTGGGTTTATTTCCTGACTTCAATTCCTGGCTTAATTACCTCAATACTTGGGATTATTTTGATGATTGCACTTATTGTTGGAGTTAGTAAAAGTGGTAGTGGCGCTGATAGAGAGATTCTAAAAAACTCTAATCCACTTTCTTTTAAAACTCTCCAAGAAAGTAATGTCCCAACAACTAATAAAATTTTAGTTTATAATTTAGAGGGAGCTATTACTTCAGACAAAAGTGTTAGTAGCTCAACAACTAACCAAATTAATATTAATCAAGTCAGGGAAGATTTCAAAAAAATTAAATTAGATAATAATATTCGCAATGTAATTTTTCGGTTTGATTCTCCTGGAGGTGAGGTTTATGCGTCTGAAATTTTAGGTGACTTAATCCAAGATTTGTTAAGCAATAAAGGTCAGAAAGAAGGGGTTTTTTACTATGATTCATTAGCTGCTTCTGGAGCTTTACTAGCAACAAATAAAGTTAAAAATTACATTATAGGGTCAAAGTATGGTGAAACGGGAAGCATAGGAGTTCGTTTGGGAATACCAAATTATGCAAAACTAGCTGACAATATTGGTTATAAGGAAATGATAATTAAGGCAGGGGCGAATAAAGATATTGGCAATCCGCTTCGTGATGTTTCACCAGAGGAGCAAGCTTATTTTCAAAAATCAGTAGATAAAATTTATAATGATTTTCTAACAATAATGGCAAAAGGTCGTTCTAAAAACGTAGATCAAATTAAGTCACTTGCAAATGGGTTTGTTTATTTTAACGAAGAAGCTAAAAATTATGGTTTAATCGATGAAGTAGGGGAATTGAGTAGTGCTTACACAAGAGCCTCTAGCAATGCTGGGCTTAAAGATTACATGATTGAAGAAATAAATCCTTCGAAGCCATTTTTTCAGGAGTTTTTTGGTAGCGGGTTTATGGGTAGTATTACAGGACTTGATAAAGTTTCTAGAATAACAAATAGATTGACAGAGCTAAAATCAGGAGTTACTTATATGATTGATGAAAATAAAATCTAAAAAATACAAAAACTAGCCGATTAATCAACAATTAACACGACCAAGGTAATTGACTTGCACTGTTGAAAAATTTGTTGTATAATGCTAGGGTAATTTTAAATTAACATAAATACAAATAACATTTTTTATGACTTTAGTACGATTAATCAAATCTAGCTTTTTAGCTACAATATTAACCTTACTTACTTTAAGTAGTTTTTTATCTCTTAATGCTCAAGCAGCGAGCGTTCCAGAATTTACTCCTGATTATATTCTCAGTGATATAGGGTTTCGCTCCACTAGAGTTTTTAATTCAGAATCAAGCATCCAAAGTTATTTAAATCAAGTAAATTCTCCTTTAAAGAATTATAGTGATGGTGGAAAAAGTGCTAGTTATTGGATATTTAATGCAGCTCGCGGAAATACTAGTGAAAAATACGGTTACAAACCAAACCTAAATCCCGCTTTAATTCTAGCTATGCTTGAGAAAGAGCAGTCTCTATTAACTATTTCAAATTATGACCCTGATAGTGACCCTGATTTTCGAATAAGGTCAGCTATGGGTTATGCTTGCCCTGATACTGCCAAATGCGATCCTGAATATAGGGGATTTGCAAACCAAGTAAATTGGGGAGCTTTCCAACTTGAATACAATTTTACTAATTCTGAAAACAAATCAAGTAAAGTATCACCATATATCAAAGGTAATAGAATTAAAACCTCTGACAATTATGAGTTTACAATTTCTAATAGTGCAACCGCTGCTGTTTATCGCTACACTCCACATGTTTATTGGGGAAGCTATAACCTTTGGAAAATTATGACAGCTAGAGGCTGGGGGGTAAGTGACCAAACTTTTAGTTACACTGATTTAGAAACCGCTAACCCAAGATCAAAAAATGATAAATTTAGAGTACAGGTACCTGTAATAGTTCCTGTAGTGGAGGTTATTAAACCAGTTATTAAAACTGAATTGACTGAATGTGAAAAAGTTATGTTGAGCGATTATTTCATTGGTCAGATGGGGTCAGGAGTTCGCAGGCTCCAAGAGTGTTTGAGAGATTTAGGTGTTTATAAATATAGCGGTGGGATTACGGGGTATTTCGGGTATTATACTAGTGAAAGACTGGCTGACTATCTGAACAATCCTAATATAACCTGTGCAGTTTACAAACTATATGATTTTAAAATCGGTATGACAGGAACCAAGGTCAGAGCGACTCAAAGATGCATGGAAATGGCACAATACTTTAAATTCCCAGGTGGTCCAACAGGTTACTTTGGTAATGTTAGTGCTGAAGCTTTTAGCAAATGGAAAAATACTTAATTATTTAGAGATTGATTAAATATAAAAGTACCGAAGTTAAAAATATTTTAAGTTCTGCCATATTTATCTTAGGAGAAGCTATATGGTAAGCTCTTGTTACAAAGAGCAAATTAAAATATTCCAGAACCAAATAGGTAATTTTCAAGATATCATAATTGAACCTAAAATTTTAGAAATCGGTATTGCGCAAACAGGATTTGTGTCTCGTACAGTTCAAATAAATGTTTAAATGATTAATGCTTTAATAGATCCTAAAAGTGGAATCGTAATTCGAGGCAATTCTAATCCTCAAGAATTTACTGAGTATTGGACTTTTGAATTAATTAATAAACCAGAGAGGAAATTATTGCTGAGTAATATTAAGCAGGTTTAATTTTTTGGCATTTTTTATTTAGACAAATATTCAAGACTTGCTCCTCCAGCCATGGATACAAAGTCAAATTTTTCTAGCAACTCTTTGCCAAGAGCAGTGTTAGTGTCTCCTCCACCGAGAACTCGATAGCTAGTTTCAAGATTCCCTAGGAATTGAGCAATTTGAATAGTTCCTTGATCAAAAGGCTTTCGTTCAAAAAATCCCATAGGTCCATTCCAAAAAACTGTTTTTGACTCTTTTAAAATTTCTTTGTAAAGCAAAATTGTTTCTTCTCCAATATCACGCCCAAATTGCTTGCTATCTTCTAATTCGTAAACTAAGTCTATTGGCAGAATAATTTTATTAGTGTTATTTCGCAGTAATTTAGTTGCAGTTTCTAAGTAACTTTCCTCAACAAATGAATCGTGGATTTCTACGTTTGAAAGTCCTAGATTATTTGCAGCTTTCAAAAATGTGAAACAAAGGAGCCCTCCAAGTAGAATTTTATCGCAAACAGTTAACATTTTGTTAATTAAGAGGAGTTTAGTCTCAAGTTTAGCCCCACCCATAATTACAATATAAGGCACCTTAGGGTTGATGCGTAATTTGTCTAGTGAAACTTTTTCTTTAAGGTAGCCTAAGCCAAATGCCCACGGTAAAACATTTTTAATTTCAGTGTTGGTGGCTTCCTCACGATGGCTTGAGATAAAGCATTCATCAACGTAATAAGCCATGCCTTTAGCATATTCCTTAGCTAAATTAAGTCTAATTTGTGAGTCTTCTGATTTTTCGGAGCTGTTAAAATGGCAATTCTCATATATTAGAATTTTTTGGGTGTCTAATAATTCAAGTTTTTTTGCTAAAATAATCTCAAACTGATTTACAAATATAATTTCATTCTTAATTTGATTTTCTTTAAAAACTTTTCTAACAGAATCAAGGAGTTTAACACTAGAGAAGTTAATTTTATCCTCATCAGTTTTAACTTTACCCCATTTAGTAACTAAAATAAGCTTGTTATTTTGAGTTAATAATTGTTTAATAGTTTGAATTGAATCTTGAATTCTACTAAGATCATCGGTGTTTGGAATATCATAACCTACGCGAACTAAAACTTTAGAGTTTTTAATTTCTGATAACAAAATTGGAGTGTTTTGGGGCATTGGAATAAAGATTTAATTAGAATTTAGTTATTAATTTTTTGGTGAAAACAGAGTGACTTTAAAAACTTTTTGAGTCAAATTATCTGCTTAATGTTTCTAGTGCTTTATGATTTTGATTGTAATTTCTTTGTTAATTATTTCTAATTCAACTACTCCACCAATTGGAAAGCTAGATATTGGATAAGTATGCCCAAAAGAAACGTTACAAATTATTGGTAAGTTTTTAAGTTCACGGTATTGAGCAATAATACTTTTTAGAGTATTAGTATTAATTTGGCTTTCAATTTGAAACCTACCAATAAGAATTCCTTTCAAGTGTTTTAAATTTGAAGCATGGAGTAGTGATTGTAACTCTCTATCAAAATTCGCTCCTTTTGAAGGTGCACATTCTTCCAAAAAATAAATATAATCTTCTTTTTGATCTGGGAAAAATTTTGTTCCTTGCAATAAACGCAAACTGCTAAGATTCCCTCCAATTATTCGCCCGCTAGTTTTAAAATTTTTAAATTCATCGTTCTTTGTCTCCTGAATTAAAGTAAAATTAGTGTCATCATGAAGTTTGTAATTGTCTTGATTAATATACCATTGACTATCATCCCATTGTTTTGGTGGCAAAATTTTATATTCATTATTTAATGTAAGACAATTTAAAAAAGACTCAAAAGAATACTCATTATTTTTAATTTTAGACATCATAATAAAAGCAATTGTGGAATATGTAACCAAGCCAGTTCTGGTAGTGATTGCATTCTGCAAAGCTGTAGTGTCAGAATAACCTCCTAGAATTTTAGGGTTGTTTCTAATTAGATCGTAGTCAAGATAATCTAGCAATTGGTTAGAATTGTAACCTCCAATGACAGGTAAAATCATTTTCACATTTGGATCGCTAAAAGCTTCATGCAAATCCCAAACTCTGGCTTGAATTGAGCTAGAGTCATTAAAATCATTTCTTTGATATGAATTTTGCCCGAAGCTTACTTTATAGCCTAATTCCTGTAATTTTAATTTTGCAAGAGTAATATTGTCCTGAGAGACGCTGGACATTGAGCTTGAAGGAGCTAGAATTCTAATTTCATCGCCTTTTTTTAATTTCTCTGGGTAAATAATCATATCCTCATGATTATTCTCGATGAAGGCAGTTGTCAAGGAAAGAATCTAATATTTTTTGATGAATCCTGCTTTATCGCGAGCAAATATTTCATCTGTAAAGCAAATATCGGCTTTAATTCTAGTAAAGTTTTTATTTTCCTTAGTATAATAATATCCGTAATCTGAGCTAAAAACCCCTTTGACGCTGTAATTCTCAGGACAAATGTGGTCTTTTGTATTAAGTGCAAAAAAATAAACTCCAGCCAGTTCAAGTGATTTAATGTTCGCGGTATTTTTGGTCTCAGCATTAATTTGGTTGTCATTAGTAGTTTTTGGTTGATTTGATAGACCAACTTTAAAACCAAAATAAAACCCAATTCCAAGGACTGCAATGAAAATTGCAAAATAAGCCAGTTTTTGAGACAATTGTAGCCAAAAATTTTGAAACATAAAAAAATAGAACTAACTAAAATAACCAAAAATGAGGTTATTTGAATTACAATACTTAATTGTTAACTAAGAAAGTTTATATTTGTCAAAACGTTTTTCTTTTGCTTGAATTTGGTAATATGCAAAAAACAAAAATTCCTAGTTTAAATATTTTAAAAATAAATCATAGAATTAGTGGCTTGAGCGACGTGAGAGTAGATTACTACATCATTTTAATCGTTACTTTAGTAACGGAAGTTTGGAGTTTTGTACATATTTATTTGCTTGGACTTGCCTTTGATAAATTAATTCATTTAAA